>JAUCGE010000001.1 GCA_030377965.1 Desulfobacterales bacterium HSG16
AAATCCGAATTCAATTCAACATTTTTTTCCGGAATAACCCTGTTTTCCAGTTCCTGGAAACTTGGGATAATTCTGTCTGGGAACTGGGGGTTGAAGAGAATTGAGACTTCACCCGTACCTTTAAAGATATTTCCTTGCACTCGTATCTTAACGCGGTTATTAAAACAAGAGGCAAGTGATGTGAGGCTTATGAAAAAATGCAAAGGCGGTTGTAAGCCTGCTGAAAGAGGGTAAAATGAAATCTGATTTTGAAAAAAACGGAAAATAAGTGAATGTCAGGATCATTTTTGCATGCAGTCGAAAATAAGTCTGATTCCGAATAAAAACAAGGGTATCATTAAGTTATGAGTATTCACAAGCAAACTATAAAAAAACTATTCAGGGAACATTTTACAGAAGAAAATCCGATCCGGGTTGAACCTGGAAAAAGCGAAGAACTGAAAAAGAGTATTGAGAAACGGCTGAAAGCATTTGATGATGTTAAAACAGGTAAAGGCAGCTATTATCGACGGGCGGAAAAGGTCAAATATATTTTAGAGCTTTCGATATTGGAACCGCATGGATATGGATATCGCAATCGAAGTACATTCGACCTCAGTCTTGATGATCAGCGCTATCTGGTCATTGATGAGTACTATTCAATGAATGCAAAGGTTTCCGCAATCGATGAAATTATTGCATTTCTCGATTCCTGCCGAAAACAGATCGAACGCAAAGAAGCACTCAGGATCAAACGGAATAAGGTACGTGAATTCAAAACACAGGCCATTCTCGCGCAAATCCGGAAACTCGCAAAAGAGGAAAAACTCGATTTCTGTACGGAAACAGATACGGTCAAACTGAAACTCTTCGTGAAAATAGAGGAAAATGAATGTATTGAACTGTTTATCCCTTTTTCTAAATTCCAGAAAATACTTCCCAACCTGCGTTCGACCATTCTCTCTTTGCGGGAATTGAGGCAGCAGGGGATTAAGTTTAAAATCAAAAGCGTTTCCTCTTATTATTTCAGGTGGATCAGCCATGAATCACTTTAAAAGTGATTTCCTCTTTTTAATCTGCACAGGAAAGGCAGGTGAATATGTAATTGTGCAAAAAAAATCGCAATCTCTGCAAGGGTGGTTTTTGCACAGGCACTTCTATCCAATATAAGGTTAATATATGAGCATAAGAATCGATACAGCGGAACTGCACGAAGTACTCAGACAGACTCCCGCTAATCAAAATATCATGCTGATCGGAAAGCACGGGATCGGCAAATCGGAAATAATCACAAGGTTTTACCGTAAGTTGAAGATGTCAGTCATTCCTTTTTTTTGTGGACAGATGAGTGATCCCGGCGATCTGATCGGGTTGATGCACAAAGATGAGGAAACGGGCAGATCCCTCTTTCTTCCGCCCTACTGGTGGCCGGATGACGGAAAACCCATTGTACTTTTTTTAGACGAACTCAATCGGGCAAGACCTGAAATTTTACAGGCAGTGCAGGATCTGGCATTGAACAAAACACTTGCCGGCAAACAACTTCCGGCTGGAAGCATTGTGATCTCGGCTGTAAACGAGGGAGATGAATATCAACTGACCGACCTTGATCCTGCCCTGGTTTCCCGTTTCAATCTTTATGAATTCGCGCCCACTGTGGAAGACTGGCTTTCATGGGCCGGTAAAAACGAAAAAGATCCGCGTGTGATCGGGTTTATCCAGAAGAACCGGCATCATCTGGACGGCGAAGGCGTAAATCCAGAAACATTCGGGGTAAAATCCGGGCTGGTCAAGACTTCAGATCGTAGGGCATGGGTCAAAGTTTCCGAATTCATCGAAAATGTAAAGCAGATTGATGACACAAAAATCAAGATCATAGCAGGCATGGTCGGCATTCCTGCAGCCCTTGCTTTCAAGCAGAGCCTGGCGAGTATTGAAAAAGTGACAGCCGCTCAGATACTGCTGCAATTCGGCAAGTACAAAAAAAAGCTGAAAAAGCTTTCGCTTCAGGAATTAATCCTGCTCAATGAACATATAGTTCTCTACATAAACAACGGCAGATACAAAGCTGAACAGGAAACTAAAATTCGAAAAAATCTGCTGGCTTATCTCAAAGAACTGCAAAAAAATAAAAATCGGGAACCGGTCGCGCATATAGCATCCATGATGGAAAATCCCGGTTATGAAAACGTGATGGTCTTTGCATCAGAATCTCTGGATCTGATTACTTTACTGACCGATTATATTCAGGGGATCAAGGTTTAGGCATGGCATTGAAATCCGCACGAGATCGGATCGGCATGGCTGTGGAAAGGTGGTTTATCACCGATCCATTATTCTTTTCGATCTGGACCACCCACAACCTTATTGTCGAACCCAGAATACAGACTATCCGGTCAGGCCGGGGCAGGATCGAATATAACCCTTTGTTCATCCAGTCCCTGAACAAGCATCGACTCGACACTGTCCTGCGATGCGAGGCTATGCGTATCCTGTTGAAACATCCATATACAAGGCGAAAGGAGAACCAGAAACTGGCGTGGCTGGCGAGCAATGTAACAATCCAGGAATATCTTCGTACAGACCTTCCCTTTCCCTTTGCCCGTGATCTGTTTGGCACGGATGAATTTGACCGGCAGTATTTCGAATTTTATTATTACAAATTACAGACTCAAACAGGCCAGGCTGATGGTCAGTTTGATGGCCAAACAAATCAAAAGGACGGACAAACCAAAACCGACGATGGTAAAGATTCGGATAATGAATCCAAAGCCGGTAAATCCGAGCCTGACGAAGAGAAAAAAGAGAGTACAGACCAGCCAGAAGGAAATAAATATAGCTTAGAAATCTATGCAGATGCCGAAAAAATCGGCAAGGAAAATACTCTTGACTGGGATCGGGATGAACTGATCACTGACAATATCAACGAAAAAATCGAAATGGCAAGAGATACCAATCAATGGGGAACGATTCCCGGACAAATCCAGGAACGGATACTGGCAACCTTGAAACCCAAGGTCGATTACCGGGCCATCCTGCGTCATTTCCGTGCATCCATCCTGTCGGCAAACCGGGTACTCACCCGCATGAAACCCAGCCGGCGGTATGGATTTCAATACATGGGCAGCCGTCGGGATTTTGCTACCCGGCTCCTCTTTGCCGTGGATGTGAGCGGTTCCGTTGACAGTAAAGATCTGGCTCGTGGTTTTTCCGTCATCAACCAGTTTTTCAAATACGGACTTCAATGTGTGGATGTAATCCAATTTGATACGGAAATTAAGGGTGAAGCCATGTCCTTGAAAAAAGCACGCAGGGATATAAGCGTACTCGGCAGAGGCGGCACTGACTTTACGGCAGTGATCGAATATATTGATGAAAACCGGGAATATGACGGACTTATCGTTTTCACAGATGGCTTTGCGCCTGTGCCGAGAAAACCCGCAAACCGGAAAACCCGGGTTCTCTGGCTGTTTAACACCGAAAGCAATTGGGAAGATATGCATTTAAACCTGAAGTCAATCGGGAGATCCGCATTCTTGAAAGAAGATTGAAAAACATATCGCCTTGCCCATCATTTCCATGCTTCTGAACCGCTGAAATTCTGGAAAACCTGGCATTGCTTTTTTCCTTCATACCAGTTATATTATATGAAAATGGGAAAGATGATATTCCGAAAAAAATGAAAAATTACAAAAACTGCAGAAAGCCTTTGCAGCGAGAGACCAAAAGACGGATGGCCTTTTTGACAGTGGCGAACATCTCTTAGCGATCAGCAACCAGCGGATATTATATGAAAACAGACACTTTATTTTACGAGTTATTCAAATTCGATCCACGCAGCCTGTTTCAACTTATGCGGCTGAAGATTAAAGGTAAATATTCTTTTGAGAGCATCACGGTCAAGACCTCTGAAAAACGTTTTGACGGTTTTTTCAAAAGAACGGACGGAGAAGGACCCAACATTTTTCTCGAAGTCCAGGGTTATAATGATAACGAAATTTTCTGGAGAATTTTCAGGGAAGTATGCACATGGTACGAGCAGAATCCAAGCACGACCCCGTTTGTGATCATCGTTCTCTTTCTGGATGAAAAATATGATCCAGACAATTGCCAGTTATCATGCAAACGTCCCAATCGGATGATCAAAGGCAACCTTTCAGATTATCTTGAGAAGGTAAAAGGAAAGGCAGGAGCGCTGACAGTCCTGAAACCACTGACGCTTTCCAATAAAGAGGATTTATCTGAAAATGTCCATCAATGGAATTCGGAACTGGATGCAATGAATTTGTCTAAAAGAGACATGAAGCTTCTGACAGAAATGTTGGAATACGCTATCCTGCAAAGATTTCCAAAATTGACAATAAAGGAGATACAGACAATGCTTGAATTGACACCACTTGATAAAACCGTTGCAGGCCAGGAGCTTATCCAGATGGGTATAGCTAAGGGTATGGACAAAGGTATGGCTAAGGGTATGGACAAAGGCATGGCTAAAGGGCTGGATAAAGGCATGGCTAAAGGGCTGGATAAAGGATTCAAAAAAGGCGAGTTGGTTGGTGAAATTCGTTTGATGCAAAATATTCTTAAATATCCTGTCACTCCCAGAAGCAAACTTATTGAAAGCGGCATCAGGACATTGAAAATGACTCTTAAACAGTTGAGAGCCGAATTTAAGGCGCAAAATGCTTGAACAATTAATAAGCTGTTTGTAATAATTGCTCATGAAAAACCTCAAAAAACACGGTTTTCCCCCTTTTAAAATCGCTGCAATCCACGGCGGCCCTGGTGCGGGAGGTGAAATGAACCCTCTGGCCCACAAACTTGCAGCAACAGGACACGGAGTTCTGGAGCCTCTCCAGACTGCGGCATCGCTTATGGGGCAGGTTGAAGAATTAAGAGATGTGCTTGAAAAAAAAGCAGACCTTCCCGTAACTCTTATCGGCTTTTCCTGGGGAGCATGGCTCAGTTTCATATTCGCGGCTAATCATTCTGGTTACGTGAAAAAACTGATTCTTGTCGGAAGCGGGCCGTTTAAGTCCGAAGATGCTCGAAAAATTCAAGAAATCAGATTGAACCGGCTTGACAAGGAAGATAGAGCCATGTTCGAATCGGCTGTTAAAGTTTTAAATGACCCGGAGCTTCAGGATAAAAGTTCAGCCTTTGCACGGTTCGGAGCAATATTCTCGAAAGCTGACGTATATGAACCCATACCCTGTGAACCTGAAAAAATTGATTATCAGTTCGATATATTCAAGAACGTGTTCAATGATGGGGCAAAGTTGAGGATGAGCGGGGAGCTTTTGAAAATGGGGGAAAAAATCGAATGCCCGGTTGTCGCTATTCATGGTGATTATGATCCCCATCCGGCCAGAGGAGTTGTAAAGCCTTTATCTGGAATTCTTGCGGATTTCAAATTTTTCCTGCTTGAAAAATGCGGACACAAGCCCTGGATCGAAAAATATGCGAAAGATAAATTTTTTCAGATTCTTGAAAATGAATTGCTCTGACTCAGGCTCTATCTTATGCAAAACAGCACAATCACAAAAAATGAAATTAAAATTAAAAATTATTGACAAGCCAAAACGGCTAAATTATATTATTTTATTTTTCGAGCGGCAGGATCAAGACCGCTCTATCGAATTTGAGATCAAGGGAGGATTTTTTTCATATGATTTGTACCACTATCCGGCAGGGAGCCGAATGCAATTTAATGACCGCCAAAGGATGCAGCTATAACGGCGGTATGTGTTATACAACAATCGATAAATGTGAAGGATGCAGCAGAAAAGCTCAATTGGAAACTGGCTGGTACTGTAATTCGCATCCTGAGCCTGCCATTAAATGGAAAAACGGAAACTGCAATTTAGCAACCCATGTTAAAGAAGAGCCAAAAGCTAAAAAAGCTAAAGTCAATCCCATCAAAGCATCCAAACGCGGGCATTGATAACAACAGTCTTTTATTCTTTCAGATAAAACCCCGTTTAACCATAAACGGGGTTTTTCCATCAAATGGCAACCCTTGCCAGAACATGTTCCAACCTCTTTTTTTCCTTGCAATTTTACACTTAAACGACTACAGATCTTTTTTTATAAACCATATGGTCGTGTGGTATTGTTTTTTCAACCGCTGCAACTTTATAATGTATTGTCTTTCTTCCGATGCGGGCAGGAGGAGGATAGAAAAATTGGAGTCTTTATCCGTACAATATGCAAAAAGTGCGGAAATAACAGTACATTTAGAAATAAGTATGGAGTAACGATGGCGCTAATCGTACAAAAATACGGCGGCACTTCCGTGGCAGATACAAAGCGGATTCAAAATGTTGCAGAACGGGTGGCAAAAACATATGATGCAGGCAATCAAGTCGTGGTTATCCTTTCAGCCATGTCAGGAGTCACAGACAAGCTGATTGGCATGGCAGGCAGTTTGTCTGATATGCCTGACAAAAGAGAACTTGATGTTCTGCTATCCACCGGGGAACAGACCACAGCAGCTCTTCTGGCAATAGCATTGAAAAGTATGAATTACAAAGCTGAGTCCATGCTCGGATTTCAGGCAGATATTCAAACAGACTGTAATTTTGGTGATGCCCGGATAGTCGATATAGGCGCACACAGAATAAAAAGCGGACTCGACAGGGGAGAAATCATTGTAGCAGCCGGATTCCAGGGATGTGACGCATATGGTAATATCACCACTCTGGGCAGGGGAGGTTCCGACACATCCGCAGTAGCGATAGCCGCAGCTATTGAAGCTGATATGTGCGAAATCTACACAGATGTGGACGGCATTTACACAGCAGATCCAAACGTTTGTGATAAAGCCAGAAAAATCAATACTATATCATGCGATGAAATGCTCGAAATGGCCAGCCTGGGAGCCAAAGTTTTACACAAGCGCTCTGTGGAATTCGCCTTGAAGCATAAGGTTCTGGTTTATGTAAGGTCATCATTTAATGAGGAGGAAGGCACAATGGTGGTAAACGGCGAAAATGATATGGAACGTCCGGTGGTTTCCGGCATTACCTTCAGTAAGAATGAAGCCAGAATCACTCTTAAAAGAGTTCCTGACCGGCCCGGTATAGCAGCCGCTGTTTTCACACCTGTTGCAGATGCGGATATAAATGTTGACATGATCATTCAGAATACCCAGGCAGGCGGAACCACAGACATGACCTTTACTGTTTCCAAAGATGATTATAAGGGGACCCTGTCACTCGAAAAAGAAATAGCCCGAAAAATTGGGGCAGAGGCTGTTTTAGGAGATGAAAACATCGCCAAGGTTTCGATCATAGGTGTGGGTATGAAAAGCCATTCCGGTGTGGCATCCATGATGTTCGACGCGCTGGCAAAGGAAAATATCAACATCATCATGATCAGTACCTCGGAAATCCGTATCTCATGCGTGGTTGCCGAAGACAAAGCAGAACTTGCCGTTCGAGTACTTCATACGGCCTTTGGACTGGATAAGACAGAATAAGGGATTTTCCAGTAAATAAAATACCCGAATGGCAGGGCAGAGGTTCCGTCCTGCCTCGTGGTAGGGCGGGGTTCGTTCCGTCCCCGCCATCTTTCTATCACATATCAACAAGAAGATATTAACACCGTTCAATTAAGGAATATCAAAAATGGAAATCACACCGGCAGCCCAGGAACTCAACGCTATCATCAAGAGCGGTAACTCCTATTTAATCGAGATGTTATCCAAAACTGGCAGACGGCTCTATTTTCCCAAGGGAATTTTGTCCCAGAGCGCTGAAGCCAGGACAAAAGCATATGATAAATTCAATGCCACCATCGGAATAGCTACCGAAAACCTGCATACCATGTGCCTGCCTTCGGTCATGGGCAATTTAAACGACATAAGGCCGAGCGATTCTCTGACCTATGCGCCGTCCTTCGGTATTCCGACCCTGCGCCGGGAGTGGAAAGACATGATGTATAAGAAAAATGCTTCTTTAAAGGACAGGAGCATATCCCTTCCGGTTGTAACATGCGGCATTACTCACGGAGTCAGCGTGTTTGCTGATATGTTTCTTGACCCTGACGATGTAGCAATCTTTCCAGACAAGATGTGGGGTAATAATTACATGGTCATGTCTGTCAGAGGAGATACCCATATCCGCAATTACCCAATGTTTGCGAATGGAGGCTTTAATCTTGAAGGTTTCGAAAAAACTGTGCGTAACGAAGCTGAAAATAATTACAAAGTTGTGGTATTTCTAAATTTTCCCAACAACCCGACAGGTTATACCATAAACGAGAAAGAGGCCGATAAAATCGTCGAAATACTGACCAGGGTGGCTGAAGAAGGAACCAATATCATCGCTGTGACAGATGATGCATATTTCGGACTTCGATACGAAGAAGCTCCCATAAAAGAATCCTTGTTTGCACGTCTTTGCAACAGTCATAAGAGATTGCTCGCAGTCAAGCTGGACGGAGCTACAAAGGAAATATTCGTATGGGGTCTGAGAGTCGGTTTTATTACATATGGAACAGTTGTCGAAACTGACTACGCTCTGGTTTACGAAGCTCTGGAGAAAAAAACCGCTGGTAATATTCGCGGAACAGTATCCAATGTAAGCCATGCGAGCCAGACCATAGTCTTGAAAACTCTGCGCTCTCCCAATCTTGCCGAAGAACAGAAACTCAAGGTTGAAATTCTTAAAAAAAGAGCACTTCTTATCAAGAAAATAGCGGCTGATCCTAAATATGCAGATGCCTGGGAAATGTATCCGTTCAACTCCGGGTATTTCATGTGTCTCAAACTAAAAACCGTGGATGCTGAAAAAGCCAGACAATATCTGTTGAATGACTACAAAATCGGCCTGATCTCCATCGGCAAAACTGACTTGAGGGTGGCCTTTTCTTCCGTTGACGAGGAAAATCTGGAAGATCTTTTTGAGCATATCTATAAAGGAATCAAAGAACTGGAGTAAACTATGGCTTCCGGTAAGAGCGGTTTGACAACTTTTTCACTGATGAAGGAATCTTATACCAATGCGGGTAAGTGGCTTTTCTATTTCATATTGATAGGAGTCATAGCAGGGTGTGGTTCCATGGTATTTCATTATCTCTGCCAGGTCGGTGTCCATGTTTTCATGGATCTTGTAGCTGGATACAGACCTCCAGCGCCAGCAGGAGAACATCACCTGCTGCCCCAGTCGGATGTTCCTTTTTCCAGATGGCTCCTGCTGTTTCTGCCTGCAATGGGCGGAATCATAAGCGGCTGGATCGTTTATACTTTCGCACCAGAAGCAGAAGGACACGGAACAGACGCTGCAATCGACTCTTACCACCGCAAGGGCGGGTTCATGCGGGCCAGAGTTCCATTGGTCAAAACCATAACATCCGCCATCACTCTGACAACCGGAGGTTCGGGAGGAAGGGAAGGCCCCATCGCTCAGATCGGAGCTGGATTCGGCTCTTTTCTGGCCACAAAACTCGGTTTGAGCGACCGTGATCGCCGGATCATGATGGCAGCCGGTATCGGTGCCGGTGTCGGCAGTATATTTCGCGCTCCACTTGCAGGCGCTCTTTTTGCCGCCGAAGTACTATATAAAGACCCGGAATTCGAATCCGAGGTAATCATCCCGGCAGGGATTTCATCTGTCGTGGCATATTGTCTGTTCTGCCTTGTGTTCGGCTGGGGTTCATTATTCGAATCACCTGATTTTCATTTCAGAAATCCTCTGGAACTGGGCCCCTACCTGGTTCTTGCCCTGGTTCTGGTAGGAACCGGCATCCTTTATGTAAAGGCATTTTACGGTGTTACGAAAATTTTCAGGGCTTTCAATATTCCGAATTTCCTAAAACCTGCCATTGGCGGCCTATGTACCGGGATTGTCGGCTTTTATCTTCCACACACTCTTGCATTCGGCTACGGTTACATACAAAACGCCATTTATGGCAACTGGACATCCGGTCTCCCTATGACATCCGCCCTGGGACAATGGCCCATTCTTTTCCTGCTTTCTCTGGCTCTCGGCAAGATTTTAACTACATCCTTTTCAATCGGTTCGGGAGGAAGTGGTGGTGTTTTCGGCCCCTCAGTGGTAATCGGCGGAGCTATGGGCGGAGTTGTGGGCCTGATCTTCAACCAGATCATGCCTGGTGTTGTGCCTCACCCCGGTCCCTTTATCATCGTGGGCATGGCCGGTTTTTTCACGGCAGTTTCCAATACGCCCATCTCCACCATCATTTTTGTCAGTGAGATGACAAATTCTTATCACCTGCTTTTGCCAAGCCTTCTTGTCTGTTCGGTAGCGTACCTGGCTTCCCAGAGATGGACAATTTACGAAAAGCAGGTGAAAAGCAAAATCGAATCACCTGCCCACGCAGGGGAATTTTTCATTGATGTGCTGCAATCCATACATGTGGAAGATCTAAGCCACCTTTTCAAAAAGGTAACGTTGATCCCGGAAAACATGAATTTCCTTGAATTCAAACAACTTTTTTCTGAAACCAAGCAGCATTATTTTCCTGTGATGGACAAAAACAAGCGGCTGACCGGTATCTTTTCGAGTACCGATATCCGAAGCGTTCTATTTTCAGAAGGACTCGAACACCTTATCAGAGCAAAAGACCTGTGTACCTCTGATATAATCGTAACCACTCCGTCTGATAACCTCAATTCAGTACTCAGGAAGGTGACAACCAAGAATATCGACGGCCTGCCCGTGGTGTCAGATGATGATCACGGCGTTCTCATCGGTATGCTCTACCGCAGAGAAGTGATCACTTTTTACAATGAAAAAATCGAAGAGATGACAAAGCAGGGAAAAGGAGACTGAAAATGAGTTATGCTGTCATACAGGATGATACATACAAAAAATGGCTGTGGGAAAAAACAGGGAATCAATGTGTGAAGAATCTCAAAAAACACGGATTTGACGCTCATTTTGCATCTGATATCAATGAGGCAAAAAAACTCATACTCGGCTATGTGGCAGATTGCGAAAGCTTCGGATTCGGAGGATCTGACACAACAAGAAAGATAGGAGTCATAGAAACTCTTAAAGAAAACGGAAAGACAATCCATGATCACTGGCAGCAGGGATTGAGCAGGGAAGAGGATCTGGATATCCGGAAAAAACAAGGACAGAGCGATTGTTTTTTTTGCAGTGCAAACGCCATTTCCGTAACAGGCGAAATAGTCAATGTGGATGGTGTGGGTAACAGAACAAACGGCATGTGTTTCGGCCCCAAAAAAGTGGTTATAGCAGCCGGGATAAACAAGGTGACTCAGGATCTTAACTCAGCTTTGAGACGAATAAAGGACGTAGCAGCCCCCATGCGTGCAAAAAGTCTTAATATGGAAACGCCCTGTGCCGAAACCGGATTTTGCAGTGATTGTAATTCACCCCAGCGCATCTGCCGGATTACAGCCATTCTGCACAGAAAGCCCATGTTCACCGATGTTTTTGTCGTTCTGATAGGCCAGGAACTTGGGTTTTAATTTTTAGATATTAAAGCCCATATGTGTCAGTTTATAAAAAATTTTAATTTTATTTGAGTTTTTCATATTTTCCGGTGTCTAATACAATAAACAGCAAAGAATCGGACGAGGAAAGGCTGGTTGCAAGACTTCAAAGAGGTAGTGAAGAAGCCTTTGTTCTCCTGGTTCAACAATATCAGCAAAGACTTTACAAAACCGCTTACGGGATAACCCTTGAGCGGGAGGAGAGTCTTGATATTGTGCAGGAGGTCTTTCTCAAGGTTCACAGATATATCGGCAGTTTCAAAAAGGATTCAAACCTTTACACATGGCTGCACAGGATGACGGTCAACGAATCCTTGAACTGGATCAGAAAAATGAAACGCCGATTTAAATGGCTTCATCGACCGGTGGAATCGGAGGATGGCAATGATTTTATATATCCTGAACTGGGATCAGAAGATTATGCTCCAGAAAAACTTTTCCAGGACAAGGAAATGAAAACCATTCTTTTCGATCAGATGAAAAAACTGCCGGAAGATGCAAGGGCAATATTCATGTTGAGAGAAATAGATGGTCTGTCATATGATGAGATTGCAGATATTTTGAAAATTAAACGAGGCACTGTGTCATCAAGAATTTTTTATGCAAGAAAACGCCTCAAAGAAAATCTGGCCGGTTATTTTGACCAGACAACTTAATCAGGCATTTGAAAAAACATTTGAAGACCTTTAAAAGGAGGGCAAAATGAAAAATAACAGCCATAAAATCGATCATGCCCTGCTTAACGCCTGGATGGATAACGAACTCGATTCGGACGAATACGCAATGTTCGATGATCATTTAAAAGAGTGTCCAGCCTGCCGGAAAGAGGTCATGTCACATGGCCAGATTTCCTCACTGATCACAAAAAATATTGAACAGGCTGCTGAAAACACGAATTTTGGCCCTATGAATCAGCGGCTTTTTGATGCTCTGGAAAAAAGAAATAAGCCCTGGTGGATCAGGCTTGCCCGCTTCATGGGAACAGGAAAGGTACTCATACCAGCAGGCACGCTTGCCGCTGTGGTTCTGGTTTTCTTTTTTTCCATGCAGCCAGCGGCCAGCATTTCTGGCCCCAGCGCTCTTGTCAGTTCCGTATCAGGCGATTATGCTTCGGTAATGATCATGGAAACTCCCAATGAACAGCAGACCATCATATGGATTCAGGAAACTGCCTCAATAGATAATAAGGATCACAAAGGATAACGAACAATGAACTCTCCAAAACGAATCATATGGATCTTATCCGTTTTGCTCATAACCGCCCTGGTCTTTTTCGATGCGTCCGGGTCAGATGCGTGGGCCAGGCCGAGGATGAAAGTTCAGGTTAAAACGATTCTGGCATCCAACGGCCCTAAACATGTCGATCCCAGACTTTCTGCCAACATCAGAGGGCTTCGATCCGTGTTCAGATATTCATCTTATAAGCTGCTGGGCAACAACCGAATGACACTCGGCTTGGGCCAGACTGGAAAGGCTGTGCTGCCAGGCAGGCGTACACTCCACATAACGCCTTTGGATGTCAAAAATAATCGCGCCCGTATGCGCCTGACAATATTCCAGAAAAAACGACAGACATTTCAGACCGTTATCCAATTAAGAAACAGAGGGACAATTACTGTCGGCGGACCAAAACACCAAAATGGATTTTTATTGTTCAATATTTCAAATTCTTTTTGAACTTTTTTATTTTCCCGGTGTCTAATGTAATAAAACCGGAAAACAGGAGGAATAAAAAATGAAAAAACTGATCATCACAATCCTTGTTATCGTATTCAGCGCAAGCCTTTTTACAACCCAGTCATTTGCAGGCTCCAAGCAGAAACACCGATGGGAAGGAGCAGCTATCGGCCTGGGTGCGGCAATTCTTGGCGGAGCTATCCTCAATAACAGTCGAAGCAGCAATAATAACCGTGCAGCAGGCTATAACAATTCATCCTGCTATTACCCGGCTTCTTCCCGGCCATATCGCCAGCAATATGTTCCTCACCGCCGTCCAGTAAGACACGAAAGACCTAAAAATGGCCATTGGGAAGTCCGTAAAGTATGGGTCGCACCTGTTCATGAAAGAGTCTGGAATCCTTCACATTACAACAGAAGAAACGAATGGGTCGAAGGCTCCTGGATCAACATCGAACAACAGCCCGGATACTGGAAAGAAGACCGTGTGTGGATAAGTTATCGATAAAGGATTTCCCGATTAATAAAATACCCGATGGCAGGGCAAGTTTCCGCCCCCGCCATCTTTCTATAGAAAACATTGAGGCCATAGTGGCCAAAGTATGTTCAAGACAGGCAGCCGTCATGGCTGCCTGGATTTTTGGATCAATGGCAAAAGGAACAGCTAAAGAATCGAGCGATGTGGATGTGGCTGTCCTGTTTGCAAAAGATGCCGATCCTTTGTTGCAAATTGATCTTATAACCCACTTTGAAGAAGCTTTGAAATGCCGCTTGGCGCTGTTGTTTTTGCCCAGTGCGGATGTTAAAAAACTTTTGGTGAGGTACTTATGTCAGGTCAATTCAGAGGCAAAAGAAGAGAGTGAACCAAATTATACAGACAATGAAGGAGGAATATCTGTCTGGTGGCGCTGGACACCTCTTTTCACCATGAATTATACATTCAATACACATGGGAGTTATTTCGATACGATTATCGCTGTTTATACCAGCAAGAATATCAATGGCCTGACTGAAACTATCAACAATGATACAAATACTATTCAAACCGGTGAAGTTAAATTTCAAGCTCAGGAAGATGTTCAATATTATGTAGCACTGGATGGATAGGACAGATCTGCGGGATATTATGCATTGAACAGAAGAGTTTGCGGCAATGGCTTTGGCTTTTGAAAATGCAGATCGAATTATCCTGCTGGATGATGCATTGACCCGTAATACTGCAAAATCAGCCAGCATTGGTTTCTCTTCCTTTGGCGAGGCAATCGCCGTCCAGGAAATCTGGCAGGTGATGGAAGCTACTGCCTCAAATATAACCGAATTGCTAAAATTTCCAATATTTTATTCTTGACATTTTGGATGGTTACAGGTATCAATGTTTCAAATTAAACATGATTGTGGAATGGCGGCTATTATCAATAGACAAATGGCAGTATAATAACAATGTCCACTATTTTTCTTGGGCAGATAAAAAATAATACCCATGTAGCAGCAGGAAAATCTGATGGAGGTTTCTTCAATATCAAGTAACTTAAACGTTGACGTAGAGGATGATATTTCCTTCTCCCCATAAAAGATAAGTGTTGTGGATAATCTGACGAAAGAACAGCGGAAAAAAAATATGAGGGCGATACGCTCAAAAGATACCAAAATTGAGGTAAACCTTCGAAAGTCGCTATGGAGGAGAGGCTATAGATATCGAATTCACTATAAAAAATTATCAGGAAAACCGGATATTGTGTTTGTCAGACAGAAAATAGCGGTTTTTTGCGACAGCGAGTTTTTTCATGGATTCAATTGGGAGAAACAGCATAAGAAGATCAAATCAAATCGAGACTATTGGATACCTAAAATTGAATCCAATATGAAAAAAGATAGGCTTGTTACCGAATTTCTTGAAAAAGATGGATGGGTTGTGTTGCGGTTTTGGGGAAAAGAAATTCAGAAGAATTTAAAAGAGTGTGCTGATAAAATAGAGGATGCTATTTTAGAAAGGTCATGAATATCAGAAATATGAAGAATACATCTTTTATAGGAGTTGATATTTTTAGTGGTGCTGGCGGGATTAGTCTCGGAGCCGAAAAGGCAGGAATTCAGGTAAAAACCGCTGTTGATGTTGATAAATATTCATTAGAAACGTATCAATTTAATCATAAAAAAGCCGAAGTCATCCACGAAGATATCAGGAATGTAGATCCTTCAGACATTGGAACATTTCCAAAGCAGCCTTTTGTTCTGTTTGGCGGCCCTCCATGTCAGGGGTTCTCTAATTCATTTATTAAAAGAGATGAAGATTTACAAAATCCAAGAAATTGGATGTTTAAACAATTTCTTCGTTTTGTTAAAGAGTTGAAGCCGTATTGGGTTGTTTTTGAGAATGTAGAGGGTTTTACTCGATTTTGTGGCGGAAAGTTAGCTGAAGACTTAAAGAACGCATTAGTAAAGCTTGGGTATAAAAATCCTTATTCTAATATTCTGAATGCCGCAGACTTCGGGGTTCCGCAAGTTAGAAACCGTTTTTTTATTGTTGCTAATAAAGATGAGCATAAATTTGACATAGCTCCGAATTGCGAGAAAAGAGTTACGGTGAAAAAAGCATTGTCTGATCTGCCTAATTTAAAAAATGGAGATAAGATTGATGAAACGCCTTATAAACCTGGCGGGTTGACTAAATATGCTAGACTGATGAGGGCGAACTCTCGATCTGCAAAACAAAATTTTGTCTCAAGAAATCAAGATTATGTAATTGAACGATATCATCATATTAAACCTGGACAAAATTGGAAAGCTATTCCAGATAGACTGATGACGAACTATAAGGACAAAACTCGTTGCCATACTGGAATTTATAAAAGGTTGGATCCTAATGAACCATCAATAGTCATTGCAAACTATAGAAAAAACATGTTCATACATCCTGATGAGGATAGAGGCTTATCACTTAGAGAAGCAGCGAGACTTCAAAGTTTTCCCGATGATTTTATCTTTAAAGGAACGCTGAGATCAATGCAGCAACAAATAGGTAATGCGGTACCCCCGTTATTGGCAGAAGCCATATTCAGACAGATAATAAAACTCTCTTGTGGATAAAACTGTATTGAGAAATGTCTTATGACTAAAAGCGAAGTTGTTTCCCCTAATATCAAAAATTTTATAAAATCTTTAAGAGATTTAGGCTATTCTTACGAAGTTGCGGTTGCAGATATTATTGATAACAGCATCGCAGCAAGAGCGTCAATCATTACAATTCATACTGTTTCTGAACCTGAAATGGTGTTCAGTATGCTTGATAACGGCATCGGCATGTCAGAGACAGAGCTTATCGAAGCTATGCGGTTAGCCTCAAAAAACCCTGATGAATTGAGAGAGAAAGATGATTTAGGACGATTTGGTTTAGGATTAAAAACTGCATCGTTCTCCCAGTGTAGGAAGTTGACCGTTTTATCTAAAAAAGACGATATTCTCTCGGCTCGACAATGGGATTTAGACTATATTTCCCAACATAATGAATGGTTGCTTATTACTCCTGATAATTATAACAATCTACCTTTAATAAAGGAATTAAAAAAGCTTAAAAACGGTACATTAGTAGCATGGGAGACACTTGATCGATGTCAGAAAGAAAAGTTTTCCGATTATATTCAGAATTTACGACGACATCTTGCGTTGGTTTTTCATCGATTCTTGGAAACTGGGAATAGATTTAACATCCTCAAAATATGGGTAAATAATAACCAGATTTTGCCATTTAACCCATTCAATGCGAATCATCCTGCGACACAAGAGATGTCCCCTGAAAAAATAAAATTCTTTGGCTCAACAATAAATATTCAGCCTTTTATTCTCCCTCATCATTCAAATTTATCACCCCAAGATTACGAGCAATATGCAACACGAGAAGGATATGTTAAATCTCAGGGATTTTATTTGTATAGAGCGGACAGATTGCTCATTCATGGTACATGGTGGGGACTGCATAAAGCTATTGATGCCCATAAACTTGTTAGAGTAAAAATCGACATTCCTAATGATCTTGATCAGCATTGGGGGATTGACATAAAAAAATCCACTGCCCGCCCCTCGCCTGTGATAAAAAATGATTTAAAAAGAATCATTGCTCAAGTTACTGAAAAGGGGGCACGGCCATTTACTGGAAGGGGAAGGAAAATTGAAGATAAAACCACAAAACGTTTTTGGCAAATAGTCCCGATAGGCAACGATTTCCGGTTTGCACTTGATTTACAACACCCGATTTACGAGCAGCTTATTTCCTCGCTCAATGAAGATGCAAAAGAGATACTCAACATTTACCTCAAAGGTTTGCAAGCGTATCTGCCGTTAGAAGCCATTCAAGCAAAACTGCAACAGAGTCCATATCGAATAAGGCAGGAAACCGCCTTATCGTCTGATGAAGTTCTCGCATTGGCTGAAAAAATAAAATCACTGAATCTAAGTCAAGAGCATATTGATAGTTTGATAAAAACAGAACTGTTTAAAAACCATAAGGAGTTATTGCAAAATGGAAATGACAAGCTATCATAGAATCAAAGATCATATCTTAACAATTTTACAGAAACATGGCGGTCGTTTGCCTGCCGATGGAATCAGTTTTGAAATTCAAACTACGAAAAATCTAATTGATATGATGGGGGATAAGTTTGTACTAGTTTTACCTGACAAAGATAATAGATTGTCCTCTCTGTCTGAAGATGATTGGGAGCGAATGCAAAGAGAATTTGAAACACTCTTTGATGTTGAAATGGAGAATGGCGTTTTGATACAAGGAGAAAATCAACAGCAACGGGATAGTGTGTGGTGGAGTACCCTGCAAAAGCAGAAGGGAGAAAATTACTATTGGGAGCGGTATAAAGAGTATATCAAGAAATCATTTTCACCAGAGGTTGTGAAAACGATTGATGACAATACTGATATTATTATGGATAATATTGAAGATCCCTCAATTGGCAGCTTCGATCGATATGGAATGGTGGTTGGTCATGTTCAATCAGGAAAAACGGCTAATTACTCTGCTTTAGTTTGTAAAGCTGCTGATGCAGGATATAAGTTTATCGTTATTATTGCGGGCGGAATAAATAATTTACGAAACCAAACACAGAAACGATTGAACGAATCATTTGTAGGGCAGGACAAAGGAATACAAGTTGGAGCTGGCGTTGGAAATACTCTGCGAGAACGATTGCCAGTCAGCTTAACAACAACAGAGCGAGACTTCAACAAACAAGATGCTGATAGAAATGCACAATCGTCGAACTTTGATAATATTAGCACCCCTATCCTTATAGTCATCAAAAAGAATACTAAAACTTTGAGTAATGTTATTTCCTGGCTTGAGAAACAGTATAAAAATCAAGTTACCAATCATGCGATGCTGATGATTGATGATGAGTCAGACTATGCAACGATAAACACGAAAGACGAGGAAAATCCAACAGCGATTAATAAGAAGCTTAGAAAGCTGTTGAGCTTATTTTACAAAAGTGCTTATGTTGCTTATACCGCAACACCTTATGCAAATATTTTCATTGATCACAAAGCAACTGATGGTGATTTGGGCAGAGATTTATTTCCAAGAGACTTTATCTTCAGCTTAGATGCGCCAACAAATTACTTCGGAGCACGATCAATTTTTTTGAATAATGGCGGCAGGCATTTAATTCCCATTGATGATTATTTAGACGACATCCCGCCCAAGCATAAAAAAAATTTCGACCTGCTTTCCATCCCGCCAAGTCTTTATGATGCAATGCGTTTATTTTTCTTGAATGTTGCGATAAGACATTTGCGTGGTCAAGGATATAAGCACAACAGTATGCTTATTCATGCTACTCGTTTTACAAGGATACATCAAAAGTTGAGCATATTTGTCGATGACTACATTTCAGAGGTAAGAAAAGATGTTCTCTCTTATGGAAAAATGCCTGATGCTCTATTACACAGTGAAATTATCAGAGATTTAAAAGCAACACTGGACTTACAGCATCCTGATATAAACTTTCAATGGAATGACATAATTACAAAACTTTGCTCAATCATTGACACCATCCTCGTCAGAGAAGTGCATCAAAGTACAGGCCGCCCTTTAGAATATCGTGATGATAGGCCGACGAATGCTATTGTAATTGGAGGAACGAGCTTGTCTCGCGGGTTTACTCTGGAAGGACTAAGCGTCAGCTATTTTCTCAGAAACACGGTATTCTATGATACGCTTATGCAAATGGGACGCTGGTTTGGCTATCGCCCAGAATATGAGGACTTATGTAAAATATACACTCCCCAAAGCATTATAGATAATTTCGCTCTTATCATTGAGGCGACAGAAGATTTGATCAGTGATTTCAAAATTATGGCTGAGGCTAAAATGACACCGAATGATTTTGGGCTATCCGTAAAACAACATCCTGACAGCGCCCTGCAAGTGACTGCCAGAAATAAACAAAGAAATGTACAAGAATTCATCTTTGATATGAAGCTGGCAGGGAAATCGAAGGAAACAAGCTGGCTGTCCGATAAAGAAGAATATCTGAATCATAATCTGCAAGCCATAAGAAAAATAGTGTCAGCTTTGCCAATTCACAAACGCACTCCCGTTGCAAATCATTTTCTTTGGAGAAACATTGATAAAGAAACTGTTATGAGCTTCTTGGCCGATTTTAAAACATATCAAAAGGATCCGCTTGGCATTACTGCTCGTATGCCGATAGAATTCGTTAAGAAGTATGTTGAAGATCGAAATATAACATGGGATGTGGCACTGTACAGCGGAAGAGGCAAAGAATACGAAATCACTGATTATATTTCTATCAAAAGAGAAGAAAGGAAATTGCAGCGAAAAAATGGACACTTTGAGATCAGAAACAGGCAGATATCGTCGGGGAACGCTGAAGCCATTGCACTGCCAGAACAAAAAAGAAGAAAAATAGGCAGCGATCGCAAAGCAACCAGACGAGAAATGAGCCATCCACTTTTAATGCTGCATATCTTGCAAACAGACGAAGATGATAGATTAGCGGCTTTTGGAGTAAGTTTTCCCGGCAGTGTTTTAAGTAAGGGGGAAACAGTTAGTCTGAAAATCAACACTGTTTATTACCAAAATCTATTAGAAGAATTGAGGTATGAGGAGGAAGCTGATGATTAGAGAGACTAAAAACCCATGGGAAAATATGACAGAATCTTCTCAACGAAGGATTGATTCAGAGACATTGCATAATCTATTCTGGATAACTGATTTGCAAGGGAGTTATGGTTTTTACCTAAGAAGGATCCGACAATTTGAAACCACCGAGAATATCGCTAAACTCAAGGGCATCTCAATCGTAAAAAGAAACTCGCAAGATGGAATCGGTGAGCTTTTCTTGCTCCTGAAGAATAAAGAAGATTGGCAAATTTTTTATGCACTGTGTGAAGATCTTGTGGCTGTGGCCCATAGGTACGGTTCTGAAGATCAGATGCTCAATGCTGTTGAGGTCCGCCTGAGGCGCTGGCAGCAATTGTTGAAGCAGGACAGACCACAGGAGATGACCCTTGAAAAACAAATGGGACTGTTTACAGAACTCCTGTGTCTAAGAGATGTTGTTACACCAAAAGTTGGTATTCGACAGGCTGTCTTTTCCTGGGTCGGCCCTGAGTTTGATAAACAGGATTTCTTAATTGACAATGCTGTTATCGAAGTCAAGTCATATCGTACCTCTAAAGGTGCTATTATTCATGTGTCTTCGCTTTACCAATTGCACAGCGAAAAAGAACCTTTGTTTTTGGTTTCTTATGGGCTGACTCGTTCAAATAACGGCTTATCAATTGAAAATATTACACAAGAAATTAAGTTATTATTGTATGAAGAAGCCCCTGATACCACAGATGCTTTCGATAATAAACTGATAGAGTATGGTTACATTCCCGAAATTATTAGGGAGCCTTTTTACCATTTTATTGTGGACAAACGCAGGGCATTTTTTGTTTCGAATGAATTTCCTAAAATTTTTCCTTCTGATATAAAGAGTCAGATTATGTCGGTCAATTACTCAATTGACCTGTCGAAATGTACTGAATATGAGGTTATGACCGATTCTTTCTTGAATAAGGCGTAGAGCTATGACTAATTTGCATGAATTTCATGAAGATTTTCTTCAGTCTATTCTATCTGATGCCGAAAGCAGAGGACTCATGAAGCCGCAGGCATTTTTTGAAAATGTGTGTGAAGAACTACTCAGTATCGGAGATTTGACAAAAAACTATACTGTTGCTGAGTATACCAAGCGAGGAATAGAAGTTCATGGTTATGATTTTGATGAAGAAAGGAAAATAGTCTCTCTGTTAGTTCATCAATTCTTCCAAGAAGAAGAAATTCAAACTCTTACAAAGAACACCATTAATGTAAAATTCAATCGTCTCAAAGCATTCTTCAGCAAATGTACTCAGTCTATTTATCAACATATGGAGGAAACCTCAGAAGCATACTCAATGGCATACAACATCCATCAATATCACAGAAGCAATCAAATAGATAAAGCTCGTTTGATCATTTTGACTGACGGCAGGGCCACCAGAAACCTGATCGAATTGCCATCTGAAAGGATAGGTGATATCGAAATCGAATTTAGAGTTGTTGATATAGAATACCTCTACAAAATCTACTTATCAGAATCAACAAATACTGGATTCGAGATAGATGTTGATCTGCCTTGTTTAAAAATCAATGCCAAATCTGATGGCTATGAATCTTATTTATCGTTTCTTTCAGGCCCTATTATTGCAGAAATCTATGATAAATTCGGTCAAAAACTCTTTGAGCAGAATGTCAGGACTTTTTTGCAGTTTCGTGGAAATGTCAACAAGGGTTTGAGGAATACTATAGAGTATGTCCCTGAAATGTTTTTTGCGTATAATAATGGGATCACGGCTACCGCTTCTTCTGTTGACTTGGATAAAGAAACCAAGCATATCACAAAAATTCGAGATTTTCAAATTGTCAACGGCGGTCAGACGACTTCAGCCATTTATGCAGCTCAAAAAAAAACAAAAGCTGATATATCTGCGGTTGCTGTTCAAATGAAATTATCCGTAGTCAAGCATAGAGAAAAACAAGATGAATTTGTCTCTAAAGTCGCTGAATATGCTAATACACAAAATAAAATAAACAAGTCAGATTTCTTTTCAAACAGTCCTTTTCACAAAGAGATGAAAAATTATTCAAAAAGAATTTGGGTTGCGGCAATTGGAGGTTCTCAGAGAAGAACTCACTGGTTTTATGAAAGAGTGAGAGGAGAATATCTAAACGAACAAGCATACCTTACGAAAGCTGAGAGAAAAAAGTTCCAATTAGAAAATCCTAAACAGCAGCTTTTCGATAAAACATTCTTGTCAAAAAGCGAAAATGCATGGATGCAAAAACCAGATGTTGTTTCCAAAGGCGCTCAATATAGTTTCTCTAAATTCGCAAAGAATATTACTGACAAAATAGAAGAGGATAACCTTGCCATCACAGAGAGCTTTTTTAAAGATGCAGTTGCCCGTGTCATCTTATTTCGGAGTGTTGAGAAAATGGTATCAAGAGCTACTTGGTACAATGGAGGATTCAGAGCTCAAACAGTCGCATACACAATTGCTTACCTATCATTTATTATTGATAAAACAGGTATTTATTTAAATTTTGATATAATTTGGAAAAATCAGTGTTTGCCTCACAGCTTAGTGAAAATATTAGAATGTGTTTCGAAGGCGATTTACTATCAAATCACTACACCGCCTGAAGGTTTTGCCAATATTTCCCAATGGGCCAAACAAAATCTCTGTTGGCAGAGTATTCAAAAAATAGATTTAGATATATCTATTGATCAAGAACTACTTATCAATAAGGAACAGCAAAAATATAACAAACGAAAAGATAAAAAGAACAAAAAAATTGATAATAGTATAGAGATTCAAGCTTTCGTGGTAACCACTGACGAAAAAACTTGGAAAAGAATTTTTGAATATTACCAGAAACACAAAGAAACATCTCGATTATCACCAATGCAGATGGATATCTTGAGAAAAAAAGCTACGGGAAATATAGCAATTCCTTCGGAAAAGCAGTCTAAAATACTGTATAAACTCTATAAACAAGCAGAATCAGAGGGAATTAATCTGTGAGAATGGTGATGTCTTTACTTAGGCTTAAGCCGTTGTAGACAGGAAACCCCACAAACAGTTCAGCAGATTTTGAAACTCACCGCTCAATAAACAAAGGAAAATCATATGAAAAATATTGTCATCCAAATACCAGAAAAAATCATGACTTCCCTTAAAATGCCGAAGAAACAATGGGAATCCGGCATCAAGACAGAACTTGCTCTTCAACTTTACCGGGAAGGTCTGCTCTCTTTTGGCAATGCCCGCCGCCTTTCCGGAATGGACAAGGTCAATTTTCATTATCTTCTTGGTGAGCGTGAAATACCTCGTCAATACGATATTGAAGATTATAAAAAGGACTTGGAAAATCTGGAGAGATGGGAAAAAAAACAATGATCATTTCCAATTCCACACCTTTAATCAATTTTTCCGCCATACATCGCCTTGATATTTTAGAAAGTCTTTTCAATACAATATACATCCCCAAGGCGGTAGAGCAGGAACTGTTTCCAAAAGGCATATCTTTTCCAGGTAATGAAGATATTAGGAACAGTTCTTTCATCAAAGTATCGAAAATAAAGAATACGCTTCTGTATCACAGTTTCAGAACAGATTTGGACGCTGGTGAAGCGGAAGCGATCATTCTTGCAATTGAACAGAAAGCGGGTTTGCTCATTCTGGATGAACTCAAAGCCAGATCCGTTGCAGATCATTATGATATTCCATTCACAGGATCTATCGGCTGTCTTGTGGAAGCAAAGAAAAAAGGAATTATTTCTGCGATAAGACCGTTAATGGATCAAATGAAGTCTGATGCCAGTTTCTGGATCAATAAAAAACTTTATCATCAAATTTCAAAAGATAATGATGAGTTGTGATGTTTACACCTCAGTCATTTGCAGGCTCCAAGCAGAAACACCGATGGAAAGGAGTAGCTATCGGCCTGGGTGCAGCAGGTTATAACAATTCATCCTGCTATTACCCGGCTTCTTCCCGGCCATATCGGTAGCACTATGTTCCCCATCACCGTCCAGTAAGATATGAAATGCCTAAAAATGGCCATTGAAAAATCCGTAGAGTATGGGTGGAACCTGTTTACGAATGGGTCGAAGATTCCTGGATCAGCATTAAGCAACAGCCCGGATACTGGAAAGAAGATCGTGTGTGGGTAAGTTATCGATAAAGACTATCGAAAATATTAAGGCCATAGTGGCCGAAGTATGTAAAAAAACAGGCAGCCGTCATGGCTGCCTGGATTTTTTGATCAATGACAAAAGGAACAGCTAAAAAATTGAGAGGTGTGGATAAAGATGTGGATGTAGACTCGGAGTTTTGAAATTTCAGCAATCGCATATGGTGGGCAAACGCGGCTGTGTAATTTTTTTAATTTTTACGTCCAGTGTCCTTCGACATTTGCACCATCTGAAAAGCTGAGTTTGCCGTCATTGAATGATCTGACAGCATCTTTGATAGTGCCTTTGGCATCATTTACTACCTTTATTTTTCCGGCATCAAGGACTTTAAAAGCATTGGGGCCGCAAAAGCCCGTCAGCAGGACACTGGCTCCCTTGTCGCTTACTGCGGTGGCAGCCTGGATACCGGCTCCTTTAAAGGCATTTACGTTTTCACTGTTATCAATCGCTTCAAATTCAAGAGTTTCTGGATCGACAATGATTATATACGCAGCTCTTCCAAAACGCGGGTCAAGCTGTGATTCGAGATCCGGGCCTTTGGATGTAACGGCTATTTTCATCAGTATTTCCTTTTTTTTATTACCAGGCGATTCAATTATAATCTATTGAATGCATGGCGAAATTCCATCCTGCAAAAGATGGCGGGGACGGAACCCCGCCCTACCATATCGGGTATTTTATTTATTGGGAAATCCCTTAAACCCAGCCGTTAATTTACTTTTGTGCTCCACCGCCGCAAACCTGATCGTCTGCTATTACAGGAAGGATTCCTGATATCAGGTCTTCCACGACCGGCTTGATTTCGGCTCGATCCACATCATAAAACACATCTATTCCGACCTGCCTGAAACCCATGAGAGGACGCATACCAATGCCACCCACGATCAGGGCGTTTACATTGTTTTCAGCAAGAAGGTTGACAGGAACCATGCAGCCGCCCTGAACATGTGCCTGATTTGGAAGAGTCGTTATTTTCTTTATTTTGCTTTCTTCCACATCTATCAGAGTGAACACATCACAGTGACCGAAATGGCCTGCTCTCTGGCCATCAATTCCGCCTTGTTCGACAGACGGCACGGCTATTCTTCCATTTTCCATTTTTTTCTCCTTTAAATGCTATTTTTTTTAATTATTATTGTTTATTGATGATGATGCGATGATTGATGTCCACATTTTCTCAACTATTTTACAGGTATCCGATTTTTCGTCGTATTCGAATATTGTTTTACCCTGTACCATCGCTTTTGTGAAAAGAGGATCGAATGGAATTCGTCCTGTAAAAATCATATTGTTATCATTTGCGAATTTTTCAATATTTGCCGACATTTCAGGATTTAAGTCAGACTTATTTACACATACCATTGAAGGAATCTTGAAATGTTCGGCTAACTGGGCGACACGCTTCATGTCGTGCAACCCGGAGACAGTCGGCTCTGACACTATCAAAAGAGCGGTGGCTCCGCCGATGGAGGCAATGACAGGGCATCCTGTCCCAGGAGGGCCGTCTGTGATAATCATATCCGCATTTTTTTCTTCCGCAAGTTTTTTTGCCTCATGCCTTACAAGGGTAACGAGTTTTCCGGAATTTTCTTCTGCGATACCAAGTGCGGCATGAACCATCGGGCCGAAACGGGTGTCTGAAATAAACCATTTTCCGCAGGTTTTTACCGGAAAATCAATAGCCTGCTCCGGGCAGAAATCGACACATACCCCGCATCCTTCACACTCTATTTCATCGACGTAAAAATTTTCTTTTATTGCGTCAAATCTGCACATCTCTCTGCAAAGTCCGCATTCAGAACATTTTTCATTGTCGATTACAGCGATACCGCCGCCCGTAAAATCAGAGCGCTGATTTATTTTCGGTGCCATGAGCAGATGAAGATCAGCAGCATCCACATCCGCGTCACAAAGGATATTCTTTTTCGCAAGAGAGGCAAAGGCCGCTGTCAGGCTGGTTTTTCCAGTGCCGCCCTTGCCGCTTATAACGACTATTTCTTTCATATCATTTTTCCTTATGCGATGCCGATTTCACCGATCCGATCTCGTTGATCTGGCGGTATAAATCCCTGAATTTATCTTTCCATTCGGGCATTTTTTCAACTATAAGTTCGCCTTTGGAATAAACTTCCGCAATCTTTCTGTCAAATGGGATTTCCATCAGAACAGGGAGTTTTTCCTTTCTGGCATACTCTTTTACCGTATCATCCCCGATATCTGCGCGGTTGATTACCAGGCCAGCGGGAATACCTAACAGCTTCACGGCTTCCACTGCCAATTTTAAATCGTGCAGACCAAAGGGCGTGGGTTCGGTCACCATCAAGACAAAGTCTGTTCCCTTCATGGCTGCAATCACTGGACACGATGTTCCGGGCGGAGCGTCAATGATGTTTATCTTGCCGACGTTCTTCTCACCGAGTTGCCCCTTATCGGATTCTACAGAAGAACGTACTTTTCGGATAAGAGGAGGCGACATTGCCTCGCCGATTCTGAGCTTGCCATGCGCGAAATCAATACCATTTACCCGGCCTTTTTCCATTATTCCGAGTTCGCGCCCGATTTCACTGATTGCATCTTCAGGACATACAGCCACACACCCGCCGCAGCTATGACAGAGTTCGGGAAAGGTAAGGACAATTTGATCCATAACCGCAATGGCCCTGAATCTGCATATTTCAGCGCATTTTTTACAAAACGTGCATTTTTCCTCGTCGATTTCAGGAACTGGGGTAAAAACGATACTTTTTTCTTCGATCTCAGGTTTCAGAAACAGATGAGCATTAGGCTCTTCCACATCGCAGTCCATGATTCGAACATCTGCGCCGATGGAAAATGCAAGATTCGTAGCAACGGTGGTCTTTCCTGTTCCGCCTTTTCCGCTTGCAACACTTATTATCATTGAAAACCATCTCCTGTCATATTCAGAATATTTTTCAGGTTCTGTAATAGTTCTTCGGCCTCTTTTTCACCGGGAACAGCAGGCAGCGGATCAAGCAGTCCGAGTCCTTCGCTCGCTTCATGAAAGTCTTCATGTGAAAGACTGCTTACCACAGCGCAGTTAATCATGGGATTAGTCATGACAAGCTTTCTTGCAAGTGCAAGTCCTGTCATATCTTCAAGGGTTTCATCCGTAATCACAAGATGAAAATTACCGGATGAAACTAATTCGAGCGCCCCAGCGCCTGATCCTGCCCCGGATATGGAGATATTTTCATGTTTTTCCATTGCCGATGTAAAATCGGATAAAGAGTCTTTATCCGATCTTATTATCAATATATCGATCATTCGTTTCTCCACAAATCAGATATTTTTATCAATCGCCCTGCCCTTTTCGGCTGCCGGAATTATCTCCCGAACCTTGCCCGCCCCGACGGCCACCCTGGCCCTGACCACTTTGTCCCCCGTTTCTCTGTCCGCGTCCTTTGTTTCCGCCTCCCTGGCCATTACCTTTTCCGCCACCTCTGCCCTGCCGGCCTTTTCTGTTTCCTTTTGGCATTTGATAACCTCCATTTGGTTTTGCACAGGCCCCATGTCTTTTTTCCGCCCCAAACTGAGCATCCATGCGGCATTTTTTCCCACATCCAGGCATCGAAAATACTGAAATTATGGGAAGCCCTTTCGCATATGCATCCAGCACTTGATCGGCATAACCTGTAATAAACGGGATAAGCTCGATCCCTTTCGCCTTTATCAGGTTTGCAGACAGCCTGGTAATAGCCCCGCAGATAAGAACGTTCACATTGAGTGAAATCAGCCTGTCCGCAATTTCCAAAGGCAAGCCAGGATTGAATCGCTCGTAATTCCTGTCTGTCACCTTATTATTTTTGATTTCAGTGACAAGAACCCTTTGAGCGGAGTCAAACACCGGTGAAATTCGGTTGCCCCAAATAGTGAGAGCAATTTTCATTGTTACCTGCCTCCTTCTGCCATTCTAATTAGCAAGCATCATGCCACACTTGAAGCAAATAACGACTTTCATATTTTTTATTTAAATTTTAGTATATTATGAAGATATAAAATTTATTGGAGGGAATAAAAATTTAAAATTAGAGTAGCAATTTTGCGACTGTGCATACTGCCAAGATTGCATGTATGCTACTCTATCACGATTGTGTCCGACTTGAACGCCCGTCAATTTCAGGAAGAATGATCTCAAGTTTTTTTATCTTTCTGAAAAGGGTACTTTTGTGTATGCCAAGTTCCCTGGCTGCTGCCAGTCGATTATAGTCGTTCCGCTTCAAGGCATCCATAATCGCCCGTTTTTCAGCATCTTTCAAAGAATCATCCGATTTTTTGTCTGCTTCGTTCACATTTGATACAGATGTGGAAGGAGCCAGGTTTCCCGGCAGATGAGAGGGTTGAATAATGCCGTTTCCACAAAGCACGAAGGCATGTTCGATGATATTTTCCAGCTCTCTGATGTTGCCGGGGTAATCATGGGCTATTAAAACCGCAAGGGTCTCATGATCCACGCCGTTCACAGCTCTGTCCCGGAGCCTGTTTATCCTGGAAACGGTATTTTCGATGAGCATGGGTATATCCTCTTTGCGCTCCCTGAGTGGCGGCAGAGTAAGACCCACGACATTTATTCGATAAAATAAATCCTGCCGGAATTTATCTTCCTTCACCATAGCGGCAAGATCCTTGTTAGCAGCAGCAATAATACGTACATTGGCACTGACTTCCTCAATCCCACCCAGAGGCTTGTATTTCCGATCTTCCAGCACCCGAAGAAGCCGAACTTGAAATGCGGGGCTTATATCTCCGATTTCATCAAGAAAAAGAGTTCCGCCTTCAGCGGCTGCAAAATGTCCGGGCTTGTCTTTTACCGCATTGGTAAAAGCCCCGGCCTTGTATCCGAAAAGCTCCGATTCCAGGAGAGTGTCCGGCAGTGCCCCGCAGTTTATAGCCACAAAAGGTTTGTCCTTACGAAAACTGAATTCATGCACGGCACGGGCCAGAAGCTCCTTGCCAGTACCAGTTTCTCCCTGTATCAGCACCGTGCTGTCACTTTCAGCCACCTGGGGCAGAATCCTGAATATTTTCTGCATTCCCTGGCTGCGGCTGATCATATCCCCCATCTGAAAACGGGAATCAAGTTCCTTTCGCAATTCTTCGACCAGACTCAGATCCCGAAAGATTTCAACTCCTCCAAGAACATTTCCCTTTTCGTCCCGCAGCAGGGATGTGGACGCAATGATAGGAATTTTTTCTTTTTTACTGTTCACAACATAAGTGGATGTATTGACAAGAGATTTGCCTCCTTCCATAGTGCGGCGCAAAGCACAATCCCCCTCACACATGTTTGAACGAAAGACATCCCAGCAATGCCTGCCCACAGCTTCTTTTCGGGAAATACCCGTTATCTCTTCCGCAGCGCGGTTAAATGACATTATCCGCCAGTGATGATCCACGGTAAATACGCCGTCTGAAATACTTTCAAGTATGATTTCCGTTACATCTCTGGAACTTTTGTCCTGCTTTACGCTTTTCATTTTATTTCCCGCACCAATGGCTGCTTTGTTTTTTCCCATTCTCCTGTCCTGACAAACATAACATTGAACAGCACATGCTATTTTTCAATGCTACAAGATAATTTATGACTCCGGATTTTCAATATTTCAATTTTTTTTTTGAACTTTTTTATTTTCCCGGTGTCTAATATAATAAAAACCAACAAAACGGAGGAATTAAAAATGAAAAAATTGATCATCACAATCCTTATTATCGTATTTAGTGCAAGCCTGTTTACAACTCAGTCATTTGCTGGCTCCAAACAGAAGCACAGATGGGAAGGAGTTGCTATCGGCCTGGGAGCGGCAGCTCTTGGCGGAGCTATCCTCAGCAACAGTCGAAGCAAGGATAACAACCGTGCAGTAGGCTATAACAATGCACCCTGCTATTACCCGGCTCCTTCCCGACCACATCGCAAGAAGAATGTTTCCCGTCATCCCAGAAAACATAAGAGACCTAAAAGAGGTCATTGGGAAGTTCGTAAGGTATGGGTAGCACCTGTGCATGAAAGAGTCTGGAATCCTGCACATTACAATAGAAGAAACGAATGGGTCAAAGGCTCCTGGATCAGCGTTGAGCAACAGCCCGGATACTGGAAAAAAGATCGTGTTTGGATAAGCTATCGATAAAGACCATTGAAGTTGAAAATATCGTGATCGAGGTAAGTTAAAAACAGGCAGTCATCATGACTGCCTGAATTTTTTTGGGTCAATGGTGATGGACATCATAATATTTTTTAACTTTTTCCGATATGTCAAAATATTATTCTCTCGACCATGTCCTATGTTGTTGATGAAAAGTCATTTTATTCTCCTCACAAGCTCGTCGAGTTCAGATTTGATTCCTTTGAATGTCTCCACTCCAGCAACAATTTTTTCAACTGCTTCCGATTCCTTTTCAGGCGTATCATAGGCAAAAATGCAATCATCCTCGACAATATTCTTCTCCACAATATCCTTTGTAAGAGGATCATGGTCTAAATATGTTCCACAAATCCAGGAAGAAGAAGAAACGCTGGGAGGTAGCCAGAACCTACTACTTTCCGGCAAAATGTTTGCCATAACAGGGGAAGCATGAATATCAAGCACTATATTATTCTGGCCCGTATACAGAAATTCAAAGCTCACAGATAAGATATGGATCGATTTCTATTGATTTTTTGATTCCAGAACAAAAATGAAATCATTTTTGTTCTGGATTTTACCAAATCAGAGATGCTCAATTGTGGTTAAAATAAATTAGACTACCTGTCTTTTGAACTAATATGATCACTATAGCAAAAAAACATATAAATGATAGATTCGCAACACAGGTAAAAATTTAATGTCACTTGCCGTAAATCACTGTGGTAAGACTGTGAAACATCCCGCCTAACACATCAACAGTTTTGTAATCAACATGGTGTACTTTGCTGATTCCACCATTCTGCATAGCTGCCTGTATGCTGCAGTCTCCTATAGCTACCAGCCCCAGTATTCCTATACAGGTTGCCTGCCCTTTGATGCGAGGAGCTACGTTGTTCATGTCTGCTCCTGTTCTCATAGCCTCGGTAGAAGCAGCATCTGGAGCTCTGATCCCTGTAAACAATAATCCTCCAGGCGGGGCATTGGTGGTACATCCGGTCAGAAGCATCATACCGCAGGCTATGGCTAATGCAATAAGAAAAGAATTTTTCATCATTTAACCTCCTAACTCCTGTTATATTTTACATTTAAAGCATCATCTGCGTATTCTTATATATTTCAACTGGCGATAGCTACTTTACATTCTCGCTCAAGTCGGCTACTTGTATATAAACCATATCAGGATGTCAAGCTAAAATCTCTGAATATTTAAAATCATTAATTTATGGATATTAGGAATGTTATTCAGCACCAGATGTTAAGATTGTTTAAACCAAATGCCCCGAATAATCCAGATTTTGACGTTGATAGATGAAAAAAATAGCGGATAATTTTTTGCAATGCCGAGAATGCCGAGCGACTACTGAAAGCTTTTTCCCTCTTGTTTATTTTCGACAACCGTTCCCCCTTCCAACCATAAACGCCGCCACTCTGCATTTTCCCACATTCCCTCTCGCACTTCCATTTCAGATTCCAAAAGAGAACGGTATCGAGAATCCGGATTTTCAATCAATTTTTCAGGTGAGTCATTTTCCAACAACTGCCCGCGTTCAATGACCAGAACCCGCTCAAATTTCATAGTCTCCTCGATATCATGGGAAATAAAGATCAGTGTTGTATTCTGCCAATGCTGACGTGTACGGGTCAGCAATTCCCGCCGTTTTCCTCTATCCAGTCCCCTGAATGGCTCATCCAGAATCGCCAGCCGTGCCCCGGGACGCTGCATCCCTCGGCCAAGCCGTACCCGCTGGCCCTCTCCTCCGGAAACCAGACTGCCCCCCTCACCAAGTTTTGTCTGCAAACCCTTGGGAAGTCTTTCCAGCACGTTGAACAGATCCGCATCTTTAATAACTGAGCTGACTGGCGAAGCATCGGAGTCATAAGTTCCATATCGGAGATTCTCAAGCAAAGAGCGGTTCCAGAGCTGAACTTCCCAGGCTATTTTCCCCAAGATTAATATTTGAAAGCCTGTAAAAATGCTTGCCATAATAAGGGGAAGCATCAAGAATATCAAGCACTATATTATTTTAGCCCGTTATTGAGATTACATATACGAATACAACTTACAAAACAGCGCCCATCCATTAAAATCATTCAGCAAATTGTCAGCGGGAGGATTCACAAAATGAATGCTTGAGTTTGGCATAGAAAAAGGTATCGGAATGGCTATGAAGATTGATTATCTTCATGAATCAGGAGTACAGAAAAACTTAAGCGATTAAAAATACAAGAATTCAAAGCTCACAGATAAGATATGGATTGATTTCTATTGGTTTTTTGATTCCAGAACAAAAATGAAATCATTTTTGTTCTGGATTTTAAGTACCTGATCATATATTATGTAACAATCCGTAGTGGCAATCCCTTGTGGTTGCCCTTTGCTGAAAATACAAAATGTTCCGTTTTCAAGCAGGGCAACCACAAGGGATTGCCACTACGAAAATATCAAAAAATTATTGGTCGAGTACTTATTTCAACGCTACAAAAAGTCGGGGTATAAATGTACTAACATTTATGGATAAAGATAATGATTGCGTACCCTTCTTATTCGAAGGCGGGATCAATTCAGATGTTGTTATCGAATGTTTTAACAGCTTTAGTAAGACTCTCACAGAAAAAAATTTGTACTCATGGATAACGCGCCGATTCATAAGGGATGTCAGAGAAAATAATATACCTGGATTGCACAGAATTTTGGTCTGTATTCAAGGCGCTGTAAAGGGTGCGTATTCTACATCTTCACCCTTTGCAGCAACGCAGAATACGGGCAAAAAGACAAGCAGGACGGGTGTATTATTTTTTTTGACTTCCCTAAGAGTAAGAAATTTTTGTCTTGTCTACCCGAATGGCATAAGAAGGGACTTAATATCAAATTTCTTCCCCCGTATTCCCCTGAACTTAATATTATTGAGATAATGTGGCGAAAAATGAAATATGAGTGGCTTCCGTTTGAAGCTTACACTTCTTTCAGCAAATTAACAGAATGGATTGAGGAGATATTGTTAAATTTTGGTTCCCAGTATACAATCGAATTTACATAATGTTAAAAAAAAAATTTTGATTAGGTACTTAGTTTTATAAGCAATTTCAGGTTTCAGTCTGAACATCTTCAAATCCGCCCCCTCTTCCCTGTACAGATACCCTAAAAGGTTCAATGCGTCATTGGACTTCGGCCTGCTTGAATTCAATGCCCCGGATGAAAATTTTGCCGCTCAACAAAGAAATTCTGAAAAATCAAATTGACCCACTGTACATATCCATGATATACACCATCTTATGGTTACGCTAAATCGAAAAATATCCAATTGTACTGGTTTCGAATGGGAGCAAGGTAATATTACCAAGAATTGGGAAAAACATGATGTGTCAACCGGAGAATGTGAACAGATTTTTTTTAATAAACCCATCGTTGCTCAACGTGATAAAAAGCATTCCAAGCTTGAGAACCGATACTACGCACTTGGCAAAACAGATGTTGATCGACTCCTTTTTCTTGTTTTCACTATTCGCAATGATAAAATTAGAATAATTTCCGCTCGTGACATGACTGAGTCGGAAATAGAGAGGTATCTGAAATGAAAAAGAAAATACCAAAATTTAGTAGTGAAGCTGAAGAACAAAAATTTTGGCAGCAAAATGATTCATCAGAATATCTTGATTGGTCAGAAGCGGAGGAAGTACTTTTTTCGAAGTTGAAACCTTCGACACGAAAAATATCAATCCGTCTCCCTGAATCAATGATAGAAGAACTTAAATTGTTAGCAAATAAGCGAGATGTTCCTTATCAATCGCTTTTAAAAATTTTTCTTTCCGAACGTATTAATGCTGAACTAAATCATTAATACAACAATAGAAAGGTCTGGTCTTGAATCTTTCAGGCTATCCAGGAAAAGGAACAACGCCCTTTTCCTGAACAGGAAGAAAGAAATCAAAAAATTGACAAAATAATTATTTAAACGACTCCGCGCAGGCATCGCCCAGAAAGCCAAGATTTTCGCAGACATTGATTCCAGCAGCCTTCATGGCTTCTATCTTGCCCTGGCCGGTTCCGCTGTTGCCAGAGATGATAGCGCCAGCATGACCCATGCGGCGGCCTGGAGGAGCTGTGAGACCTGCGATAAATCCTACTACCGGCTTGGTCATCTTTTCGGTTATGAAATCGGCTGCTTCTTCTTCTGCTGTACCGCCGATTTCTCCTACCATGACAACACCTTTTGTTTCTGGATCATTTTGAAAGGCATCAAGGCAGTCGATGAAATTTGTACCGTTTACAGGATCTCCGCCGATTCCGATACAGGTGGTCTGGCCGATATTCTGCATGGTTAACTGGTGAACTACCTCGTAGGTCAGGGTTCCAGAACGTGAAACCACACCTATGGGGCCGCCCGGCATGTGGATGGGAGCGGGCATTATGCCTATTTTGCATTCGCCGGGGGTTATGATTCCGGGGCAGTTAGGGCCGATCAGGCGGCAATCCTTATCTTTGATATAATTTTTTACCTTCATCATATCCATGACAGGAATGCCTTCGGTTATAGCGATGATCATGCCGATACCGCCGTCGGCTGCTTCCATGACAGCATCGGCTGCAAAGGGCGGGGGGACGAAGATCATGGCGCAGTCTGCACCGGTTGTGGCGACAGCGCTTTTTACGCTGTTGAAAACCGGCACATCATCCATTTTCTGGCCGCCTTTTCCGGGTGTCACACCGGCTACCACCTGGGTCCCGTATGCAACACACTGGCGGGCGTGGAACTGGCCTTCCTTGCCTGTAATGCCCTGAACCAGCACTTTTGTGTTTTTATCTACAAATATACTCACTGTTATTTCCTCGTAGTTTTTTCATGGGGCCCGGATATTCTTTTAGAAAAGATAAAAATTTCACCGCGTCCCAATATGGTTACTTGACGATTTCAGCGACTTTTTTCGCAGCATCCTTCAAATCCACGGCTGAAATGAGATTCAGCCCCGAATCTGCCAATATCTTCCGGCCGGCTTCCACGTTGGTTCCTTCCATGCGAACTATCACAGGAACGTTTATGCCGGTTTTTTCTGCGGCCTGAACGACTCCCTGGGCAAGGGTATCGCATCTTAAGATTCCGCCGAAGATATTGATCAGAATGCCTTTCACGTTTTTATCGCTCAAGATGATTCTGAAACCGTTTTCCACCATTTCAGCACTCGCTCCGCCCCCAACATCCAGAAAATTTGCTGGTTCTGCACCGGCCTGTTTGACCAGATCCATAGTGGCCATAGCGAGGCCCGCTCCATTGACCATATTGCCCACATTACCGGAGCCGCCCAGGTTAATGTAGTTGAGGTTATAGTTTGAAGCTTCGACTTCCAGAGGGTCTTCCTCGTCGGTATCGCGGTATTCGAGAACGTCCTTGTGACGATACAGGGCGTTGGAATCCACATCTACTTTTGCATCAAGTGCAATTACCTGATCGTCGGCAGTCAACACGAGGGGATTGATCTCGACTAAGGAACAGTCGTATTTTACGAAAACATTGTAAAGGTTTCCGATAAGTTTTAAAAAAGGCCTCATGGCAGCAGCCGGAATATTCAGCCCGAAAGCCACTTCACGACAGTGATATCCCTGGATTCCGAGAAGAGGATCGATAAAGACTTTGATGATCTTTTCCGGAGTTTCCTCAGCTACTTTCTCAATATCCATGCCTCCTGCTTCAGAAGCCATGATAACGTTTTGAGCGGTTGCACGATCGGGCAGGATGCTCAAATAAAGTTCTTTGGTAATATTAAGGCCCTGTTCGACAAGCACTTTCTTGACGATCCTGCCTTCGGGGCCGGTCTGATGTGTGACCAGATTCATGCCGAGGATTTCATTGGCTATGGAGCCTGTTTCTTCGAGGGATTGGGCCAGTTTTACACCGCCGCCTTTTCCTCTGCCTCCAGCATGGATCTGAGCCTTGACGACAACCGGATAACCTCCGAGTTGTTCAGCCTGTTCCTGTGCTTCTCCCGAAGTAAAAGCCACACCGCCTTCAGGAACTGGGACATTATGCTTTCTGAACAGCTCCTTTGCCTGGTATTCGTGGATTTTCATTCATTATTCTCCTGTTGAAAAATTGATCGATCCGAGCGGGTTTTTTATACAAAACCCGCCCGTCACGCGCTTTAGCCGAATATAAATTGCAGGTTATCCGATAACGCAGAGGGTGTCGCCTTTGGCTACGGAGTCGCCGCTGTTGTAATTGGTTGACTTGACAGTACCGGAAACAGGAGCAGGCAGGGCATTTTCCATTTTCATGGCTTCGAGTATCACTATTGTGTCTCCTTTTTCCACTGCATCGCCAACATTCTTTTCATACTTGACGATCATGCCGGGCATGGGTGAAGGCAGAGGTGTGCCGTCCACATCTGCTGCTGCCGGAGCTGCTGCCGCTGGCTTGGGTGCTGCTGCCGGTTTGGGCGCTGCTTTGGGTGCTGCCGGTGCTACCGGCCTGGGAGGCGCTGGAGCCATCGGCGCTCCTGGTGCAGCCGGAGCTGCTGGAATCATGCCTGCCGGTTGAGTTGCTGGCATTTGAGCCTGTGCTGCCTGGATATAATCAATGATGGGGGTGCCTCCAACTTCATCAACACCAACTTCGAAGCATTCATTTTCGACGAATACGTTGAATGTCCTTGCGTTTTCGCTCTTTTCTGGAAGATCGCCAGCTTTTTCGACCAGCTCTCCTGCCTTGGCTTTTTTGATAATATCGTCAGCTTTTGCCACATCTTCCAGAGTGCGGGGCAAAACTTCAGCAGGAACCGGTTCTTTGCCGTATTTCCACTTGAGGAAACGCTTGCCGGTAACAGGATAGATGGCGTATAAAATTTCATCATCCAGATCTACAGCCAGCCCCTTGACATCTTCCTGGGCTTTTGCAAGTTCCGGCTCCAGAACTTCGGCAGGACGGCAGGTGATGGGTTCTTCTCCTCTTGCATAGCCTTTCAGGGCTTTTTTCTGTACTTCTGCGTTGATCGGTACAGCGGTTTTTCCGTACAGGCCGTAGCAGAGATCCTTTACCTGACCGGTGATCATTTTGTAGCGTTCGTTTTCGTCATCAAAGAGTACGTTGTTGACAGTCTGGATACCGACAATCTGGCTTGTGGGTGTAACCAGGGGAATCTGCCCCAGATCTTTCCTGACCTTCGGAAGTTCTTTGTAAACTTCATCGATCTTGTCCAGAGCATCCATTTCACGCAACTGGTTGACCAGGTTGGAAAGCATTCCTCCGGGTGTCTGGTGGAGAAGCACATTGATATCAATGATGGACATCTTGGAGTCGTCAAGAAGGTGCTTATATTTGGGCATTATCTCTTTTTCGAAGATTTCATTGATCTCTGCCAGTGCCTGGATATCGAATCCAGTGTCCCGGTTGGTTCCGATAAGAGACATGACCAGAGGCTCTAAAGCTGCATGGGAGGTTCGGTATGCGTATGGAGACATACATGTGTCGATAATATCGACTCCTGCCTCGATAGCTTTGAGATGACTCATGGGCGACATACCGGAAGTAAAATGGCTGTGCAGATGAATAGGAGCTTTGACCTCGGCTTTGATAGCCTTGACCATGTTGAATGCGTCATAGGGAGCTATCAGTCCGGCCATATCCTTGATACAGATGGTGTCAGCGCCCATTTCTTCGAGAGCTTTGGCCTTGTTTACATAATATTCGAGATTATATACATCACCGCCGAGCCTGGGTTCTGTCATAGTATAACAGATGCAGCCTTGAAAATGCATTCCAGCTTTTTTGATGGCTTTTACAACGGTCTCAAAGTTTCTGTAGTCGTTAAGTGCGTCGAAAGTTCTGAATATATCCATGCCGTTTGCAGCGGCTCTGTCCACAAATGCTTCGGCAAGATCGTCAGCATAGTTTCTGTATCCCACAAGATTCTGCGCTCTGAGCAGCATGGAAAAAGGAGTTTTCTTAAAATATCTTTTAAGAGTTCTGATCCTTTCCCAGGGATCTTCGTTCAGAAATCTGTGCATGGTATCGAAAGTTGCGCCGCCCCAGGTTTCAACCGCCCAGAATCCGACCTCGTCCATTTTTTCGGCCACAGGAATCATATCCTCGGTCCGGCCCCTTGTGGCAAACAGAGACTGATGCCCGTCACGAAGGCTGATATCCATAATTTTTACCGGATTTTCGGCGGCCGGCCTGTCCTTGTCGTAATTCATCTCGGTCATTTTTACTTCGATATTGTCGCTCATTATGTGGTTCTCCTGTTATTCTTATTGAATTAGAAAAATGGCGGGGACGGAACCCCGCTCTACCATTGGGTATTTCATTAATTGGGAAATCCCTAAGCGTTAAGCGCCGTGAAACGCCTTCATCTGCATCATATTACGCATCTGCATCTGGGACTGACGTCCGCTCATCCCCCACATGTTTACCTGAACAGGCGGCATCTGTTGTGTCTGCACCTGTTCAACCACCGGGGCAGAGGACATTGCAGACAGTGCAATTGCAGCCTCTTCTTCGGTCTTGATATAATTCATAACCGCTGCTGCTATTGCGGTCATTTTAGCCTTGTTTTCCATCTGGCTCTCCTGAAAAATAGGTTGATGAAAATTATCTATCAGTGCGGGATGTTCCCGTGTTTTTTCGGAGGCCTCAGTTCCCGCTTGCCGCACATGGCTTCCAGCGCCTGAATGAGGCGGGGCCTGGTTTCCGAAGGCACAATTACAGCGTCGATATAACCACGGGCTGCCGCGCAATATGGATTGGAGAACAATTCTTCATATTCCGCTATTTTTTCTTTCCGTTTTTCCACCTGGTCATCGGCTGCTTTTATCTCCCTGCGATGGATGATATTGGCAGCTCCGCCTGCTCCCATAACAGCGATCTGGGCAGAGGGCCATGCAAAGGCCATGTCCGCGCCAAGATCTTTGGAACACATGGCAAGATAGGAGCCTCCGTAATCTTTTCTTGTAACAAGCAGAAGTTTCGGGACAGTGGCTTCAGAATAGCTCCACAGAAGTTTTGCACCGTGGCGTATAATACCGGCCCATTCCTGTTGAGATCCGGGCAGATAACCAGGAACGTCTGCTATTGTCAGCATTGGAATGTTGAATGCATCACAGAAACGGATGAAACGACTTGCTTTGTCGGAAGCGTCCACATCAAGACATCCGGCCAGAACTGCTGGCTGATTTGCTATAATACCTATGGTTCTGCCCCCAAGACGGGCAAAGCAGATGAGTATATTAGGAGCAAAAAGTTCGTATGGTTCGAAAAACTCACCGTTATCAACAACGGAACGAATCACGTCTTTCATGTCATATGACTGATTGGGGTTGTCCGGGATGATTTCATCCAGCGCAGGATCTGTACGATTGGGATCATCTCCGGTATCCACCATTGGAGGGTCTTCCATGTTATTGGCAGGAAGATAGGAAAGCATTTCCTTTATTCTGTCCAGAGCATCTTCGTCGTTTTCACAGGCAAAATGGGCAACACCGCTTTTCTGACAATGTGTTATGGCTCCGCCGAGTTCTTCAAAGGTGATTTCTTCCCCTGTCACGGATTTTATAACTTCAGGGCCTGTGATGAACATGTAACTTGTGTCCTTGACCATGAAAATCCAGTCGGTCATGGCTGGAGAATATACAGCGCCGCCTGCATTGGGTCCCATGATAGCTGAAATCTGGGGAATCACGCCTGAAGCTACAGAATTTCTGTAAAATATCTGGCCAAATCCGGAAAGTGCATCAACGCCTTCCTGGATGCGGGCTCCGCCTGAATCGTTCAAGCCCACTATGGGAGCGCCGGCTTTGAGCGCCAGATCCATGACTTTGCAGATCTTTTTTGCATGCATCTCACCAAGGCTTCCTGCCCTGGATGTGAAATCCTGGGAAAAGGCAAAAACCGTCCGGCCATTGACCAGGCCGTGGCCTGTAATAACACCGTCTGCCGGAACTTCCACCTTTTCCATGTTGAAATTGCCGCAACGATGTGTCACGAACATGTCGATTTCATTAAATGTTCCGGGATCGAAAAAATAATCCAGACGTTCCCGGGCGGTCAGTTTTCCCTTTTCCTTATGCCTGGAAACCGCTTTCTCTCCGCCCATCTGCAGGATCTTTTCTTCCCGATCCTTCAGATCTTTGATCTTATCCGCCACAATACCCATTATCAATTTCCTTTCATCTGTCCGGTCTGTTAAAGTCCAGATTGATCCGAATTATATAACACGTTGTTTGAAAGACGATTTTCTTTCTTACCCGCCTTTCCAATTCTTTTCAAGTATTTTCAAGTAAATCAAGTAAAGAGAAAGCAGCTATGGTCGGAGTCATAATCCCGCTTTTGACATCCGTTACCATTTGCGGCAGTTTTTCCTTTACATCCGGATGCTTGTAAAAACGATCCCGCAGCCCTTCTTCCACCAGAAACCACATCCATTCGAGAGCCTGTCTCCGACGCTTCTGCATCAATTCCTGGGTTTCGGAAAGAGCCTGACGATGGCTTGTGACCGTTTCCCAGATTTTGTCGATACCGGTATGCTCCAGAGAGCTGCATGTAAGCACAGGCGGTGTCCATGTCAGAGTCTCAGGGGTCAGATAATGGAGAGCAGTTTCATATTCGTTTCTTGCCTGTTCAGCTTTCTGGATATTGTCTCCGTCTGCCTTATTGATAGCTATTGCGTCCGCAATCTCCAGCACCCCTTTTTTTATTCCCTGCAACTGATCTCCGGCTCCTGCCAGCATCAGCACAAGAAAAAAATCGACCATTGAAGCGACCGTGGTTTCAGACTGACCCACGCCCACGGTCTCGACGATTATCACGTCAAATCCGGCAGCCTCACAGATCAGCATGGTTTCGCGGGTCTTTCTGGCAACACCTCCAAGGGTTCCCCCCGAAGGCGATGGACGTATAAATGCCCCGTCCTGCACTGCCAGTTTCTCCATACGGGTCTTGTCGGCCAGAAGGCTTCCCCCGCTTCTCGTTGAGGAAGGATCTACAGCCAGCACGGCAACTTTTTTGCCCATGTTCGTAAGCATCATGCCAAGACTTTCGACAAAGGTGCTTTTCCCCACACCCGGAACCCCGGTGACACCAAGACGCACAGCCTTTCCCGTAAAGGGGAGCAGAGTGTCCAGAATCTCTTTTGAGGTATCCTGATGAGCGGGCAGGCTGCTTTCGATCAGAGTAATGGCCTTGGAAAGTACACGTCGATTTCCGCTGCGAACTCCCTCGACATAAAACCGGATGTCTTGAACCGTCATTTTTCTTTTTTTCCAGTTCTGTTTTAAATGCCTGAACAAAATTAAATGGTGGGCAGTGCTTCGCTTTTGCCCACCCTAAATGCAAACGATTATCCCAGGATATCCAGAGTCTTTGTCGCAGATTCTGGAATTGGCGTACCAGGTCCGAAAATACCTTTTACACCGGCTTTGTACAGAAAATCATAATCTCCCGGAGGGATGATTCCGCCAGCCACAACATGAATATCCTCACCACCTTCTTTTTTCAAGGCTTCTATCAACTGGGGTACAAGGGTTTTGTGTCCGGCAGCAAGAGAAGATGCGCCCACGATATGAACATCGTTTTCAACAGCCATGCGAGCGGCTTCTTCAGGTGTCTGGAACATAGGACTTAAATCCACGTCAAACCCGAGATCTGCATAAGCTGTTGCTACAACCTTGACTCCTCTGTCATGCCCGTCCTGTCCCATCTTGGTCAAGAGTATTCTGGGCCTGCGGCCGTTTTTCTCTTTAAAGGCTTCTGTCCGCTCCCGAAGTTTTGTTATCACATCACTGTCATGAAATTCAGCGGCATAAACTCCAGATATACAATGGGTGGTGGCCACATATCTGCCAAAAACTTTTTCCATTGCATCCGAAACTTCCCCGACAGTGGCGCGCAGGCGCATAGCAGAAATCGAGGCTTCCAGAAGGTTGCCGTCAGATTCGGCAGTTTTTGTTATGGCTTCCAGAGCCTTTTGCACAGCATCGTTATCCCGTGATGCCTTGATTTCCTTAATTCTTGCGATCTGCTCATCACGAATGCTTGCGGGAACTTCCAGGACATCAAGTTCAAGATCTTCTTCGATCTTATACTTGTTCACGCCCACGATGGTCTCTTTACCCTGATCAATCAGCGCCTGTTTACGGGCTGCCGATTCTTCGACCCTCTGTTTTGCCATGCCGGATTCGATGGCCTTGACCATACCGCCCATCTCTTCGACTTCATTTATAATTTTCTCAGCTTCCTTGATAATGCTCGCTGTCAGTGACTCGACATAATAGGAGCCGGCAAGAGGATCGACGACATTACATACCTGTGATTCTTCCTGAACGATAATCTGAGTATTTCTGGCAATTCTTGCACTGAAATCCGTAGGCAGGCCCACAGCTTCGTCAAAGGAATTTGTGTGCAGGCTCTGAGTTCCGCCCAGAACAGCTGACATACATTCCAATGTGGTTCTGATGACGTTGTTATAAGGGTCCTGAGCTGTCAGGCTCCAGCCGGATGTCTGGCAATGGGTTCTCAACATCACGGATTTGGGATTTTTCGGGTTAAACTGGCTGACAAGCTTGTGCCACAGGTAACGGGCTGCTCTCAACATGGCAATTTCCATGAAAAAGTTCATGCCGATCCCGAAGAAAAAAGAAAGCCTGGGAGCAAATGTATCGATATCAAGCCCTGCTTTCAAGGCAGCACGGATATATTCCACACCGTCAGCAAGTGTAAAAGCTGTCTGCAACACGGAATTTGCACCCGCTTCCATCATATGATAGCCGCTGATGCTGATGGTGTTGTACTTGGGCATGTTTGTCGAACAGAATTCCATGATATCAGATATAATCCGCATGGAAGGAGCAGGCGGATAAATATAGGTGTTACGAGTGAGGTATTCTTTAAGGATGTCGTTTTGAATGGTTCCGGTCAACTGCTCGTGTGAAACTCCCTGCTCTTCGGCTGCCACGATGTAGCCTGCCAGAATAGGGAGAACAGCGCCGTTCATGGTCATGGAAACCGACATTTTATCTAAGGGTATCTGGTCGAACAGAATTTTCATATCCTCAACAGAATCAATGGCAACCCCGGCTTTTCCGATATCACCGGAAACCCTTGGATGATCGGAATCATATCCTCTGTGCGTTGCCAGATCGAATGCAACTGAAAGCCCTTTTTGCCCGGCAGCAAGGTTTCTCCTGTAAAATGCGTTTGATTCTTTTGCCGTGGAAAAACCAGCGTACTGGCGAATAGTCCAGGGCCTGCCCGCATACATTGTAGCCATAGGCCCTCTGACGTAGGGTGCCATGCCCGGCATTGTGTTGACACTTTCCAGACCTTCAATATCTTCTGCTGTATAAAGAGGTTTGACTTTTATGCCTTCAGGAGTTTCCCAATCCAGGGATTCAAGGGGTTTTCCTCTCAGTTGTTTTGTTGCAAGATCGTTCCATTTTTGCTGTTTCGGATGTTCTTTCATTCAATGCTCCTTAAATTTTTTTGCCGCTAAATTTTTTTACCACCTGGAAAAAACCGATAATTTTCCGTTTAGTCTCTTTGGCACAACTCCACCAGCACACCATTGGTGGCTTTGGGATGCAAAAATGCGATCTTAGCTCCCCCGGCTCCGATTCTGGGGGTTTTATCTATTAACTGGATACCTTTTTCTTTAAGCTCGCTCAAAGCTTCTTCAATATTTTCCACCCGGAAAGCCACATGCTGAATTCCCTGCCCCTTTTTCTCAATAAATTTTGCTACAGGCCCGTCGGGCGCTGTAGATTCCAGCAGTTCAACTTCACTTTCGCCTACTGGAAAAAAAGCGGTGGTCACTTTCTGGGCTTCCACAGTTTCAGCTCCTTCGAATTTGAGTCCTAAAACATCTGACCAGAAATTTTTTCCTTCTTCAATACTGTTGATGGCAATGCCGAGATGGTCAATTTTAAGTATCTTCATGTGTTCACTCCTTTTACCCTGAATTTTTCATTGTAATTTTGTTTTTGATTTTGTTTTTATCATTTTGAAATAGCTCGCCATACCATTTCAAACAATTGATTGGCATTTTCGGACAGGCTCTCTTTCTGCCCCCTGGATATCCACATGAAAAAAAAACGCTGAACCATACCCATGATAAAATCAAGCAGTATCCCGGCCTGAACTTCCGAATTTAAAATTCCCTGTTCCTGTCCATCCCTGAGTACATCCAGAAACATGTTCATCATTTTCTTCTGCTGAAAGGTTTCATTCGCCATCCAGGTTTTCATCGGAAGAGTCATGAACAGGATTCTTCCCAGTTCTGGATGTCTTTCGTAATAATCTATCTGCAACCAGAACACTTTTCTAAGTTTCTCTTTCAGATCCTCAATTCCCTGAAGATGATCCATGATTCGATCAGTCAATTTTCCGAGCCAGATATCGACAAATGAGAATACGAGATTTTCCTTGCTGCCATAATAATTATATATGCTGCTGAAGCTTATACCCGCTTTTTTCGCCACTTCACGGATATTAGCCTTATGAAAGTCAGAATTTGAAAAGACTTCCATGACCGCACTTTCCAGGCGCTCGTGGATTTCAGGCTTAAAATGTCGGCTCATGATAGAAAACCAGCCAAAATAATGATGTTACGGTGTTTTTTCATCAATAACCACTTGTTTATTCAGTTTTTTAAATTTACAATCCATTAATCGCCCCCGATTCTTGGAACAATGTTCTATAACAAGAGCAGACAGCTTGTCAAGCGCGAAATGGAGAAAATTTTTAAAATGAGTGTGATTCAGGAAAAAGCAGGTATGCGGTAGATGTTACCTGTTATCTTTGGGCTTGGTTTTAATATTTGCTTTGGATAATAGCCCTAAATTTCATTAAGCTCAATTATCCGGTCTGAAAATACAACACGTTTAATCATTTATAATATCCAGGACAGCGTCTGAAAAAGAGTCTCTGTTAAGTTCAAGATATTTGACTGAGGGAGGAGGCGTGGCAATTTTCCATTGTAAATTTTTATGTACGCCTTGTTTGTCCGGTTCATCATTTACAACGATTTTTACAATTGACCCGTTTGCGTCTTTATCCACCAATAAAAATTTAACTGTTCCATTTTTGCCTTTCATATCAATCCTGCCTTTGGCATCTCCAATCAATATGGTTCCCACAGGTTCAAAAGATATCTGTTCATTGGCAATGGTTAAAATCAGTTTATCAGCCTTGTACTGGCCGATATTTTCTTCATATATGTCAACAGGAACGAAATTATAAGCCACCATTTCATTGTCTTCATAGTCTTTCAGCCAGAGTTTGACCTTTTCATAAAACCGGCTGAGGTATTCTAGCCATTCGTTTTTTTGTTTTTCCCAATAGGTTCCACTGAATTCATTTTTTCGTTTTGACCTTTCCTCAATGAATTGATCAAGATCTCTTTTTCCCATTTTTTCCTCCAATGATTGTCCTGTATCGAATTTATGGCATCCTTCATATTCGTCAAAAAGTAGTTTACACTTTTTCTTATTCTGGCTTATTTTTTATTGCCTCATTTTGTCTGAATCAGGATTCTCAGGATTAAAGGATTTTCAAGATTTTCAAATGCTAATCCTGTTTATCCTTTAATCCTGAGAATCCTGATTCAGACATACGGAAAGTGTAAATTACTGAATGAAGGATGCCGAATTTATGTATTCCATTGTTTATTATATTGATACATGTCTCTATCAAAAATCTCATTTTCCCTCAAACCCCTCAAGTATATGTTCCGGCAGTGGTGCATCAAAATCATCGGGAATATGAAATTCCCCCTTGCAAAGCCCGAACGGTCTTGGCTCGACAGCTTTTTTTTCAATATGCCTCAATTCGAAAACCGGTCTGCCGTCACGGGTGATAATGAATGTCTCGCCTGATTCAGCACGGCCAAGATAGGCAGGGAAGTTGCGTTCTATTTCTTTTACATTTACCTGAATCATAAAGTGTCTCCTTTTCTATAGCAGTATTTTGCCTGTGCATGAGTATTCCGAAAAGGGATTTTGTAGATTTTTTCCTCAGGATGTCAATAGTTGTCTGTCGAAGTTCTGGCACAAAAAATTGGTGAGACCGTTCCGTTCCCGCATACAAAACGAGAACGAAACGGCACAAATACATTAAGGCATTCCAGCAATATCTTGAAGGATATAGATGGCTTCAGGTATGCCGATTTGATCATCGTCATTCACATCCGCTTTTAAATCGACATTTTCGGATGGAATGCCGCTTATCACGCTCAACACTAGGACAGCATCTTCAAGATCGACGGTATCGTCACAATCCACATCTCCCGGATCACATGAATAGGAATCAGAATCAAGGGGGTCTGTTTGATCTTCTATCTCCCTTCCGTCTGAATTACCGTCATTATCCGAATCAATGTCCAGCGGGTCTGTTTTATATTCATACTCCCGAATATTTTCCAATCCGTCACCGTCATTGTCATTTTGGGAATCATCAATACCGGTATTCAATCCATGTGCGGTTTCCCAAACGTCATACATGCCATCTCCGTCAGCATCGGTTGCATGAGATTTTACAGGGGTATTTAGAGCAGTCAATTGAGACGCGTTCCCTGAACCATCTATGGCCTGAATCCCGAAATAGTATTCTGTATCCGGATCAGGCATTTCGATGGTCATCTCTTGAATTGTTCCGGCAGTTGCGGGTGCAGGGACATTATCAAGAGTGATGCATTCATCCCAGTTCGTCTCTGAAACAGGCTTTGTGCTGTACCGGATTTCATAGGCAAAAACACCTGCATTGTCGCTGACAGCCTTCCAATGCAGGTCAATGCTCCAACCTGTGCTACCCGTTTCAACCGTGAAATCGGTTATGGAATTCGGTGGATCAGGATCATTTGCCTGCGATGCAAGAAACAATGCATAAGCGTCATACTCTATAGTTGCGAGACTGATGGCGAAATGTTTTTGATTAGCGTGACCACTCGGAATCAAATTCCAGGTTTGATTATGCATATCCCACCCGTACAGGTTCATTCCTGTTTTCTGTGAAAAAGAGGATATATCGATATTCAAAACTATATTTTTGACTGTACCGATGCTGTTTGAAAAACCAAAACTCCAGGTATGGCCTGTATGTATTAATCCTGTATTTGGCGGTACGGGAGTTGTGTTGTTTACAATTGCAAATGCCCCTGAACCGCTGAAACTGTCTTGTGAATACACCATTTCAAGCTCACCGTTCGGCGCTTTATAACCTGAAACAGGTCCCATTTCTGTGCTGAATATTGCAAAAGGGTTGAGTGATTGAATGGAATTATCGCTCGCTTCAAGAATACCTGAATCATATTCGCAGCGTGCAGTTCCGGAATGCAAATTCGCAGCCGCCATTGTCAACGGCACGTTTACAGAATAGTTGTGGGATTGGGATAATTTCAGAATAGGCGATGTACTTAATGATGTTCCTGAAACCTTAATAGTCAATTGTTTCGGATCTGCATCGTCTGGAACGGCACTGATAATAAAACCGGACTCGTGACTGCTGCGAGCAGTCTTTCTTCGCGAATCTGAAGATATCGGTAAAACAATTGTGTAAAAAGACGATTTCTGTTCAATAACAAGTTCGGCCTTTGCTCCCTTGAAATACGCTTCCAGGGTTTTACCTCTCAGAAGGCTGCCGCATTTGGTATCTCCAATTTTATCCGTTTTCCCCTGATAGCTTTTTCTATCTTTGGAAACAAGCCATACATCGGCATTGGAAATCGGCAAACCTTCCCGATCAACAACTGTTACAACAGCATCAAATATGTCATGAGATGCATTGGCAGCCGATCTTTTGGATGAAAAATTCCATTCGATAAAATTAACTGTATTGCGATTCATCGTTAAAGGCTCATTTCTCTTTGTTCTGTCGCTTCCAGGATAACTCCCAGAAAGATGCGGAGGGAGGATCAGGTTGTTAAAAAATGCGTCTGAAAAACCGGTGATGCCTTTTAATATAAAAAGCTGCCGAATATCGTTCTGATAGTATGATTTAAAATAATCCCAGCAACTGTCTTTTTTTATGAAAAGTTGTTTTGTGACTTGGCTGGAAACATAAGGCTGGCTCCAGGGAAAATAATCCGTTGTATCGCTCATTTCATGGGAATTGTATTGATACTCCATGAGTTCATAATTTTTTGGGAATTCATTGGGTTCTCCGGAATCTCCGTCACGATTCAACCTGTACACCCAGCCTCCGTCACTTTTCTTTCTTCCTGTTCCGCTCAGATACTCATCATAAAATCCGAGCAGATAATGCCCCGACTCATGCCCTAATGTGGAATACCAGTTATATCCGTCCGGTTCTGCGCGTTCCCAGTCTTTTCCCATGTAGATATGATTCTCAATTCCATTATATCTATTTCCAAAAATATAGGCATACGGCCACACATTGTTTTTGATCTGTACATCACAATAATTCCACTGATCCGTATCTTTGAATGCATTTTTTACCAATACCACATTCCTGACCACAAAATAGCCGTCAGTAAAATTGTACATGTAATCCGCATATTTTCTGAATCCTGTTTTCACTTTTTCATAAAAAGCCAGCGACTGCGCCTCTTCAAATGCAACCACCAGGTTCCATTCTATCTTGGGGTGTACAAGTTGCACCAAAATATTTCCTTGACTGTCTTTTAATGTATTTTGCAACGTTTTCCCCTGGCCTGGAAAATCATAATATGCGCCGTTCGCCGTCCGAATATCACTGGCCATGACAAAATTATATCCTTTTCCGTTTATGGAGCCTGTGCTATTGGCAGCATAATACGGGTTTCTTGAACGGATATTATCGAAGTTCGAATCAACTCCTTTGGGAGTGTCAAAGCCGAAATATTCTTTATAAGCATAGAGTCTGGAATTGTCGTTGATATTTTGAAGTTGAATAATGCCCTGACTGTCGGTCACTCCACGCTCGGAATTTTCAGTATTCACTTTAACGTGGGAAGCGGAGACGCCTTCGCCTGAATCATAAATATTGTTTCCGTTTTTATCTATCCAGATTCTAAATCCCAGGCCATCTGCACCTGTTTTGAATGTTATCTGGTTTCCGTATGCAGTTCCTGCGCTGTTTGTAGCGTAAGCTCTGACATAATACGTTGTGTTTGATGAAAGCCCGGTGATAGAACTGGAAAAAGAACCTGTTCCCGATCCGTTTGTTGTTTTGCTGTTGACTGTGGTCGGATTTTGCGACGTATTCCAGCAGATGCCTCGTGCGGTGACTGTTGCACCGCCGTTTGATGTAACATTTCCTCCGGAATTTGCGGTTGTCTGGGTGATAGAACTTGCCGAGTAGGTTGTTACGGTCGGAATCGTAATTGCCTGGGGTGTGGTAAATGAAATCTGATTCCCGTAACCCGTTCCCAGGCTATTTATTGCGTATGCTCTGACATAATAAGTTGTATTTGGTAAAAGCCCAGTGATGGAACTTGAAAAAGATCCGGTTCCTGATCCGTTCAATGTTTTACTATTGGCTGTGGTCGGATTTTGCGACGTATTCCAGCAGACACCTCTTGCCGTAACAGTTGCACCGCCGTCTGATGTGACGTTTCCACCGGAAGCAGCATATGTCTGGGAGATCGATCCGACCGAGTAGGTTGTAATGATCGGAAGCGTAATTGCCTGGGGTGTGGTAAACGAAACCTGATTCCCGTAAGCCGTTCCTATACTGTTTGTTGCGTATGCTCTGACATAATAGGTTGTATTTGGTGAAAGCCCGCTGATGGAACTTGAAAAAGATCCGATTCCCGATCCGTTCGATGTTTTGCTGTTGGCTGTGGTCGGATTTTGCGATGTATTCCAGCAGACACCTTTTGCCGTAACACTTGCGCCGCCATCAGATGTGACGTTTCCACCGGAAGCGGCAGATGTCTGGGAGATTGATCCGACCGAGTAGGTTGTAATGGTTGGAAGCGTAATTGCTTGGGGTGTGGTAAATGAAACTTGATTCCCGTAACCCGTTCCTATACTGTTTGTTGCGTATGCTCTGACATAATAGGTCGTATTTGGTGAAAGGCCGGTAATGGAACTTGAAAAAGATCCGGTTCCCGATCCGTTCAATGTTTTGCTGTTTGCTGTGGTCGGATTTTGCGACGTGTTCCAACAGACACCTTTTGCCGTAACACTTGCGCCGCCGTCTGATGTGACGTTTCCTCCAGAATTCGCGGTTGTCTGAGTGATTGAGTTGGCCAAGTAGGTTGTTACGTTCGAGGGGATATGAAAGCATGAGTTTGTGCCTTGACTTTCGATTACCGCTGCTGAACCTCCAACAGAATTTATGGCGTTCACGGCATAAGAATAGGTTGTTCCGCAGGACAAACCATAGTTGGTGTAAGATGTTACACCTGCGGGAGCTGTGTAATGCGGTAAGCCATCCCGTAAAATACTGAATCCTGTTTCATTATCACTGTTGTCAGTCCAAGATAAATCAATCTGAGTTTCGGATATAGCGGTCAAAACTAAATTGCTTGGTGCATTTGGCGGTGTTACAGGACAAGTTGTCGTTTCGGACGCACTTGTTCCTGTCGATTCTTCGGAACCTATTCCAACAAGTTTGTATGCCCTGACTTCATAGGTATGGCTCATTCCGCAAACTATGCCATTAGAATCACTGAAGCTTGTTTCATTCTGCGGAACAACACCGTATACTATACCGTTTCGATAAATTCTGAATCCATCTTCATCGAGACTGTTATCAGTCCAAGACAAATCAATCTGAGTTCCGGAAGCCTCAATTGCGATTAGAGCGGTAGGCGCACATAATCCTGTTGTGGTGCTTGTGCTTATAGATGCTGAATCTCCGACAGAATTTGTGGCTTTCACTGCATAAGAATAGCTTGTTCCGCAGGTTAAACCAGAATCGGTATAAGAGGTTACATCAGCGCTCGTTGTGTGAAATGGAGTTGATGAGCCAACCAGAAAAATTTTGAAACCAGTTTCATCACTGCTGTTATCAGTCCATGACAAATGTATCAATGTAGCAGTCGCGTTTGCGGCGATTAAACCTGTGGGTGCATTTGGTGGTAGTGTGCAAACCATAGTCACTCCGGTTGCTGCTGCCTCAATGGAATCTCCGACAGAATTTGTTGCTTTTACTGCATAAGAATAGGCTGCTCCACAGGCTAAACCAGAGTCGCTGTAGGAGATTGCATTAGCGGCAGTTGTGTAAATCAATGAACCATCCCTGAAAATCTTGAATCCTGTTTCATTCGCACTGTTATCCATCCATGATAGATCAATCTGTGTTTGGGAAATATCGGATGCAATTAAAGCTGTGGGACTGTTGGGTTTTGCAGTGCCGCTACAAACCAGTGTGGTACAGATTGTTGGTGTTGGTGTCTCAATAGAATCATTCGCTCCATCTGTTGCCTTAATTTCATAATTATAAGTTGTATTACATGTCAGGCCAGTATCACTATAAAATGTTGTGTTAGCGCTGGTTGTATGAATCAGCACATTGTTTCTTAATATCTTGTATCCTGTCTCACTGCTGTTGGTATCCGTCCATGACAAATCAATTTGAGTTGAAAAAGGAGTTGCTGCGATATCTGTAGGAGGGGCAAGCGGGGACATAATAGCTATCGGAGTAGTTGCGACACTTGTAAAGGAGGTATTGCCTATTCCCTGAAGTGCTGGTGTATATGTTTGTACAACGACATAATAAGTGGTGCCTGGAGAAATAGTTATAGTCAGTTCTGTTGCCTCTTTATCAGTTGTTTGTCCTGCAAGAGTCCATGGACCTGTAAGTGATATTGTTGAATGCATAATCTGATAATAACCTCCAAAAAAATTACCTGGGGCTGGAAGAGGCGGGTCATAAGGCATATTCCATGTGATTTTGGCACTGGTATCGGTTATATCTGTCGCAGCCACATTGGTGGGGGGAATGGTTTGCGTATTAATATCAAGAAAATGTTTCAAGTCAGTGTCATTATAATCCGAAGGGGCGATTTTGTTATAACTGAGATTGTAGTTGAGCGGGTATATTGCTAATGGTGAAAGAACACCTTCAATCTGATTTTCATTTATAAAAATTGTTGTTAACGAAGTAAAGCTGTCTAAATTCAGAGATAAACTTGTAAGGTTATTATTAGATAAAATAATATCCGTCAAACCTGTCAATTTGCTTAGAAATGATAAGCTACCGGTTAGTTTATTTCCTGACAGATTGAGATATTCCAAATTAAATAAATTCTGAATGTTCGAAAGATCACCTTCAATGGCATTCGATGACAGGTTGATATACGCTATATTTGGGCAACCCGATAAATCAGGTATCTCAGCTATTTGGTTTGAGACAAGGTATAAATGAGATAGTTGCGGAAAACTCAATGGCGGAATTTGCCCCAACAAGTTATTAATACTCATGTTGATATGGGTCAACTCTATTAGATTGTTTATTTCGGAAGGAATGAAACCGCTCAGATTATTTGTATATAATTTAAGCTCCGTAACATGCCCACCTGAAACAGTTACGCCTTTCCATGTACTGCAATCCGATGCAGTGTTCCAGCCTGTTTTGTCCGTCCATCCATGTCCATTTGTATTAGCATACAATGACATCAATGCCTCACATTCCATTTGAGGAATACCTGTTGTAGATACATCACTACAGTCAACCTGCCCGAAAGCAAGCGAATTAGAGAAAAAGAATAGACAAAACAGCATTATGAGAGTGCAAGAGATTGACTTTTTAAAAAAGGAGCATTGGGATATTGACAAAAAATTAAGCTTGTGGCGGTGATGACTTTTAATATTTCTTGAGTAGATCATGTTGTTACCTCCGAATAATGAAAAAGGTTTAATATTAGCGTATAATGGTCTTCTGATAGCCTAAAAAAACGAGCATTCATCTAAGCATCAGCGTTTGTCAAGCTGATACTTCTCTTAATTACCTCATTATATATTCCGTAACCTTTTTGATTAAACCGATGCCTGTAAAGCCAAGGCATCATGTTAAAATTGTGTTACAGAATTTTTGCTGAGATATTTACTTGAGTTCAGTCATAGAAGGCATCAGCGTTGCCAGATATGCTTCACTTTCTGCAGCCGTACATCGTGTGTAGCCGGAATCCCTCCGCACACCAGCAAGATTGAAATAAAAAAGAATGCCTGAATTAACCGTGTGTTATCGAATCGCTTCATAAAATGACCTCCGTAAATTGATTCAAATATCGTCGGATCAGCAACAGCGTAACCCAACAGTGTCTGACTTTCAGCTTGATATCCCTGAAGGATACATCCGTTACTCGATTTTGACAACCCTTAAATTTATTCCGATTATCCCTTTCCCATTTTCTCCATCATCTGCTTGCTTTTTAAAACAGATGAAAGTAAGATTTGAAGATTGAAACAGCCGTGTAAAATCGGATCAAGTGAAATATGGCCGGAGGGTATCATGATAACGAAACTGAAATTTACGGGAACCGATCAAGGAAAAAAAATATGAAATCACCCGAAAAATATCCTCTACCCGAACGAATAGGAGATCCGAATCTTTTGACCGGAAGGGAAAACGAATTCGAAGATTTCGAGCAGTGGCTTGCCGGAATCCCAAAAAAACTTTCGAAATCAAGAGTCATTCTCGGCAGAAGAAAGAGCGGGAAAACCGCTTTTGTACAGCGTATTTTCAACAGACTGTGGAGCGAGCAGGGCGAAATCATACCTCTATATTTCACTTTTCCTGAAAAAAAGATCTGGTATCCTGAATTTGCAATCCAGTATTATCGAACATTCGCATCTCAATATATTTCATTTCTGGAAAAAAACGAAGAAATGGTGCGAAGTCCCATGACTCTTGATCAGATCGAAGAATACGGCAGAAGCAACTCTATTGATCCTCTGGTTGTCGATATCGAATGGCTCAATCGCAACGAAGAAAAAAAGAGATATGATCTGATGTGGGAAACAGCTTATTCCGCACCGGATCGCTTTGCCGCATTTTTTGACCGTCGAATTCTCGTGATCATAGACGAATTTCAATATATCGGAACTTGTGTATACCGAGATGTGACAAAACAAAATGCTGATGAAACCCTGCCTGGAAGCTATCATGACGTGGTCGAATCCAAGCTCGCCCCCATGCTGGTTACCGGCTCCTATGTCGGATGGATGGTCAATCTGATGGCCAGTTACCTTGAAGCCGGAAGGCTGGACAGATATTACATGGCTCCGTATCTTACGCGGGAAGAAGGTCTGTTTTCGATTTACAGATATGCGGAAATTTACGATACACCGATAACCAATGAAACCGCGGAACAGATCAACAGCCTCTGCATGTCCGATCCGTTTTTTATTTCATGTATCTTCAGAAGCAAATATCGAGGCAAAGACCTGACAGCCCGCAAGGGAGTTATCGAAACTGTCGATTATGAAATCACGGGCAGACATTCCGGACTGTCCGCCACATGGAAAGAATATATAGATAAGACCGTAAAGCGAATCAATGATGCCAACGCAAAAAATATCCTCTTACATCTGAGCAAGAATGCAGACAGAGAATGGACTCCAAAGGAACTCAAGGAGAAACTGCAACTTGATCTTTCGAAAAACGAAATTCATGAAAGATTGAATCTCATGCGCGAATCCGACCTTATAGAAGAGGGTGGTTCCGATTCTCATTACAAGGGATTGAAAGACGGCACACTTTATCTGGTTTTACGTAACCGTTTCGAAGGTGAAATAACAGGATATGCTCCAGATTTAAAAAACGATTTCAATGAAAAACTCGAACAATTGAAAGAAGAACGACGTTCTCTCAAAGGAAAACTCGGCAACCTTGTCGGAAAATTCGCGGAATATCAGTTAGCAACGGAATTTCGAGTCAAAAAACGCTTTTTGCTATCCGACTTTTTTTTAAATGTCAAAGACAAAAAACGCTTGAATATCATAGATGTCAGATTACGGGAAAAATTCCAGCGCTCTGATGGAAAAGAGATGGAAGTTGATGTGGTGGCAAAATCGGATTGTGGAAGAGTCGTCGTAGTTGAAGTGAAAAAGAGAAAGAAGAAAACGGGAATTGGAGATATTCGGGATTTTTTCGAGAAAACAGAGGTTTATGCTAAAAAATATCCAAAAAAGAAAATTCTGCCTGCATTTTTATCTGTCGGGGGATTTACAGCACCTGCGAGAAAGCTTTGTGAAGATCGGGGGATTGGATTTGCAGAGAATATTTTTGCTTAGAGATTTGCAAAAAAAATAAAGATGCTCCCAAATTTCATGAAGTTCAATATTCCGGTCTGAAAATGAAACATGTTTAGTCATTTTCCCTCAAACTCCTCAAGTATCTGTTCCGGCAGGGGGCATCAAAATCATCGGGAACATTAAACTCCCCCTTGCAAAGCCCGAAAGGTCTTGGCTCAACAGCTTTTTTTTTCAATACGCCTCAATTCGAAAACCGGTCTGCCGTCACGGGTGATAATTAATGTCTCGCCGGATTCAGCACGGCCAAGATAGGCGGAAAGATTGCGTTCTATTTCTTTTACATTTACCTGAATCATAAAGTGTCTCCTTTTCTATAGCGGTATCTTGCCTGTGCCTGAATATTCCGAAAAGAGATTTTGTAGATTTTTTTCACAGGGTGTCAATAGTTGTCTGTCGAAGCTCTGGCAGGAGTTTCGGCTGCCTATCAATATACAAGCTCTGAAGGAAAGACTGCCAGATGAGTCGGAACGCGCAGCAGCTATCAGACTTGATATCAAAGTGGATCGTACAACCACCCTGCGATGGCATCAAAGATATGAAGAGCATGGACTCGATGGATTGATTGATGTGCGAATTGGGCGGAACAGGCCTGTACCAAAGGAAATATGCACTACAATCTGTACGTTGCGGCGTGCAGATCCGAATATAGCTGTGGAAGCCATTATATCAAACCTTGAAGAATACTATGATTTCAAGATAGTGGCACAACGGTAAAAAAAGTGTTGCGAGAAAAGGGCCTGAATCGTCGACCTGGCCCACAAAAGGGAGACTCTACGTCAGGAGAGCAGCGCCTGAAATTGGGTGGAATGAAGTTATTGGAAGCGGCGTTTGTGGAAGCAGGCTACGTTGGAGCATTGGCTTGATCTATTGATCTATAGTTGCATATGTCGAAGATCTACCGAGACCCGTTGCTCCTGTACCGCCTGATACGAGCGGAAGGGATAAATCAGGACGATTACTTCCCGAAAACGGTATCTCAAAAAACCTGAAGACCCCATAGGCCCTGGATTCGCAAGTGTTTCTGAAAAAAGGGAAAATATGAACCCGGATAACTTCCAGGTCAGCAAGACCAGTGAAGAGGTAATTGAACGCAAACTGCTTGGCTTGATAGCCAGCCCAATATTGCCAAAGCCATGAGCAAAATCGCAAACGAAGCAAAACTGAAATGAGAAAAGCCGGTCATGATGGGCATAAAAACATGCCCAGCATGAACTTTTGCAAGCTCTCTGCCGGTCTTCAGCCGAGAAGCGTTAAATACCCATATCCTCAATCAGAGGATTGATCTTCCTTTTTCCATCAACTTCGATAACAGCAAGATATGTGAATAAATCAAACTTTTCTGCATTCATGATGTCAAATTTTCTTTCTGCCAGAAGTTTGAGATGTTCTGCATCCAGAAGCTCCAGTATTTCTCTGCCCAGTTCGTCTGCGCTTTTGACTGCGGTTTCTTTTGTAATTTTCTGTCCCAGGCTGATGACAAGTGCACGATTGACTATCTGCATAAGCTGTCCGACACATCCGCCTGATTTTTCTATGCAGTAATCGAGAGCGTCTTTTTCAAGAAAGGAATCAGCATCTATTCGATTGTCAACGACCTGTGCGAGCAATGAGACTGTTTTTGGTGTAACAGGAACCACAGGGAGTTTAAATATCTTGAAAAAATCCGCCGATGGAGCGCCTTTAATATCGAAACAGGCATTGACAGGAACTGAAAAAACTATATTAGCGTCTATTCCTTTTATCAGGTAGGAATTTTCGCAAAAAAGCCGCTTGTAATTTGCAATGGGTATTTTCGGGCTTCCGTCTATTATGAACATGATATCTTTTCCCCTTCCAAGCTCTCTGAGCTGAAAACGAAGTTCATACAATGCGGCATTAAACTTGTCTATTAAAAGAAAGGGGTTTTTTCTGTTTATTTCGCGTATAGTTTCTGCAATCTTCGAACCTGGCAAAAACGCTGATTTGAACGCACTTTTGTTTTTTGCGAACTTTAAAAATGCAGCATCTCTGGATAGATCAATCAGGCAGGCTTCTTCAAGTTCCTTTTTCACTGTTTCCGCAGACAGCCATTTATAAAGAATATCATTCAAATCGACAGAATCAAAATTAATCGATTCTTCACCTGTTTTTATCAGAAGGCTCGATATCAGAATTACCAGAAGATCTTCAGGCATGAAATCGGCAACCGGAAATTCTTTTTCGATGTCAATGAAAACGGAAAAATACCGTATACTGTCATCGACATAATTTTGAAGTCTTTTGAGTTCTATGCTTTTGCCGCATCCTTTATGACCTGAAAGGACAATCTTTTCGAATGAACCGGTCAATTCCTGAACCTGATGTTTATCAATATTGAGGTTGTATTTTATCCGTTCGATGTATTCTCTGCCCCGGACACGATCCAGGCTGACATAGATCCTTGAATCTGTCGGGCTGATTTCAAAAGAAGATTCTGTAACAGTACGGGCCTGAAATCTGTTTGTTATCGGAAATTTGTAATTCATTTATTTTCCCTTTCTCACTGGTTAATGCAATCTTTTTTCTTGCCATAATGACTTTATAAAGAATTTGTCATCTGGTCATGCCCGATGTCAGTTCACCGCACAGATTTTTCTGCATTAATTTTCGTACATCTTCTACAGATCTGTCATCGGCCAAAAGGCATATCATTTTAGCAAGAGCCGCTTCTGTAGTCATGTCGTATCCAGAAATCACGCCTGCTTCTGCAAAAGCTGATCCTGCTGCATAGGCTGCCATGTCAACTCTTCCTTTCAGGCACTGAGTGCAATTGACTATGATTGTTCCCTGGTTTGATGCCTTTTCCAATACCGAAAGCAGCTTTGAATCATGATCCGGGCCGTTTCCGACTCCAAAAGTTTCCAGAATCATGCCTTTTATGGGCGGCTGAAGAATATTTTCGATGGTTTCGGCTGAAATTCCAGGGAAAAGGCGCAATGCTGCCACTCCTGCTTTATTCGGTTTTTTCATTGCAAATTCAAACTGTTTGTTCGATGAAGGTAATATTGCTTTTTGGTTGACATCAATATTGATTCCCACGCTTGCAAGAGGCGGATAATTTGGAGATGAAAAAGGGTCGAAGCTGCCTGCATCGCTCTTGACCGATCTGTTTCCGCGCAGCAGGTAACTGCCGAAGCAAAGACAGACTTCGGGTATGGCATAATCAGCCGCTATCATCATCGCTGTTATAATATTCTCCCTTGAATCATTGCGAACTTCACACATTGGAACCTGGCCTCCTGTCAGAATTACAGGCTTGGCCAGGCCTTTCAGAATAAAAGGGAGTGCTGAGGCTGTGTAAGCCATTGTATCGGTTCCATGCAGAACAATGAAGCCGTCATATTTCTCGTAATTATCGGCAATGTCTCTGGCTATTTCAAACCAGTCTGCTGGTGACATGCACGCCGAATCCAGAAGGCGTTCATACTCATGAATATCATATAAAGGCATGATATCTGTCTTTAATTCAGGTATTGACTCCATTTGTTTCTGAAGATATCCAGTCGCAGGAACATATCCTGAAGATGTCTTTTTCATACCTATAGTGCCGCCGGTATAGGCTATATATATTTTCTTGCTCATTCAATTTTCTCCCTGTCAAAACGATAAACTTTGTTGAAACCATATCAAAACTGGAGTATGATTCAACGATTTAAAAAATTTTATCGATGAAAACAACAAAAACCTGATATGGTGACAAAAATGAACGGATCGAATATAGTGATCAGTACAGCGGTTGCCGCAGGAATTGAAATATGCTTTACCAATCCTGGAACCACGGAACTTCCCTTGTTAACAGCAATGGATACAGTGCCGGAAATACGTCCTGTTCTGGGATTGACCGAAAGCGTATGCACAGGTGCTGCCGACGGATATGCACGGATGTTGCGAAAACCGGCAATGACTCTGCTGCACCTGGGGCCAGGTCTGGCCAATGGCATCGCAAATCTGCACAATGCCAGGCGGGCAAAATCGCCTGTATTCAATATAATCGGAGAACATGCCACATGGCACAGAAGTGCAGATCCTCCCCTGGCAATGGATATACAGTCTCTGGCCTGTACAGTTTCCGACTGGCAGCATACCTGTGAAACCGTGCAGACTCTCTCTTGTGATACAGTCAATGCAATAAGCGCTGCCATGAACGGGGCTGTATCCACTTTGATCGTACCCCATGATATTCTGCTGAAAAAATGTGAAGGGCAGAAAATTGACATACCCCGACCGGCTTTCAATCCTCCTGATTCAAAACTGATCGACAAGGCTGCTCAATCTTTTAAAAAACATAAAAAAATCGGGATAATAATGGGAGGCAGGGCATTATATGAGCCGGGCCTTCTGGCAGGAGAAAGAATCAGGACAAAAACAAGATGTGACCTTTTATCAGTAACGTTTCCGCCCTGCCTGGATCGGGGTACGGGCCTGCCTGCTTTAAGGCGGATTCCTTATTTTCCAGAAAAAGCGATCAAGCTTTTGTCAAAATATGAACTTCTGATACTTGCTGATACGCCTGAACCCGTAGCTTTTTTTGGCTATGAAGGAGTTTGTGGAAACCTGATTCCAAAAGATCTGCCGCGAATTTGCTTCACAGGTTCCAGTTTTGATGCGGTTTCAGCACTGGAATGTCTGGCTGATGCTCTCAATGCACCGCTCCGGACTTTTCCGAACCAGGAAGATGGTGATGGCCATATCCGTCCTGTCATGCCATCAGGGCAGTTGACTGTCCAGAAGGCTGGGGCTGTTTTAGCTGCTCTTCAACCTGAACGTGCAATTATCGTGGATGAAGCTATTACCGGTTCAGGTCCTTATGTTCCTTTGGGAGCCACACTGCCCCGGCATACTTATATGACGCTCACAGGAGGGGCTATCGGTTTCGGTATTCCGTGTGCTACGGGCGCTGCCCTGGCATGTCCAGACAGGCCGGTGATCTGTTTTCAGGCTGATGGCAGCGCCATGTATTCACTTCAGGCCCTGTGGACCCAGGCCAGGGAACAACTTGATGTAACGACTTTGATTTGTTCAAACAAAAGTTATAAAATACTGCAAATTGAACTGGCCCGTCAAAAAGGCGGCCTTCAAGCCAATGGCCTGTCTGAAAAAATAATGGCAATGAGCAGACTAGACCGGCCAGCACTCGACTGGACGAAAATAGCGATAGGATTTGGAGTTTCCGCAGTTGCAGTCGATAATACCCAGGATATGGCAGAAGAACTTGAAAAAGCCCTTGCAGAACCAGGGCCTCATTTAATCGAACTTACACTTTAAACGGAGGTGGCATGAAAATGAAAACAAATTTTACAATCATCCTTATTTTTCTCATTACGGTACTCTTCCCGATTCAGGCATTTTCTCAAATCTGTGTTACCGTCAAATACCGAGTGTCCATATTAAATTACAAGCTCTATTTTACGAAAGCAGGTGGAGACACCATCAACTTGATGATAACAGGAACCGTGAAAAATAACAGCCCCAAGTCAGTACAGAAGGTAAAAATCAGCACAACATGTTCCGGGTGTCTTCTTACAAAAACAACTGATAAATGGATGGATGCATCCCTGTTCCGAAAGGAAAAAGGGGTTGTTATTCCACATTTGAATGAAGGACAGGAAAAGAAATTCACTTTCAAGGCCGCTGTAATGAACAGCTCTTACTGGGCATCTAAAAAAAGCGATAAAAACGGTATAATAAGAGATTTTCCAAATGGCCCTGAAGGACTTGTGATCAAGGTAGTCTCTTTCGTCCGAGGTGAATAGGCCGGAAATAAAAAAAACCGGAAATAAAAAAATGAAGAGCGAGTTATCAAGCCTTCATCGCCATCACAGGATCTATCTTCGAAGCCTTGCGGCTGGGCAGATATGCAGCCAGCAGGGTGACGGGAATGAGGATTAATACCGGAAGTAACTGTATCCAGAGGGGAGCTATCAGCCATGTCGCTGAAAAATCTCCGACGGCTGTGATCAGTACTCCTATATCTCCAGTTGCCAGGTCATAGGACATCCTGTTGAACAGGACGGAAGTCTTATAACCGATAAACATAAGAGTGATGTCGGACAGAACGAGAGCTGCGAAAAAAACTTTGAATACATCGTAAAAGCACAGATGCCGAAACACTCTGCTAATATCCCGGCTCGTTGCTCCTATACAGCGCATGATGCCGATTTCTCTGACTGCATCCTTTACGTTCAGGCTTAAAATCTTGTAGATCGACAGCATCATGAAAAAAGAAAAGGCGGAAAGGATGAAGGCCGGGATGTAGATCAAACTTTTTTCTTTTTTTACCGCTTTTTTTATCTCGGAAAAAAATTTGAAATTTGAAGTTTTTCCTGTGTGAGCCTTCAAACCCATTTTTTTGATTTCACTTTCAAGTTTTTCCTGATATTTTTCAGGGCATATCACCAGCAGAAAAGAGCGTCCGTGTCTGTTATTGCTGATATAACTTCGCCGCCCGCCTTTAGCAGCCATTCTCATTTTAACTATTTCACTTATCATTTTTGCTTTATCGGACGGAATAACTCCGTATCCGTATGGCATATTTGAAAAATGGGCTTTGTCTTTGATAAAACCGACTATCGTAAATTTTAATACCAGAGGATGGCAATAACTCAACATACCTGGACTGTGATATTCAAAGTCTTTGAATATTTCGGCCTGCCGTTTCTTTATCGCTTCGATTTCCAATACCGGATTGACCGGGTTGCGATAGCCTGAGTTTCTTTTCCATCTAAAAGATTCCCTGCAGAAAGGATCTATTATAATATTGAAATCTTTACCGAGAAATTTGGCTTTTTCCTCTTTCTCTCTGCGAATGAAATATTTTTTTTCAGGAACATATTTAAGAAAAAACATATTTTCGGAAAGAAGGATCGGAATAGTATCTGTTTCTCCATTTTCCAATTCCGATTTTTCATTTTTTTCTACATAAAGATTGAAAAAAGAGTCTTCATAACCGAGGAGAAATTCTGGAACGATATGGGAAAAACGATTGAGAACGAAAAAATGGCCGGAAGAAAAATGAATTTCTTTCTGAATAGCTGAAACACCTTCCATTTTTTCTATTTTTTCTATATCTTCGTCGTCGATATAGCGATATTCTGATTTTTGACGAAGCTCTGAATCAAGGTCCGGCCTGATTATCAGCATGGGCTGGCGAGGATAGCCGGTATCGAATATAAATTCTCTGACTATTTTACCGATTCCATAGCTTGCATTTATGAGCATGATAAGTGAAAATAGAAAAGTGAAAAGGACAGCAAAAGATTTCTTCTTGCCTGCGAGTTTGCGCTTTTTCGCTTTTTTCCGGTTCAACGATACTATATCTTTGAAAGTAATCAAACAAGCCGTCCTTTTTCGATTCGGATACTCCTGGTTCCAACTTTTGCTACCCAGGGATTGTGAGTTACCAGAAGGATCGCAGCTTTTTTTTCAGCGGATATCTTCGAAAATATATCCATCACGGTTTTACCTGTTTCATAGTCGAGGTTTCCTGTTGGTTCATCCGCTATGATCAGCGTTGGATCTGTTATCAAAGCTCTTGCTATGGCCACTCTCTGGCATTCTCCGCCCGATAGTTCCGATGGATAATGACTTGCCCTGTGATCCAGATTCATGGATTTCAGCATTTCATATGCTTTTTCCATCCGTTCATCTGCCGGAATCTTTCTAAACAGGAGGGGAAGGGCTACGTTTTCTGAGGCTGTCAGATATTCGATCAGGTTAAAAGACTGGAATACGAACCCTATGGCCCTGTTACGGATTTCGGAAAGTCTGGTATCGTTCACCTTGTATAAATCAGCTTTCTCAAAAAGCACCTGTCCTGTGGTCGGAGTCAAAAGCCCGCCGCAGACTTGTACGAATGTGGTTTTCCCGGAACCTGATCTACCTGTGACAGTCACAAATTCTGATTTTTCAAGGCTGAAATCAACGTTTTTCAACGGCACTACTCGATTCTTTTTTTTCCCGTAAACCACGGTGACATCAAGCAGTTGAGTCATATCACTCATTTTTTACGACTCGCTGCAGGCAGATCAGATTTAAAATCAGGGCTGTAACTAAACTGCATGACATGGCTTGCGGGGTTTTCTGACTCATCTTTTGCCCGGAATGAAATCGTATGTACACCTGCTTCCATATCTTCTGGAACCGGGAGGATAAAAAGTTCGTCTTTTTCATCTGGAATTCCATCGAATGGTGCAAACCTGATGTGTTCGCCGCCGTCCATGGAAAACGAAAGATCTGCAATAACCGACAGAGTGTCTGACACTTTCCCTGAAAATTTTTGCTTATTGCTGTCGTATTTTACATCTTTGAAAAACGGTCTGCTGTTATCTATGGTGAACACGGAAGATGCCGCAGCACCTGACATGGGGTTTAAGTAGTTGGATTTTTTATCGCTGACCATAATTTTTATTTGATAACGACCATCAGGAAAATCGGACGTATATAGTATCATCTCGTTTTGTTCAAGTTCCATGTCATGATAAAGCCTGATCCATTCGGTCATTTCTTTTGCCTTGATCCATAAGGAACAAAGAAGTTTATCATCATTTGGGTCCAGCATCTGCCATGTGATTTTACGTTGCGGCCCTTTGCCCTTTACTGCCTGTTTTTCCACACGGATTTCTTTTACGACAGGCCCCTGGTTTTTTTCTACATAATAATACTTGAAACTTTCGAATCTGCCGTCTCCGGGAATTTCAAATTTCAACTGGATAAACCGCCATAAAGATTTGGATAATTCAGACTCAAGCCCTTCTTCCCGTTTTGTCCACGACATCCATGTGTCATCTGGAACAGGAGTGTTGCCGTGCCTGCTGAATACAGAAAGTTTCAGCCCTTCATGATAAAGCCGTCCCCATTTGGAAGGTTTGCCCGGTGAAAAAACCTTTGTTTTAAATATTCCATTTGAGGAAGGCGTGAGCGCTCGTTCAAATAAAACCGCCCGGTTGCCGGAAGCCAGAAAACCTACAGGGTGTCCTTCTTCTTTGATAATGGCCATTACATTTCTGTAATCAAGATCATGTGCGATCCAGATTTTTCTAAAATCGCTCAAAGGATTTTCTATCATATATATACGGCCCCTGGGACCTGTCGCGACGAAAATATTATTATCCTTGTCATCCGTTATATCTATTATATATTCGTCAGTTAAAGATAAAATTGTTTCGATTCTGAAATCATCCCCGATAAAATAAAGAGTACCGTGGGAAAGATTGGCAAAATATGTGTCAAAAGGATTTCGTATTGAGGCCAGTTCGGAATCTACACCGAAATTGCTTTTCAAGCTGGAAAACTGCTTAAAATATTTTTTGTATAAAGAAACACGGGTTTTTTCTCTGGGCTGGCGCATCTTATTGGCAGCAACTATCCGTCCTTTACTGAAAGATTTCATATCCGAAATTGATTCTTCCATGAAGTGGTAAACCACATCTATTCGGTCTTTACCCTTGAGTTCATAAAGATTACCGCTTTCACCTCCTCCAAAAAAAATACGACCGGAGGGAGTAGAACGGATAAAACGAATATGGCTGTCCGTGGTCTGCGCCCATTGCTCAAAAATACCGGTTTTCGGATCTATGCGAAAAATTTGTCCTACCGGGCCTGTGGCTGCATATACATAACCATCTTCACTAACGGCAAGATCCCATGTGCTTTCCGACGGAAGCAGGCAGAGCCTCTCAAACCATAAGGCATCTTTTTTCATCAGAATATCGCCGCCTCCGGTCATGCCTGCAATAATATGGCCGGATTCAACAAGCCTGGTCATCACACTTATAACCCGTCCGTTGACAGGTATCTCGTCTTTCCAGGATTTAGCTTGAATACTGATTTTGGTAAACTTTCCAGACGTAAAGCTCAAAAGCCTGGCAGGCATTCCGCCTCCTATTACAAAGCTGCCATCATCATTTTTTATGGCTGCCGTAAAAAGAAAATTTTCCTTGTATTTCTGGGCGGAGGTTTCAAATCCTGGGACGATCATACCTTCCTGTGAATACATCAGATTTTCATAAAGCCCTTTTCCGTCTTTTCTGGCATGAGCATCCGTCCATTGCCTGGCAGTAACTGCGTGAGCCGGAAAAGACGCGCAAAGACAGGTTAAAAATAACAATCCGGCAGCATATAAACGAATGAATTGTAATTTATACAAACAAGAATCTCCTTCTATTATGAGCTATAAAATACACGCTCTGCGTTCCGCTAATTATTTCCAAGAACCCTGATACCAGCTTCCGCCTTACCTGTCACAGCCCACGGAATCCTTTTGACAGTCCTGGCAACGTTGGCTTCCGGATATTTTGCCATCTTGTCTCTGGCTCCTGGATAAAGCACGACAAAATCATCGGATCTGAGCAGCCTTGATATCCATTCGGTTACAGAATCATGATCAACGGGCTGTTTTTCATCAGGAACTATGGCAGAGCCTGAAGTCAGCAATACCGGAAAAACATCAAGAGAATAATCTTCGGGAACGGTCAGAGTTGTAGATATGACCATCTTTTCCTCTGTTGAATGGATGATCTGTCCATATAGAGTGACAGAATCGCCTGCCCGAACACTCTCTTTTCCAAACCATGCTTTCCTGATACGCGCACTTTTCCCAGTTGCCAGTTCTTTTATGTATATTCCAATACTTTCTGGAATATTATCATCAGGATGATTTTCAGTCAGCCTGTGAAGGATTGCGCCTATCCGACTTTTCAAAGTCTTTGTATTATATCGCTGGGAAAAACGGGGCAAGTTTTCATTTTTTGAAAGTGCTACCCGGTATTCGATCTCAAATGCCCTTTCTTCAGGGGTGTCATGGGCCATCTGCTCAATAACTGTTGTAACAATCTGGTTGACGATGAAGGGAATCACAGACTTGTGACGGACTATTTCCATATTGTAATGTCGAACAACTCCGGATTTCTTATATTCGAAAGAAAGTTTAAACAAGGTCATGGGAGCGCTGATACCCAGTTTTCCGACCACTGCCTGCTTGCCGTCCCATACAACCGCCCCGATCTCTTTTCCTGATCCTGCAATTTTGTGAGACAGGTCGAGCCGGGGGATTATGGCGCTTACATCCACAAGATGCATTGGCAGCATGACCTGATCTCCCCAGAAAAAATTTTCATGCCCGTATGCCAGTATCATTCCATCGATCACTGCCGTAACCGTGCCTGCCGAAGATAGCCGGATATCCCCTCGAACCAGAGGAATCTCGATCATACTGCCTGCCTGAAGCCTGCTGCTGTCTTTTGATAACGGTTCATGGGAAATTTTTTCGATTTCAGGCATATCCGCAAGAAAACTTGACTTTGCTCTTTCAAGTTCCTCAAGCATAAGAGATATGGGTGTTATTCCCATTATCAGTTCAGTTTGAAATTGTTCCACATATGAGAGAGCTCCAGCCAGTTTCCCGTTAAAATAAATAGGGCTTCCACTGAATCCTGAGCCGAACAGAGGGCCTCTGTCCGAATATTTTTCAGGAAGTTCAGCCAGCACAAGAAAAGTAAGCTCCCCCGGCCAGGGACCGTCTGCCACATTTATAAAAGTGACCGGGAATTTGATGGGGTCATGCCCCTGAAACACGCTCAATCCGTAGCCTTTCATACCAGGAACCAGATTGTCTGTACCAATGGTGTCAAGCCCGGCCGAAATCCTGGGAGTCAGTATAAGCCAGAACAGGCAAAAAAGAATGAAAGAGTATGGTCGAAAATGGTTTATCATTAAATGATCTTTTTCCTAAATGTTAAGTTGCTGAAGGTGTGATGGCAGCAAAGACTTTTTACTATCGCATTATATTGGAAATTCAATAAGAAAATCAGGCATCCTTCATATTCGTCCAAAAGTAGTTTACACTTTTTCTTATTCTGGCTTGTTTTTTATTGCCTCATTTTGTCTGAATCCTGATTCTCAGGATTAAAGGATTTTCAAGATGTTCAAATGCTAATCCTGTTCATCCTTTCATCCTGAGAATCCTGATTCAAACATACGGAAAGTGTAAACTACTGGATGAATGATGCCCAAAATCGGACGGGAAAATTTTTTATTTATTTAAGAATCGCAAGCTTTGTACCTATACAGGATAGGTACAAAGCTTTTCTTTACTCATAAGGATGGAGTCTTGAATCAACCTGTGCTAGGTCGATTAAATACCGGCCTTTTCCCTGATAATATCTGCCATGTTTGTCTTTTCCCATGAAAAACCCGGTTCTGTTCTGCCGAAATGACCGTATGCTGAGGTCTGGCGGTAGATAGGTCTCAGAAGATCGAGGTATTCTATGATAGCTGACGGCCTTAAATCAAATACTTCTTTTACGATTTCTTCGATTCTTTCCTTGGGAATTTTACCTGTACCCATCAGATCCACCATAATTGATACTGGCTGGGGTACGCCTATTGCGTATGCTATCTGGATTTCACATTTTTTAGCGACACCTGATGCAACAATATTTTTCGCCACATGACGACCCATATATGATGCACTTCGATCTACTTTGGAGGGATCTTTACCGGAGAAACATCCACCTCCGTGGCTTCCCTGGCCGCCGTAAGTATCGACAATGATTTTTCTGCCGGTCAGACCGCAATCGCCCATTGGGCCGCCGATAACGAATTTGCCGGTAGCGTTGATGAAGTATTTGGTATCTCCGTCGATCATATTCTGTGGAATAACCTTTTTTATAACCTCATCAACAATGGCTTCCTTGAGTGTTTCATAGGTGACATCCGGTTTGTGCTGGGCTGCGATCACTATGGTATCGACCCGTTTCGGCATTCCGTTTTCATATTCTATTGTTACCTGAGATTTGCCGTCCGGCCGCAAAAAATCTATTGCTCCGTTTTTCCGAACTTCGGAAAGTCTGTTACACAGCTTATGAGCATAGGTAATCGGCATTGGCATAAGCTCCGGGGTCTCATCGGATGCAAAACCGAACATCAGGCCCTGATCTCCTGCTCCCTGATCTTTGAAAAGCCCCTCACCCACATTGACTCCCTGTGCAATATCAGGAGACTGATGATCAATACTGGTGACTACCGAACAGGTCTGCCAGTCAAATCCCATCTGGGAAGAATGGTAGCCTATATCACGGATGGTTTCTCTTACTATCTGGGGTATATCAACATAACAGGCAGTGCTAATCTCGCCTGCGATAAAGGCAAGTCCTGTGGTGACAAGGGTTTCACATGCCACCCGGCATCCGGTATCCTGACCCATTATAGCATCTAAAATGGAATCGGAAATTGCGTCTGCAACCTTGTCAGGATGACCTTCGGTGACAGATTCTGATGTAAACATGTAACGATCTTTACTCATATTGCTTTCCTTTCATTTTCCAGTAACGATCTGGTTTCTGTTTGAACGGCTTCCCAGGCGGATGCAGGCAGGTTGGCACCGAAATGGCGGACAACGTGTTTTCCCAGCACTGACCCGATTTTTCCGCAGGTGTTCAGGGAATATCCGTTCAAGTAACCGAAAAGAAATCCGGATGCCCAGAAATCCCCCGCGCCTGTTGTATCAACAGCATCATCTACCGGTATGGCCGGTACATGTACCACCTGATTTCCTTGTTTCAGCCATGAGCCGTCTTTACCGATCTTGACAGCGGAAATTCTGCATAACCGGCCCAGGGCTTCCAATCCTTTTTCAGGATCAGTATCATTACAAAATGCAGCAGCTTCATCTTCATTTGCAAACACCATATCGACATAATCGGCCAGAAGATCCGGCAGAATCTTTTCCGCTGATCTGACAACCTCAAATGATCCAAGGTCAAGACTGACGCTGCATTCTGCATTACGTGCTGATTTTAAAACAGCGGTCAAAAGATCCGGGTTGAAAAGCAAGTATCCTTCGACATGCACATGCCTGCAATTTATGAAATCACTATCTTTGATATCATCCGGTGCAAGAGTCATGGCAGCCCCGAGATGGGTTCGCATGGTTCGTTCGGAATCCGGAGTGACCAGGCTCAGGCAGCAGGCAGTGACATTTTTATCATCATGCTTGAAGCTTGAGCAATCTCCTCCCAACGATTTAAATTCATTTTTGTAATATATTCCGTTTTCATCTCGACCCAGCTTGCCCAGAAATGAGCAGGCCATACCCATTCTGGCCAGGGCAAAGATGGTATTGGCCGCAGATCCACCAGGGGCTTTTATCGGTATTTCGGCAAGCAGGCTCTCCAATGATTTCAGAGTGTCTGCATCCACCAGTTCCATCCCGCCTTTTTCGCCCTGTACAGATGTGAGTATGCTGTCATCAATCTCGGCTACCAGATCCACTATGGGAGAACCTGCACCCATAACCTGAACAGTTTTTGTTTCCATTGTCCGTTCCTACCTTTCGTTGCGCCAGCATCTGAAAAACGACATTTCGAGTGTTTTTCAACTCTGTCACAGCCAGCTTAATTGAAAAACATAATTCAGATCGTGACTATTTTCAATTGAAGAATGTAAAATAATTTTTTAATCGAGGATTACGGTCATAAAAACAAATGATTGAGAATTTGAAATATATGGCATAATATCATCATAAGTACGAATCCATAAGAGACATGGCAAAAACGACAAGGGTAAAATAAATAAGGAAATCTGTTCGTGAATTCATTGAGTTTTAACGAGAAAAAATTGTCTGAAACAGATAAAGATTCAGATAATCTCAATTCTGAAATAAGAAAAGCCCGAAACAAGGCAGCGTTTTCCGTATGCCTCAATCTTTTTCTGGCTGTCGGTAAAGGGATTGCAGGTATTCTCGGCAATTCAGCTGCGCTTATCGGAGATGCTATCCATTCTGGCGCTGATGTCATAGCATCTCTGGCCGCTTTTTTGGGGCTGTGGCTGGCCGGTAAGCAGCATCCCTCATTTCCCTATGGGCTTTACAAAGCGGAAACCATTGCCACCCTGGTGACATCCATAGTCGTGATTCTGGCAGGCTATGAGATAGGGCGCAGCGCCATACTTGGGCCGATCAGTATGCCCGATGTGAAGATAGCTTTGCCTGTAGCCTTGATATGCCTTTTTATTACATTCGGATTTGGCACATACCAGTTATATGCTGGAAAAAAACTCCATTCAAAGGCCCTGGAAGCAGACGGTAAAGATTACCTGGCAGACGGGCTTTCTACTGTTGTGGTGGTTGTGGGCCTGGTTGGAGCCGGATTTGGTTTTCATGTGGAACGATGGGCAGCCGGAGCTGTCTCCCTGTTTGTGTTCTACGCTGGATGCCATTTGTTATGGCGCGGGCTTCTTGATCTTATGGACGAGGCTATTGACCGTGAAACAGAACGGAAGATTATCGCCCTGATCCAGGCCCATCCTCTGGTGGAAACAGTTGAACGCATCTTGAGCAGGAATGCCGGAGGAAGATTTATCGTGGATCTGGATGTGGTATTGAAAGCAAAATCCCACGATATGGCTCATAGAATCTCACATCACCTTGAAGACAGAATCCGGGAGGAATTTCCTCGTGTTGTCATGGCCCGAATTAAGACCCACAGTGTTATGTCCGCAGAAATAAGGAGGCTGGTTCCTCTGGATGCCTATCGCGGAGAACCTGTTGGGTATCTGCCCCGCGCTCCCTGGTTTTTGCTCGAAATTCTCGACAGGAAGACAAGATCTGTGTCAAGAAGCCAATATATTCAGAACCCATACCATAATATAAAAAAGAGGAGAGGATTTCTTGTGGGAACCTGGCTTCTTGAATTACGGCCCAATGAGGTTGTAGTTCGTGACGAGGCATGGAATCCTGCCATATCTCTGCTCAAAGAAGCTGGAGTGGAACTGGTTATAAATAATTGATATTTAAATATAAATAGTTTTGAACAGGAGTACGGAAATTAAATTTTATAAAAAACAGTTGCATTATACCTTCATATATAATAAGGGGAAGGCAGTTATCGGGATGATAATGTGTTTAGCCTTGATATCAGGTATCTAAAGTTTGCGTCTCCTCTTCCATATATGCCCAGATTGTGAGTTTCTGCTTATCTATGTCTTCAGACAATAGCGTTTATTCTCTTCAATTTTTTAATGGATGATACCTATCTCAAGTATGGACAAAAAATATTGTATCGGTTAAACTGAAAAGTGACCATTAAAATTTATACAGGTTTTGTAATTATAAAATGAAACTCAAATCTTTCATATTCTTTTTTCTGCTGACCGGGCTTCTGTCTGTGTACGATAGCGCAGCAACAGCAGCAGAAGGTTTCGATGCTGAATTTAAAAGCCATGTCGATATATCTGCTGTTCCCCAGCGGCTCACCCAGCCTGACCAGGATGATGAAACAGATCTTTTGCCCCAGCCCCATTTTTTACCTGAACAGTATTTTGACAAGGATGTCAGGCTGAAAGAAGTCTATGGAATTATCAAACCAGGGGAAGGGGATATTACCTTACGCCTCGGCAGACAGCAATACCTTACAGGCACAGGATTTGCCTGGAATCCAACAGATTTGTTCAACCATAAAAAAATTATGGACCCGGCCTATAAAACTTCGGGCATTGACAGTGCTTATATGTCTTATGCATTCTCTGGAGAAAATGAAATCAGTACTTTTTATTCCTTTGGACAAAATCTGGACAGAAAAAAAAGCGAATATACGGATACTGAAAACGGCGATTACCAGGTCAAAATAAAGACTCGGACAAATATCCTGGATCTGGCTATTCATTACAGCGAAGCCAGCCGGCCTCGAACAGACTATGAAGGGCTTAAAACAGGTATGACTGACATGGAACTGGCTGTGGTGCCGGTTCGCTGGCGTCTGCTCGCAGCCGGAATGAGAAGCGAAATCGGGGGCCTTGGTATTCATGTGGAAGGAGGCCGTGCCTGGCTGGAGGCCGACGATGAAACAACGGAAATAAAAGACGAGAGTTTTACAAAAGATCATACCCGTTTTCTGGTTGGGGTAGATTATACCTTCAAGAACGAACTATACCTCGTTCTTGAATATTATCAGGAAGGGCTGGGGAAAACTTCCCCCGAGGAATATACAACAAATGACCGGCTTGGATACATAAATAATGAATTCGATACCATAGGCCGGGATAATATTTTTGTGGGTGCGAGTATGCCCATTGCGGACAAGGCATCCATCGAATTATACAATATCATAAATGCAAATGATCCGTCTGTCGTGGTAAACCCCTGGCTGAACTTCGAAGCCAGCGAAGATCTCAGCCTGAGTATTTCCGCCCAGATACCTGTGGGGAGTGAAGAGTCTTCTATAGGTAAGACCAAGCCATCTGCCTTTGGCCGAATTCAGATCAATTTCTAAGCAGATTCAGATATTCTTCCTGTATCTCAATAATTTTTTCAATCGATATCGACCTTGACCTTTCCAGTCTTGTGATCTTTATATGTTGGAACCAGAATTTCAAGCAGCCCGTCTTTGAATTTTGCCTTGATATTCTGTGGATTGACATGGCCCTCAAGCTTGAATGCCCTGTGAAAAGTTCCGAAACATCGTTCTTTCCTGAAAAAGTTACGCTGCTCATGTTTTCTTTCCATGCAGCGCTCACCCTTTATACTTAGAATATTCTCTTTGACTTCCAATGAAACATCTTCTTTTGCAAGTCCTGGCAATTCGGCAATGAGTACAATTCCTTCCCCTGTTTCATAAATATCTACAGGAGGTTTCCACGCACACATGCAGCTCGATGCATCATCGAACCATTCGGTTTTGTCCGGGGCTTCTTCAAAAACCTTACTAATTTGATTATGCAGAGCGGCTACGCTCTTTAAAGGGTCCCATATGGTATTTGACATAGCAAATCAGCTCCTTTCCAGTTCAAAAAAGATCAGACGAGTTTGACAAAGCCCAATGTTTTCTTGAAATCTATATGGATGAGAAAAAATGTTAATTTGATAAAATATCATATCTGAAACACCGGGTCAGATGATCATTGACCATACCGACAGCCTGCATATAAGCATAGCAGATCACCGGGCCGACAAATTTAAATCCCCGCTGCTTGAGATCACAGGACATTGTTTCTGATATAGCGGTCTTAGCTGGAATTTCCTCTATGGTGCGCCACGCATTAATAATCGGTTCTCCATCTGTGAATTGCCAGATATATCGATCAAAACTTCCGAATTTGACCAGAACTTCTAAAAATGCCTCTGCATTAACGATTGCAGCCTTTATTTTTCCCTTATTCCGAATAATACCGGGATTTTCCATCAAAGATTCTATCTTTTTTGTATCATAAAGCACGATCTGTTCCGGATCAAAAGAATTGAATGCCTGCCTGTAGTTTTCTCGTTTTCGTAAAACCGTTATCCAGCTCAACCCTGCTTGTACTCCTTCAAGAAGCAAAAACTCGAAAAGAGTTCGGTCGTCATGAACAGGAACCCCCCATTGAGTATCATGATATTCAATATAAAGTGGGTCACAGCCCGCCCATTCGCATCTGTATTTTTTTGAATCCGCCATTTTTCTAGGGCATCAGGTAAAAACCGATCCTTCTATCTCCGAGATCAACTGTTCCAACAGAAACAAATGCCGCACCGACTTTACGGTCAGTGATTGTTCTTACCGCCACTGTTTTTTTGATTGGAGTCTTGTGCCTGTCGTCCAGATTGAACTGAATGATTATTTCATCTCCCTCTTTGAGATTCTGCCTTCCGCCCACCTCAAAACTCAGCCCGTGACGGGATATGTCTTTGACCATCATGGTGCTTTGAATCTGCCTGGGGCCCAAAAAATAACTACCGGGAAGATTAACTGTTTTTCTGTAAAACTGCCGGCGCTCCACCAGAACACTGTAGACATGGCCGCATTGAGGACACTTTACCTTTATTTTAACAGCAGTCTGAATATCCTTATATTTTGATAAATTCATGGCCTTTGAGTGTTGACATTCCGGGCATGTAAAAATGGCCATGTTTTCCTTGTTCATAAAAACCTTGTTTTCTTCTGTCATCAGTAACTCCTTTACTGCCACATGGACAAAATTGCCGGATTTTCCCGTTATATCATATATGAGGGGGCCAGATCAAGTGGTGTAGTAAATTCTGCGCCCACCATGTGGCCCAGTATCATCTTTACCATAATTTCCTTTCGAACAATCAGACCAGGGTTGTTTTCCAGCTCAAACTCCAGGAACACCCGATCATCCACATCAAAAGTCCAATCGGACTGTAACTCGAATTTTACGCCGTTTCGAGACAGATCTTTTATGAGAACTGGCTGTCCCCCGGTATTCTCACGGGTACTCTCATTGGTATAATAAACGCCTGGTAAATCTGTCTGTTTTCTGTAAAACTGCCGTCTTTCCAGAATTACGCCGTATCTGTGACCGCACTTTTTACACACATGTTTAATACGGACAGCCGTTTCGATCTCTTTGTATTGTGTAGCATTCGACGATTCGGCCACTCCGCATTTAGGGCAGATGTACGTCACTGAATTGTCAAGAGCCATGAATACTTTGATGTCCTTCATGGGAATTATCCTGTCCTGCCGAGCCAAGGGTAATAATTTGTGTAGCAAATTCTAATACAGAATATGCACTGTACAATATAATGTCTGAAATTGACAAAATTAATATTGATTAAATATAATGACAATGTCAAAGGTCAATGCCATTTGTATCATGTTTATTGTTAAAGGAGATAACAGAAAATGTCAAATCAGCCTAATCTATCACCAAATTATCAGGCCACAAAACCCGAAGATATAGACACAAGTGTCTTATACCCGGTCGATTATCAGTACAACACAGTACGTGATATCGATATTTCGGTACAACATCCAGAATTTACAGCAGTATGCCCCATGACGGGTTTGCCCGATTTTGGCACAATATCGATTCGATATACTCCTGATAAAAAGATTATCGAACTCAAATCATTGAAATATTATCTTATGCAATACCGAAACGTGGGAATTTTCTATGAGCATGTTGTCAATCGGATTCTGGACGATCTGGTATCCGTGCTTGCACCCAAAAAAATGGAAGTAACTGGTGAATTCACACCCAGAGGCGGTATTACAAGCAAGGTGACAGCTGACTATTCACCTCCTCGTTGAGAGAAATGTTCGGGATCGATTCCTATTGATTCCATATAACGATAAATTATATCAAGAGCTGTATCATGTGTATCGATCCTTTTTATGGATTCTCTGAATCGGGACGAACATGGAAGGCCCTTGACAAACCAGCCAAGCCTGCTGCGCATCATGCGGCAGGCGTGGACTTCACCTATATATTTCACGGATGCGTCCAGATATCGAATCATGGCCTTAAAATGAAGGGAAAAATCTTCCTGTTCACATACTTCGCCCCGTGAAAGGGAGAGTATTCGGGAGAAAATCCAGGGTTTTCCGATGGCCGCTCTTCCGACCATTACACCGTCACATCCTGTCATAGCCGTCATTTTCAGGGCATCTTCCGGATTTTCGATATCTCCGTTTCCGATTACCGGGATATTGACCTCTTTTTTAACGGCTTCTATAATTGACCAGTCAGCTTTACCCCTGAACCCCTGTGTTGCTGTTCTCGGATGTACGGCAATAGCATCGACTCCGCAGGATTCTGCTATTTTTGCAATTTCTACTGCCTGGTTTCCGGAAGCATCCCATCCGCTCCTGATCTTGATCGTCAATGGAATGGATATGGCCTTCCGGATAGCGGAAAGAAGAGCAGATGCCTGGCCTGGATTTTTCATCAAGGCTGATCCAGAACCGGTTTTGAGTATCTTTCTGACGGAACATCCGAAATTGACATCAAGAATATCCGCGCCGCAGGACGCAGCAATTACAGCCGCTCCTGCCATGATTTCCGGATCGGAGCCGAATATCTGGACAGAGACAGGTTTTTCGAAAGGATCACTCTCCAGCATTTTAAAAGTTTTTCTGGAATCATAGAACAGACCGTGTGCGCTGATCATCTCGGTACAGACCAGCCCGCACCCGCTTTTTTTTACCAACAAACGAAAAGGAAGATTGGTAATACCTGCCAGAGGGGCCATTACCGTGTGGTTGTCTATCGTAACAGAACCTATTTTCATCATTGAAATGCCATAACGCAAAAAAGCAAAAAAATTATTTTTTCATTCTATCCATCAGGTTGATCACTCTGGCCTCGCCCTGAACTGCTGGTTTATCCGGTTCCGGATCTTCGTGTTCGTTATCTTCGGATTGGTCGTCTTCAGCAGGAGAGACAATTTTTTCAAGTCTCATCCGTTTGCCGTCCATTGTATATTCCTCGCCGTCGATATAAACATCTTTTAGTATCCATGTCACGCTGCGGGGTGGAACATCCTGAAGAATCAGGAGCTTGACATGATACCAGTTTTTTTTAATATCCGGTGCAATAGATTCTACCCTGGCATATGCCAGAGGCCTTCCTTCAAAATGGATCAAAACAAGATCTTTTTCGCTTGTCATCGCTTGCTGCTTCCTCCTTAATTATTTTACAATAATTATTTTATAATCAGGTTTATTTTCATTCTTTCAGCGGATTGTGATTTCTGCTTAGTGCAAATCGTCATCCTCACTTAATATTGATTATTTTCACATAAATTTTTCAATGTGTAAAGAGTTATCATCATAGATGTTTAAGACATTTCATTCAATCGATAAATCAGGGATAAATTTCCGTACATCCTGTATTTATCCGTACATCCTGTATTTATCCGCCCATCCTGTATTTATCCGCCCATTCTTTCAGCGCATTTAACACAGAAACCGGTTTCAGGCATGATCATCAATCTTGCAAAAGGGATAGGTTCCTCACATTCCGTGCATAAGCCAAAATCAGGATCATTGATTTTCGGCAAAGCCTCTTCCAGCTTGGACAATGTGTATTTTGCCTTGTTCAAAGCTGCTTCGTTTATACTTTTGCTGTTTATAGCCTCCATTCGGGTAATGCGGCCTATGGCATTATCAGGCGAGACAGGTTCTGTAAGTTTTTTGAAAGATTCTACATCTTTTTTCAGACTTTTTATCTTCTGTCTGATATGCTTGTCCAGTTTTTGCTTCTGTGTTATTTCCATATTCTAAAACAAACCTCCGAATCTCTTCTTGTTTCGATTCCATCAGTATTTTGGTGTCAATTTCTTATTTTTCCAAGATTGAATTTTTCCAGCACTTCCGTTTCAAGTGGAAGTATCCATATGCGTTCATATTTCTTAAAGCCTTTTGGGTTGTAATATGAAAAATAAAATCTGATATTGAATTCGTCGATTGCGTATTCTTCATAACCATATTTGGCTGACGTGTTTGGATTTAATACCTTAAATCCTTTTTTTTCCATGTAATTGCGGAGTTTGGAATAAAAATCCTGGTTCATGCGGATGTCGAACCTGGCATTTTCGAGGCGTTCCAGATTCGAATAGATATTTTGAAATAATGTAAAATCCCGAATAATGGCCTGGGTTTCGGGATTGAGATTATAGCGATTGCCGCCGCTGGACAATAATTCACTGATCTGAGGAAAGCGTTCTATGGAACGCTCGAAATACATCTTATTATGAATGATCAACTCCTGAATGGAGATATGCTCCAGTCTCGCTGCCAGATTAACGGTCTCTCCGGTAACAGTAAAATCCCTTACGATTTCATTTCCCAGATTCGAGCGCAAAATCTGGTTGCCGTAAGTAACCCCGCTTCTGAGTCCAAGCTTCGATTGTTCAAGATTTTCGGCCTTGATAAGTTTCAGAAGAACGCTGCACAGGTTGAACAGAGCAAAGAAGTTGTTAAGTACAAGTGCAGAGTCTTCATCGGTATCTTCTTGAATCCGAATAGTATTTTTTAAAAATACGCACATTACATTATCGCCCATGAACTTGTCTATGCGTCCTTTATATTGCCTGCTGATAAGCTTGGTCTGTTCGAAAAAGGGCTGCTGGATTTTGTTAAGATAAAGATTTTTCCCATGGTTGTTTAAAAATTCGGTACTCGCCCGCATATCTGAAAAACTTATACACCCGCTTTCATCTTTGTCTGAAACTCCAAATTTCAGTACATCTTCAAATTTTTTCCAGTCATTTTCATAAGATATATCATCTGGACATTCATTCTTTTTTGTGGAACGACTGAGGCATCTGTCGTTGAATTCTTTTTGAAGAAAAGCGAATATCTGGGCAAATTCGCTATTCGCTGATTTGCCTTCAAGCCTGACAAAATGATCAGGAGTTTCTGAAAAACGTTTCAGCAATACACTTTGGCTGAAATTGAAATCTGGGGCCAGGATATGCCTGTCTGACTCTTTCGTGCGTACTCCCAGAAATACAATCTCATCAGGAAAAATACTTGCAAGGGAGCTGTCCAGTGCATACAGCCATAAAAGGCTGGTCGGATAATTTACATTATAAAAATAACTTTTTATCCATTCAAGATAGTGCTTGATTGAGTCGCTGTCATTGACTGGGATAAACAGGCAGGTCAAATCATCTAACGGGTCTGAATAAAAATATATCCGGATCAGATAATCAAGCATTTCCAGATGCGGATCATTTTCCAGCTTCATGAACAACTGATTTCTGGGCAGTTTTTTTATAAAACGCCAGAAGCAGATTTCATTAATATTATACTTGTAATGCTTTAAAATAAAATCATAAAGATCGTAGCTGAGAGTCGAAGTGTATTCCAGTGTGCCTGATTTAATTTCATCAGGCGTAATTATATCAGGCGTAATCTTATCCGCCATCCTGGAAAAGGCTTTTGAGATAATTGTTTCGATATTTTCCTGGATATCGGCGTGTTCCAGTTGCCGAAGGCATTCTTTCAACTCGTCTTTTCCTGGTAAAAGCCTGGAAGATGATTTGTTTTGTTCTTTCATGATATTGCCTCTATCGCTTTTGAAACTGCCATGTCAGCATGGATCTGCGTTGTATCCAGCAGCGGAATTTTTGTGTCTTCCTGGCTGACAAGCATTGCTATTTCAGTACATCCGAGAATAACTGCCTTTGCGCCTTTTGCGGCCAGGTCTTCGATGATTTCGATATATTTTTTCCTGGAGGCTTTTTCAATCTTTCCCAGGCAGAGTTCATCAAAAATGACCTTGTGTATGATTTCCCTGTCTTTTTTATCTGGGATGACAGTGTCGATCTTATGTTTTGTAAGGAGTCTGCCTTTATAAAAATCCATTTCCATAGTTGGTGCAGTTCCCAGCAAGCCGACCTTGTCATATCCTTTTTCCTTGATTTTTTCAGCAGTGGCATCGGCTATATGCAGCAGTGGAATCTCAATCTTTTCTTCAAGTACAGGCGCTATTTTATGTATGGTATTGGTACATATCATTAAAAAATCAGCCCCGGACGATTCGATCTTTTTTGCTGCCTCGGTTAGCTGCACAGCTATTTGATTCCAGTCATTTTCTTTCATAAGTTCTTCAATTTCACCGAAATCGACGCTGTAAAGAATAATTTTTGCAGAATGCAGACCACCCAGTTTAGACTTTATACCTTCATTGATAGCCCTGTAATAAGATAATGTAGATTCCCAGCTCATGCCTCCGATCAAACCAATTGTCTTCATCTTCAATCCTTTCTTCATGATTTAGCATATCATTGACGAAATATATCATAAAGGTTATGTATTTGAAACGTGTGTTCACTGTGGCAAGATAAGTCAGCCTCTTGTAACAAGCCATATTGCCACGCATATGAAAAATTTGCAATATGAAAGACTGTAAGTTTTTTTTAACCGGTAAGGGAGAAAGGCATGAAACCTCCGGAATTTAAAGTGGTTTATGAAGACATGATCTTTGATATGGAGCAGGCTTTGATAAAAGACGGCAAGATGATGCCTCTTAAACTTGAAGTCTATATCCGGCAGATCGAAGCTGAGGCCGAAGCATATGAAAATATCTATAAAGAGTTTTTATCCAGAGAATGGAACGACCTCTTTCCCGGCATTCCATTTTCTGAAAGCCTGCTTGAGCAAAAGCTCAAATCGGCAGTGGAAGAAAAGAAAATTCGTGCAATCACAAACTTCAAAAAATTCTTGAAACGAGAAGAGGCTCTCAAAATATTTTTTGGGCGTGTATTCAAAAAATCGGTCTTTATACTGATATCCTGTTTTCTAATTTCTCTGGTAACGATTCCGCTTTTTCTCAACCTCGCTTTTTTGCCGGATGATTTGAATCTGGCAATCGGAGCAACCGGTATTGTGGCCAATATTGCAATACTCGCTTTTACCTTTTTCAGAGCGTGATTTTATCATGACTGTAAAAAAACAAAAAGAAAGGAGTAATTTGATGAGACCTTTTATTGTTATATGTATAGTCCTTTGTGTGGGTATAATGGTTTCAGGATGTGGTAAGGTGGTGGAGCAAAATGAGATAGCTCTGGTTTTCAAAACTATGGGAAAACGGGACATTGAGCTTGCAAAGAAAAAAGGCGGGCAGGATGTGGGAGACAATTTCAAAGTCGAAATGTTATCGGCTGTCAGAGCGCCGATAGAAACCCCGGATATCAAAATACTCCGTTTTCCAAAAGGAGTACAGTCCTATAAATTTACAGGCAGATCCTCTCTTGAAAGCCGGGCCAATGAAGAACTTTGTGTGGATGCTGAAGGAGGAAAAGTCTGCTTTGATATAGTGGTTCATATGTATATAGATGAAAGCTTTACCGACTTGAAGGACAGGCTTGTCAAGTTTGCCAGAGCATACCAGCTCAGGCAGTACTCAAACCAGGCCAATGTTTTATCCAAATTCATATCAGGCAGGTTCCGCCAGATATTGAGACAGCCTTTTGTCCAGTTTGCAGCGGACAAAAGAGCGCTTGATCTTGTGAGAAACAAGACTGAAATCAATAAATATGCCTTGAAAAGCCTGAATGACCGTTTCAACGAACTTGGATTGCGTTTTACAATGGTTTCCATATCATCTGCCATACGCGTGAATCGAGGGCAGCAGGAACGGATGAACCAGATTGTGATCCAGGATGTGAAAAGAAAGATACTGAAACTCAAAAACGAACAGCTTCTTCCTCTTACAACCGAGATCGCAAAAATACGTCTGGAAGGTGAAGTTCTGGCTGAACAGGCCATAAACAAGGCAAAAGCGGATAAAATCAGGATGATTACGGAAGCTGAAAAGAAAAGAAGAAAAATGTTCATCGATTTGATCGGAAAAAAGCATTATGTCGATTTTGAAACCATGATGAGCCTTGTGAAAAATCTGGAAAATGGCAAGACAAGCCTTACTATCGTGCCTGAAGGCGCAAGGGTTATCATAGGACAGCACAGCTCTGCTGCATATCTCAATACTAAATAAAAGGAGGATAAAATGACAAAATTTTTTAAAAAAATGATCTGGTTTGTTTTCCTGATGACAATTCTGTTTTTTGCTGTCCGGCCTTTCGTTAAAATAGGATATGTGGCTCAAAACCAGTTGGGATTCAAATATAATGTATCGGGCGGAAAGCCTGTAAATCAGGATAACAATCCCCTGCTGCCCTTCGGATATGGCCTTGCATGGGGATGGAACGCAAAACTTTTTATAATAAATGCAGAGGTGAACAACTATAACTTCACCACCCAGAGAAAACCCAACAGCCCTTATGATGAGTCCCTGACCTGGGACAGCCAGGAAGGTGTCACCATGTCAGTTAATTACACTATTCTGGGCAGGGTAACCGACCCTTGGAAATTTTATAATCATTTTGGTCGCCCCCAATACTCTTACCGTGGGATATCAGGAGTTCTGGATGCAAAAATATACGAGGCAATAAGACTGGCAGGCCAGTTCGTTGATGTGAAAATGGGAGAATTAACCCAGAATACAAGCGCTGATGAAATAAGAAAAAATCCAGCTAAATACACAAAATTACTGACAACCTCAGCCGATGAATATGCGAATCAATTCGGCTTTACGGTAACGGATGTATTATTTCCTGACCGGTTCGTCTTTCCCGGCGGCAACACGATACAGACGGCCAGAGGCATGCTTCAGATAGCTAATTCAGATGGTGAAAAACTGAAAAACGAAAAAAAGACCACACAGCAGGAAAGAGATGAAATCATAGCCAACGCCCGCATAGAAGCCAACCGGATAATTTCGGAAGGAAAGCGGGAATCCAACCGCCTGCTCTCTGAGGCAGATGCGCTGGCAGAACAACTCCAGGCTTCCATCCATGACATCGGTATCAAAGGTACTGTCCAGATTACAATGAGCAGGCTCCACGGAAAGCTCATGCAGAAGGGCGTAATAACAGAAGCAATCCTTACCCGTGATTCCATATTCGGAAAACCGTTTTATACTGGAACAGCGGACTCTGAAAAATAAAGAGAATATACTGTGAAAAATTTCTGAATCAGGATTTGCAGGATTAAAGGATGAACAGAATTCTGAAAATTCTGATTCAGACAACCTATCGGAAAAGGTTAAAAAAATATATGGTCAGGTGTACTTATATCGGACATTGAAAAATGGAATAAAAAGGCAATAAGCGGCATCTGGTATTTGTACCGGGCAAAAAACCGTTTGCTTGACAAAACTTATCGGGAAAAATTTTATGACAATACTTTACAGGTATCTGACAATAGAAATAATCAAAAAAATTTTCATAGTGCTTCTGACTGTAGTAAGCATCTATGTGGCTGTGGATTTTTTTGAAAAAATCGATAATTTCATTGAGGCAAAATTACCCATATCAAAGGCTCTCATCTTCTTATTATACAAAATTCCTTTTATTGTCACCCAGATTCTGCCCGTATGTATTCTTCTGGCGGTCTTGATCGTATTCGGACTTATGAATAAGAATAATGAAATAACAGCTTTGAGAAGCAGTGGCATCAGTATATATTATCTATTCAAGCCTGTACTAGGAATAGGAGTGTTTTCCTGCCTGTTCCTGTTTTTCTTTTCTGAGATAGTTGTACCCATAACTGCACAAAAGGCGAATCAAATCTGGCTCCGTGAAGTTAAAAATGAGGCAGCCATCATATCCAGGGAGAAAAATATCTGGCTTAAAGGCAAAAAAATGATTACCCATATTGCATATTATGACCGCAAGGTGAAGGCTATTCGCGGGGTCACTCTTTATTATTTTGACGATGATTTCAATATTGCCAGAAGGGTTGATGCCCGAACCGGAATATTCTCTGACAGACAATGGACATTGTTTAACCTGATGGAACAGGTATTTGACAATTCAGAGGGTAAAAACAAAGTTTTCTTTCATGATCAGAAGATAGAAAATATTGGGCTTGTGCCAGATGACTTGCAGCGAGTCGTTAAAAAATCCGAGGAAATGAATTACAGAGAATTGAAGGATTTTATAGATAAAGTGGAAGGAGAAGGCTATGATGCTACTATTTACCGGGTAGATCTATATGCAAAAATTGCTTTTCCTTTTATCTGCATAATCCTCTGCCTCGTTGGTGCGGGGATTGCAGCCAAAGGAAAGATGAAAGAAGGGCTGCCGCTGGATATCGCTTTTGGAATCGGCATTACGTTTTTATACTGGATATTCTACAGCTTCTGCCTTTCGTTAGGCTATGGCGAAATGCTTCCGCCTCTGATTGCCGCATGGACAGCCAATATAATATTTTCTTGTGTAGGAATGCTTTTACTGTTAAATTCTGAATAAATAATAACTTTTAAATTAAGGTCTTTATATGAAAAACAAATCGATTCTTTTTTTGTACAATATTGTTTTTATTTTCATTATGATTTTTGGATTACCGATATGGATTCCAATGTTTTTATTATCTGAAAAACGAAAGAAAACGGTTTTACAGAGATTGTTTTTTTTCCTTCCACATGACACCCGAAAAATTAAAGAAAACCAGCATTCAAAAAAACCCGTCTGGATTCATGCCCTTTCTCTCGGAGAAGCTCTTTCCGCTGCCCCTCTCGTTATGGCATTAAGACAGAGGATACGCGATAGAAAAATCTTTTTTTCCGTATCCACCATGACCGGGGAAGATATTGCAAAAAAACGTATCGCAGACCATGTAGATGGAATTTTTTTCTTTCCCTACGACTTTTTTTTAACTGTAAAACAAAAAATCCGAAAAATAGATCCAGCTTTGTTTATCATGGTTGAAACCGATATCTGGCCAAACTTTCTTTTTGAATTACAAAGAAAAAAGATACCTGCCATATGGGTTAATGCCCGTCTTTCTGAAAAATCCTTTAACGGATATCGGCAATTTTCATCTTTTATCTGTTCGATGTTTGCGACTTTTTCAAAAATCTGCACTCAGTCAGATATCGACACCAACCGTTTTTTTGATCTTGGAACTCAAAAGAACAGACTGGTTCAGACAGGAAACATGAAATTCGACCAGCCTGCCGTATCCATTTCGGATATCGATATCGACAATATGAAAAAATCATTGAGAATATCCACAAGTCAAAAAATTGTAATCGCAGGAAGCACCCATAAAGGAGAAGAAGATCTCCTCTGCCAGGCATTTTTCCGTTTAAAAAAACAAACCCCTGATTTGGTCATGATCGTAGTCCCAAGAGACCCTGCACGAAGTCGTAAAGTCGTCCAGATATTTGAAAGCAGCGGATTTACCCCGACGCTTTATTCACAAATAAAAAATCAGAATAAAGTGCCGGATATAATAATTATCGACGTAATAGGACTTCTTAAAAAACTCTATGCTCTGTCAGATGTAGCATTCACAGGCGGGAGTCTCGTTCCGTCAGGCGGCCATAACCCTCTGGAACCAGCCCTTTTTGCAAAGCCTGTAATCTTTGGGCCTTATATGACCGATTTTGCCAGAATTGCGGAAATGCTGGTGGAAAAACGCGGAGCAGTACAGGTCGATGATGCGGACAGCCTTTACCAGACAATTGCAAAACTTTTACATGACGAAAAAAAGGCTGTGGCTGCTGGTAAAAGAGCCTTCGAAGTTTTTCAGGCAAATAAAGGCGCTGTGAAAAAGGTTGTGGATGTTATTGAAAGCTGTCTTCAGTAATGAAAAATAAACTTTCTTCTGGAATATGCGTACAGATATGGTCAAAGATCATTTTTATTCTGGTGATCTTATTAAATGCCAATATGATAGAGTGTAAATCGGCTCAGGCAGCAGATTTTGCGTTGATCAGCGTCGAACATCTGCAAAAAAATATGTCTCAATGGACAATTCTTGATGCTCGACCCAAAGCAGAATTTCAAGCTGCTCATCTGCCAGGTGCTTTTTGTTTTTCCTGGGAAGATTTTACAAAAACTGATAAAATCGGGGTTGCTCACCGGATTCTGCCACCGGAAAAGCTGGCTGCTGCTCTTGGAAATATGGGCATGGATCGTAAGACTTCCGTGGTCGTGTATGGAGATGCAGATACAAGCTGGGGAGGGGAAGGCTGGGTATCCTGGGTGTTGACATGGCTGGGACACAAAGGCCAGATTCGAGTTCTGGATGGGGGAATACAGGCATGGACTGAAAAGCAATTTGTGCTTGTAACCGGAAATGCCGACTCGGCCATTTTTCCTAAGCTGTACAATTTTTCTATCGACAATTCCATTAACATCACTTCCGCAGACATAAAAAAAAACAGAACGGACTTACAACTGGTGGATACGCGCTCTTTTCTGGAACGAATCAAAGGCCGAATTTCCGGCGCGGTTTATATCTCGTGGAAAAGTTTTTATAAAGGGAAAAAAAGGCATCCGCGCAGTAGCTCGGAAATAGTAAAGCTCCTTGAGAAAAAAGGGATCGATCTTCAAAAACCGGTGGTCTATTATTGTACCGGAGGTATCCGATCCGCTTATGCCTGGATGGTTCATAAACTGGCACTGCCCGAATTGTCCGTAGTTATAAACTATGAAGGTGGTATGGAAGAATGGAGTCGTGCAGATGATTTTTGAAGGCAGGCGGGGCAAAAAAGCCCCGCCTGGTAAATAAACCGACAACCGCGCTGTTCAATCTAAGGGTAATGGATCAATGAAAAGGGGGTTGGGGGAACTTGAATAAACAAGTTTTTATAGCCGGAGTCGGTTGTTGAGGCTCTTTAAAAAAAATTATAATGTATAATTAATGCCTGTATTTATAAACAGGCATGATCCTGCAAAAAAAATGAGAAGCTGAAGGCAGGCGGGGCAAAAAAGCCCCGCCTGGTAAATAAACCGGCAACCGCACTAATCAATCGAGGGTAACAGATAAATGAAAAGGGGGTTTTGGGGAAAATGTTTAAAAAAGTCAGCCAGAGGCAGTCTTAGATAAACAGGTTCTCATAAAAAGTGTTGATAGCCGGGGCCGGTTGTTGGGGCTCCTCTTTGATAAAATCCGTACTGGTATCAATACCGTAAGTATTTAATATTTTAGACAGTAAACGATAATTTATCCCGATAGATTCCTTTACTGATTCATAGCCTCTTCTTGCTGCTTTTCGCCGCTCCCAGAAGGCTAAAGGGTTCATGTCGAAAAACTTGTCATCATAATCCGAAGGTTCGACAAGTATTATATCTCCTTTGAAATCTGGATCTTTTTTTCTCAGATCCAGGCCGTTCATCAGCCTTGTGTGGAGCAGAGCGCGCATAACCTGGTTGAGGACAGCATAAATACCGTCGTCTGCGATATTACAGCGCAGATCATCATGACCGCAGTTTAAGCAATAGCTTTCATGGTTAAATGGTCTGAAGGGGTTATAACATATGATAAGATCCGCCCCGTTATCAACAGCCCAGTCGATGCTCGTTGTTTTGGCTACTGCCCCATCCACATAATCCGTATCGCCGATTCTGACCGGCTTGTAAAAAAGAGGGATTGCAATTGATGCCTGCAATGCCTTGGATATAGGAATGGCCGAACTCTGATGGTGATTGAATACCTTGCGTTTGGCTGTATTCAATTCCGTAGTCACAATGTGAAGCTCTCTTCCTGTTTGATCATATAATTCTTTAAAATCATTGGACAGATCGTTTACTCTCAAGTTTCGTCTGGTCGAGCATTCAAACTTTTCTGTTGTAAAAATTCCGTTTGGCAGATAGTGCCAGGGAAACTCTGGCTTTTTCTTGGTTCTGTTATGCGTGCCAAGGCAATAGTTAACAAAATTCTCACAGTTTTTCGCGGTGGGATGATTAAGCATTGTCATGAAATGACCGCGAAACTTTTCTTGAAAAAGATTGTTGCGTAAAACAAAGTCTATAAACGATTTTGGAATCACTTGCAGTGCATCAGACACCAGTTTAAGGGGCTGACTCACAAAATCTTTGTAATTAAGATAATAGAATTCCGATGCCCGGATCGGGTCCAATATTTTAGCTACGCTTTTGGATGTGACCGACGGGTTATAAAATGGGTCGGTTGCACCCCGTCTTCCTTCCAGGCTTCTTATGATCTCTCTGGGCGGAATTCCGTTTGCCAGATATACCGAAATGATCGCTCCGGCACTGGTTCCGACATACATGTCGAAATTGGTGATCCTCTGATTAAGCATAAATCGGTTGAGAGCCATAAGCCCACCGAGTTTGAAAGCTGCTCCAGACACTGCACCGCCTGCAAGCACCAGCGCTGTTTTCGGCCTGGGTTTGGGATTGCCCAGATCACTTTTTTGAATAATGGTTATCCCCATATCAAATTCTCCTGTACCGGATCATCCTTAAAGATTTGAATATCAAATGAAAAATTAGGCATTGTTATCGATAACTTTTAGTAAAGTCAACATAGCTATCGATAAATTGTAAAAAACAACCTCATTTTTCTTTTTTTACAGTTTATTGAAATCCGGCAGACAGGTCAATAATTTCAGAGATGTATTTCTCTGGTAGAAAAAACCTGCCCCCAGGGGATAAAAAACTTTCTTTACATATAAAGCAGGGCCAGAATACAAAATGCTTTCTGACCCTGCCATAAAAACAAACGGCATCATTTACAGTTTTAACGTAGGGCATCGTATTTATCGCCGAGGCTATTATGATGCTTTGGCTGTCTCTTCTGTCATATCCTCAATGTCGTCTTCTATTTCGTCTTCAGCTTCAGCAGCCTTCGCCACCTGACTTTGAAGTTTTTCCAGTTGCTGCACTTTAAGAGTCAGAGCCTCAATTTTATCTGTCATCTCGCTGACCTGTTCTTTGTTAGCAAGATTCATCATTCCCAGGACTTCATTGATGCGCTGATCGATTTTATCTCCGATCCATTTTTTGAAGTCATCTGCTCGTTTTTTCATATCTTTTTTAAGTCTGCTGCCTTCGGATTCGGATAATTCCTTGTCTTTGATCAGCAGATTTACAAGCTTGTCGATTTCGTCTTCAGCCATAGTCATCGCATTCTGCCACAGAGATGTTGATTTTTTCGCAACACCCATGAATTTTCCGCTTCCTTTTCTCAGCAACTGGATCAGAACACCGGAAGATTCGTCAACTTCAGCTTCCTTTGTCTCTTTTTTCTCCTTGGCAATAATCTGGGACACGATGGAAGCTGTGATATCTTCGCCCGTTTCATTGTCCTTTATAGCGACTTCTTCACCCTCTTTTATAAGCTCGGAAAGCCTGTTCAAGGAAACATATTTTTTGTCCATAGTGTCGTACAGTTTTCGATTGGCGTATTTTTTTATTTTCCTCACACTTTTTTTCTCTTTCATTTTATAAAACCCCCGTCAAAACATTTTGCCGTTTGTGTCAATCCTGAACATCCGATTTTTTTATGCCGTTATCTGCTGTGTAAAAAGATCCATCCGTGAATTCAGTGAATCCATTGCATCGTCAAGCTTTTTCATATCCTCTTTTTTGGGAAGATTAAATTTGCCTGTGACAACATCAATGCCATCCGTAATTTTTTCTTCCACTGTCTTTACCACGGACAGTTTTGAGATTTCAGGTATCTCGGGAAGAATGTTACGGCTTTTCTCTTTTGCCTGGTCAAGAATTTCGCAGGCATCTTTTCTCAAATTTTTACCCAGCTCTTTACCAGTTTCGACAGCGTCTTTCAAGTATTTTTTATTATGCTCTTTGACTGTCTCACTATAGTCCTTGAAAGCACCTTTATATTCTGTAAAAGCATCTGTGCAGGTCTGCGCTGCTTTTTTCACTGTTTCTACTGCATGAAAACTGGATTTTACAACCGGTGTTTTTGTTTCTTCGTTTTTTTCAATTTTTTTTGCTTTTTCCATGACACTCGCTCCTTTTTGTATCTTCAATATCTTAAGATATATGGTTTTGCTGAAAATCAAATTCTTTTATGCAGCACGTTTTTCTACTACCGCATCCATCTTGCGATCAAGGTTTTCCATGGCCAATGTCAGAGTCTCTATATCTGTTCTGCTGGGCAGATTGATTTTACCCCGAATGGCATCCATGCCATTGTTCAAACCTTCTTCAGCCTTCTTTACAATGGTAAGTTCTTTGACATCGGGAACGATTTTCTTACCTTTTTCAACTGCTGTGTCCAGTGCTTTGCGTGCATTGGTCTTGACCTTTTCGCTCAGTTCCTTGCCTGAATCCACGGTCTTTTTTACATATTTTTCATTATAACGGTTCACGGTGTCCTTACAGGTATCTGCTACTTTTTTCACTGTCCGTACAACAAAAAATTCTTTTGTTTCTTCCACTTTTGTTTCTTCCACTTTTGTTTTGCCGTTGCTCATTGATCTTCCTCCTGATTAATTTATTATTATTTTTAAACTTGCTTTTGTCCGGGTTGATATGACACGTTGCGTTATCTGAAACACAATATGACGCACCGCGTTATCATTGTCAAGTTTTTTTTGAAAAAAAGTTTTTTTCAATAAGGATAAAATTATGGATTGACATAATAAAATCCCTAGCTTATATTCTGATTACGGGAAAAAAACAAACTTGCTTTTGTCCAAATGACACTGCCTTTTTTTATTATTAATAAGGAAAAAAAATAATCCATCGGCGGGGGTAATGCACTTTTGTTATGACACAAAAGTACAGAATACCTTTATATCTAAAATTCAGGTATTGATTCAACCGCTGACAAAACATTACAAGGTGGTAATAAAATGAATGCGAGTATTGAAACTATGGAAATGGACAAAGCATCAGGTCAAGTTGAACAGATCACTGAAGATGAATCATGTAATCATGAAAAATCCGAAGAGCAGTTCATGAATCAAAAACGGGCATTACAGACATTTCAGCAGACACGGCTTTCTTCGACTTATCCAGATATGCGTAACAATCCGGAATATGAAAAGATTGGGATTTTTTTCTTTGACAAGCTCTATGCTCCTGAAGATTTTTCCTTCAGAGATGCCAGTATCAAGAAACTCAACAGGATTTTGAATGGTGCAGTTTATAAAGGTATGGTATCCGCAGTCACTATGGTAATCGAACTGCACGAATTATCAGATGAGCTTGATGATAAAATGGTGGTAAAGATGATTGAAGCAGGCATAGACGAAAATTTTGACATGAATGCTTATCAGGATATTTATCGCGGCCTCGACAATTATGATGAGCGGATATACCAGATCAGACTGGTTGGCAGAGTCAACCGGGCATTTCACAGGTTGAGCAAAATGTGGATTGTGGGTCTTTCTTTAAAAACCGTTAGAACTGCGGCTCATCTTCTGGGCATGGGCAAAATCATGGATTTTGTCTATGAAGGGTATGTCGGGTTTCGCTCCATTGATAATCTCGATTATTTTATTGAAACAATAGAAGAGCGTGAACTGGCCTGGCACGAAGAAATATGGCAGGGCGGTAAAAAGTAAAGTAATCTGGCATATGTCAATTTTCAGGGTTGCGGAAAGAAATAATTACTCAAAAGACAAGCAAACTGGGGAATAATTTTTTTCCGTGGCCTTAAACCTGATAAAAAGGAAAAAAATATGGAACGGGCGCTGGTATTACCTGGCGGAGGAGCCAGGGGAGCCTTTCAGGCTGGTGTACTCCGATATCTTGATGAAGTCGGATGGAAACCGGAATTGATCTGCGGCACTTCAGTAGGATCGATCAATGCTGCCGCGATAGGTTCGGGCATGAGTATGGATAAAATAATAGATTTATGGAAAACCTATGAACGAAAGAGCATGTTCAAGCTGACCGTACGCAGATTTCTACTTTCTTTTCTAAGTGGCCGGAAATTCGAGCATTTATCCGATACCGGCCCACTTCGTAAGATGCTCGAAGATAATATTGATGTAAATGAACTCAGGAAAAGCGATATTGAAATTATCATCAGCGCTGTGAATATGGCTACATCCGAACTCCAATATTTCAACCATCGTATGCTGACACTGGAACATATCATGGCATCAAGTGCCATGCCCATGCTTTTCCCCTGGCAGGATATCGAAGGAGTGCCTTATTGGGATGGAGGCGTAATGGCAAACATTCCGATTGGGCCTGCGCTTGAGAGAAAACCAAAACTGATAATTGTGGCCTTGCTTTCTCCTGTAGGGGCAGTACGTCAACCTGTTCCCAGAACCCATCATCAAGTTGCAGAGCTGATTTTCGAGCATTTTCTCATTGGCTCGTACCAGGTGTATCCCAAAAATTTGATTTCAAAAGATACGAAGATAGCGTATGTTGCACCTTCGCAAATGTTGGGAATCAGATCAATGATCAATTTTTCAAAGGGTCAGGCAAAACGCCTCCTGGAAGAAGGCTATACAAATGCCAGGCGACAATTAAAGGGTATTGTATAATAACAAATCCTGTGGAATAATGGGGATATTTTTTATCCTTTGACAAGGAGGGCAAAATGGGAGATAAAAAAAAATCTGGTTCCGACGAAGAGCGAGTGACACCTGAAGACCTTCGTGCAAGTAAGGATGAGGAAATTCCTGAAGAAATTCTCGACCTGCTGCCGTCAAGCAAGCGTACCTTATTTAAAATGGTTTTCGGAATCACATCGACTGCCGTGAAGTTCGCGTCCAAGACCACCGGGGTATCTGCAAAGGTGGGCAAGGCTATTTTTGCATCACCTGAACGAAAGAAGATGGTCGAAGAGGCAGGAGCATCCATTCGCGATCTGCGGGAAGTGACAGGCTTGACCGTCAACGATTTAAGTGATGCCCTGCAACTGCCCGATCAGTCTCTGCTCAAAGCCGTGGAAAATGGAACTGCTACCCTCTCCTTTGAGTTAATCCTGCGTCTGTCATCTTTGCTTGCACGCCATGATCCTCTTCCTTTTGTCATCCGTTTCACAAGGACATACAACCCCGAGGTCTGGTCAGTTCTGCAAGATTGGGGGCTGGGCAGGCTGCCTCTGCAACTGGAACGTGAAAGGAAATTTATCAATATCTATCGAGGGAATGACAAAGCTAGAACGCTTTCAGATGAAGCCTTTGAGAGAGTACTTGCTTTTGTGAATTCGGCTTTTGAGATGTCCTTGAACTTTGCACTGGAAACTGACTGCCGGAAGGGAGAGCAGAAGCCTGAATCGAAAAAAGATGAAAAATTTGAGGATAGTGAAAAATCCGATTAACATAGATGGCATTGAGCGCTGGCCGTCTGTTGTACATTCCATGCAGAACATGGGAACGATCAGCAACAAACAACAAACAACAAACAACAACAACAACAAATATAAAAGGAAATAATAATGTTACCAGAGTATTTTGAATTCACACTCCCCACCAAAGTAATTTACGGTATTGGAATCTTGAAAAACATAGGCCCATCGGTTGCTCATTTCGGAGAGCGCCGGGCCATTCTCGTCACAGACAAGATATTGCTTGCTGCCGGCCCTGCTGACAAGGTCATAAAAGGGTTTGAAAATACCAATATTTCAATCAAATGTATCTTTGATGACGTACCCCCGAATTCTACCATAAAAACTGTGGAAGCCTGCTCTGAAATGGCAAAAGAAAACAATTGTGATATGATTATTGCAATTGGCGGAGGCTCGGTCATAGACACTGCTAAAGTAGCTAATATCCTTCTTGTAAAAGGTGGGGAACTGGAAGATCACATGGGTGCTTATCTTCTGGATAAAAACGAAAAACTCCTGCCTTCCATATTCATTCCAACCACTGCCGGTACTGGTTCGGAAGTGACCAAAGTAGCTGTTATAGCCGATCCTGATAATGATGTGAAACTTCCCTTTGCTGAAGATCAGTTCCTGCCCCAGATGGCAATTTTAGACCCTGAAGTTACTGCCTCCATGCCGGGTAAACTGACAGCAGCTACTGGTATGGATGCCATGACCCATGCTATCGAAGCCTATGTGGATAAAGAATGGTCTCCTGCCGCTGATGGTCTTGCACTCCACGCTATCAGACTGATCAGCGAAAATATCCTGATCGCCTGCGCTCATCCCGAAGATATGGAAGCCAGAGGCGGTATGCTTGTGGGAAGTTTTCTTGCAGGAGTGGCATTTTCCCATTCAATGGTGGGAATGGTGCATGGTATCTCTCATGCCCTGGGCGGTGTCTATCATATTCCTCATGGCCTGGCCAATGCCCTGGTGCTTCCTGAAGTCATGGAGTATAATCTCGATTCTCAGTCGGAAAGATTTGCAGATATAGCGATTGCTCTCGGCATAACCTATCCCCAGTTGATCCATCAGAGCCAGAGCCTTCTCAGGTCGGGCAGTCTTGCATCCCTTACCAGCCGACTCGGGCCTGTGGATTCGATGAGAGAATGGTTCGACACCAAATCCCACAAATTAAGAGGTATGGCTTCAATAGCCATCGAAAATCTGGAATTTTTCGACCAATGGGTCAGAAAACAGGCAGCATGGGCAGGTGTCGAGCGAGTTCGAATGTTGAACAGACAATTAGCTTACCTGACAGGAATGCCACTCAATCTGAAAGATGCAGGCATTGATGACGATCTGGAAAAAATCGAACAATTGGTGGCAACGGCTATGGAAGACGGTTCCATGCTCTACAACCCTGTGGAACCCGAACCCGAAGCTGTGGAAAAAATAGTTCGTAAACTCTACATCTCAAAAGCTACACCATTGCAGGTGGCCGAAGAAGAGGTCAAGCCCCCATCTGCTAGAAGAGCTGGCAAAGAGATGAAGAATGTATTCACAGACTCGGATATGCTCTATAAAGTATTGGGAAATTTTTACGAAGAACTCAAAAATCATCCTGAACTCGGCCCTGCTCTGGCAAAAACCGGACTTTGTGTTCAATTTTCATATAAAAATCCCACCGGCGTAATCACCATAGATACGACCGGAGGCGATATTGATATAATCAAGGGAGAATTCGATGGCAACCCTGAAGTGATCATGAGTATGAACGCTGATTTTGCTCATAAGTTCTGGCATGGCAAGGCCAACCTGGTCAGCGCTCTGACCCGCCGTCAGGTGTCTGCTAAGGGTAATGTACCCAAGACCATCAAACTTCTGCCCATACTGAAACCGGCATACGAACTTTACCCCAAGTTTTTGAAAGACAATGGTCTGGAAAAACTGGTGATGTCCTGAAAAAAAGGTAAAGAAAAAATGGCAGATAAATCGAGAAAATTTTCAATGAATATTTCCGGCAGATACTATGTTGAGAAAGATTGTATCGGCTGCACTCTTTGCGCTGAAACCGCTGGGGAAAATTTTAAAATAAACTCTGCGGAAGAATTGTTCTTTGAACACAGCTATGTTTTTAAACAGCCTGATACAGAAGAACAAGAAGCGTTATGTAATGAGGCAATGGAAAACTGTCCTGCCTCGGCCATCGGAAACGATGGAGATTCAGAGTAAAAAATATTAAGGAGATTAGAACAAAAATGAAAGATATTGTCAGCATAAGCCTTGGCTCTTCAAAGCATGATTATGCATTTGAAACGGAATTTTTGTGCAAGAATTTCATGATCCGAAGATTTGGAACAGACGGGGATCTGGAAAAAGCGCGCGAGCTTCTCGAAAGATGGGATGATCATGCGGATATCATGGGAATCGGCGGACTCCGAACCCCGAACGACTTAGGTCCGGAACGACTCGATAATGGACTTTTCGAAAAAATCGATTATTTGACCAAAGGGATAAATACTCCCGTGGTGACCGGTAATGAATTGCGAAAGGTGACACATGAATGGTCACTTCGCCATATCCAGTTCAAGATGGGGAATAATTTTTTCGATAATACCAGAGTTTTCTTCCTGTCGGGATTCAGCCATTTCAGAATAGCGAAGGTAATGAGCGAATATACGGATAACCTGAGCTTTGCAGATCTGATCATAAAAAACGGTGTTTCCAAGACAATAAATTCTATGAAAGACATGGAACGTTATGCCAACGGTATCCACGAGGCCGTCGGGTGGGTTCCAGGAAAACGTATCAGGACATCAAGCATTCCATTGAAAGCCTGGAACAATTATATTATTCGGAAATCCATGCAGAAGGCTAACGTAATTGTAGTACCTCATCATAATTTCTATGAGAATATCGAACAATGCGGTATTGAGGAACTGGGTGGAAAAGTGGTAATCACTTCCACTGTACATGAAGATAAGGTAAAATTTTTAAAGGAGAGAGGAGTCAATGTGATCATTGACACCACTCCCAAGATCCTCGAAAAAGTGGTGGGCCTGAATGTACTTGAAGCTCTGATAAACTCAGCCCTTGATAAACCACCTGAGGAAGTCACTCGTGACGATCTGCTTGAAATCATCAGTGAGCAGCGCATGGACCCCAGAGTGGTATATCCTTCTGGAAACGAAAAACGAATCAATCGTTTCTCTTTTGTCATCCATCCTCTTGCCCAGGAACATTTGAAAAAAGACAAGGCAGTGGGGTTTGTATCGAAGATTGCTCCACCGGCTTTTCTTGATACAATCGAAAAAGTGGTTGCCTATGCACCCCCTTGGGTGTATTCCAAGGTAACGGGTATTAAATCGCCTGATGGCACAGAGGTTGAGGGGTGGCTTATTTCTGTGGGCGGCACGCCAAAACAGATGCTCTCCCACAGCCCGGAATTTACATATAAGCGCCTGTTGCAGGCCGCTAAAATGTCCAAACGGATGGGCGCGCAGATTATGGGACTCGGGGCTTTCACAAAGGTTGTCGGAGATGCCGGTGTGACTGTAGCAAAGCTTGCCGATATTCCGATTACCACCGGAAATTCCTATAGTGCGTCCGGAGCATTGTGGGCAGCAGCCGATGCAGTACGCCGTATGGGCCTGCTTCATGTGGAAAAGGGGAAGAAGATAAAAGCAAAAACAATGGTGGTAGGGGCAACAGGTGCTATCGGTTCGGTCTGCTGCCGACTTCTGGCAAAGGCTTTTGAAGAACTTTATCTTGTCGATATCCGGGATGCAAGGCTTCTGGCTTTGAAACAGTCAATTGAAGAGGAAGATCCGGATGTCAAAGTGCATATATCCACCCGTGCGGATAAATATATTGCCGACATGGATGTGATAGTGACAGCAACTTCTGGAGCCGGGAAAAAAGTTATTGATATCATGCAGGTCAAGCCTGGCTGTGTGATAACTGATGTGGCTCGACCACTTGACCTTTCTGCCGAAGATGTGGCAAAAAGGCCGGATGTACTCGTTATCGAATCCGGGGAGATCGAATTGCCCGGGAATCCGGAAATGAAGGATATCGGCCTGCCCCACAAGGTTGTTTACGCCTGCCTTGCGGAAACCATTGTTCTGGCTTTGGAAGGTCGATACGAAACGTTTACCATCGGGCGCAGCATAGAATGGGAAAAAGTTAGAGAAATTTACAGGATGGGCTTGAAACATGGCATGAAACTGGCTGCAATTTCCGGGGTCAACGGCGTTTATTCTGATGAAGATATTGCCAGTGTCCGAAATCTGGCCATTGAAGCCAGAAAAGAGCAGGGGCTGGATATGGATGAAGACGAGAGGAAATGTGCATAAGGGCGTTGTAAAAAATTAAATTATCGATTGTAAGGCAGGGCCGAGTTTTGTTCCGGTCATCTTTTGGCAGCAACAAAACCGGCTCTGCCATACATCATAATTTTGCAAAGGTTTTAAAACAAGGTATAAACAGGCTCGCGAAACTAAAACGATCAGGAGGGAATTAATGAAAGAGGTTGTCAGCATCAGTCTCGGGGATAGCAATTATGATTATGCATTTGAAACTGAATTTCTGGGCCAGGATTTCATGGTCAGACGAATTGGCACAGATGGCAGCCTCGAAAAGGCTGCCAAATTATTGAAAGAATGGGATGGCAAAGCCGATGCCATAGGACTTGGCAGCATCAAATTCCCTCATATCATCGGGGCAGCACGCCAGTCCCGAAAACGAAGCCAGCATCTCGAACGCCTGGCAAAGGAAATGGAAACTCCTGTCACCACAGGCGAAAATTTGAGAAATGTTGCTTTCGAGTGGGCATTGAGACATCTTCAGTTCAAGTTCAGTAATTATTTCGACAACGCCCGTGTATTTTTCCTCTCAGGCATGACCAACTATGGTGTTGCCAAGGTCATGTCCGAATATACGGATAACATGACTTTTGCCGATCCGATAATAGAAAACGGTATCGCAAAATTCTTGAATTCAAAAGAAGACCTGGAAAAATACGCCACCGGCGCACATGAAATTCTCAAATGGGTTCCATCTAAAAAGCTGTCATCATCGCTTATGCCCGTCAGAAAATGGAACAGCTACATTATAAAAAAGGCCATGCAGAAGGCTCACACCATCGTGGTTCCCTATGCCACTTTCATGGAAGATCTGGCCGACTGCACCATTGAGGAACTAGGCGGCAAAACGATTATAACGACAACTGCCTATGATGCGCGAGTGAAATTTTTGAAAGACCGGGGCGTGAACACTATTATCGATATCACCCCCAAACTTTTCGAGCAGGTGGTAGGCATAAGCGTGATAGAAGCTATCATGATCGCAGCTCTGGAAGAAAAAACGGGCAAACTCTCCCCTGACGATCTTCTCGAACTCATCAGCACCCAGAGAATGGACCCACGGGTAATCTATCCTTCAGGAGAACAGAGCAGGATAAACAGGTTTGCTTTCGTTGTACATCCTTTGTCCCAGGAATATCTAAAACAGGACAAATCTATTGATCTGGTGTCAAAAATTGCTCCTCCATCTTTTCTTGATACAGTGGAGAAGATCGTGGCCTATTCCCCACCCTGGATTTATTCCAAAATAACAGGCATAAAATCTCCCACAGGTGTGGAAACTGAGGGCTGGCTGATTACCGTGGGCGGAACCCCGAAGCAGATGCTCTCTCACCCGCCTGAATTTACATACAAGAGGCTGTTGCAAGCTGCAAAGATGGCCAAAAGGCTGGGTGCACAGATCATGGGGCTTGGCGCTTTCACCAAAGTGGTGGGCGATGCCGGAGCCACTGTAGCCAAACTCGCACCTCTGCCGATAACCACTGGTAATTCCTATAGCGCATCCGGCGCTCTGTGGGCTGCCGCAGACGCTGTTCGCCGCATGGGTCTTATTGATGTGGATGCTAGCCTAGGCAAAAAAATAGACGCAAAAACAATGGTTTTCGGTGCAACCGGAGCTATCGGTTCGGTCTGCTGCCGGCTTCTGGCCAAGGCTTTCAACGAAGTTTACATGTGTGGCCGGAATATGGCCAAACTTCTTGCGTTACAGGAATCGATCCTGAAAGAAACCCCTGATGTGAAACTTCACCTTCTCACCCGTTCGGATAATTATTTACCTAATATGGACGTGATTGTGACAGCGACTTCAGGAGCTGGAAAAACGATTCTCGACATAACCAAGGTAAAACCCGGCTGCATTATCACTGACGTGGCCCGCCCCCTTGATCTGTCCCCCGAAGACGTGGCAAAACGTCCCGATGTTCTAGTGATCGAATCCGGCGAAATCGAATTGCCCGGAGAACCTGAAATGAAAGATATCGGGCTGCCCGGAAAGGTCGTCTATGCCTGTCTTGCCGAAACCATCGTCCTCGCTCTGGAAGGCCGCTTTGAGATCTTCACCATAGGTCGTGAGATCGAATGGGAAAAGGTCAGGGAAATCTACAAGATGGGACTCAAGCACGGCATGAAACTGGCTGCTATTTCTGGTGTGAATGGCGTATATTCGGATGAGGATATCGCAAAAGTCCGGGAGCTTGCTCTTGAGGCCAGGGCAAAGGCTGGAACTAATTAGGTAATTTTTTTCGAATATTTATATAAAATAGGATTATGGGAAAGGAATTTATTCTTTTCTTGTAATCCTATTTTTATTTGAAATCCTTGTAGGTTGGGTAGGGATTGGTTTTGTTGCCAGATTACATGATGCAAGGCAAAGTCCAGAATAAACTGAAAAAGACCTCAGAGATATCTTCAGAACTCTATCCCTGATAAATATACGTTAAACATAAGAGAAAAAGCGTGGTGAGGTTCTTTGAATCTGAGAATAGCTTCCTTTTCCAACAAAGTAAATTCCTTTCTTCCTTCACGATTTTTCCGCTCAAGCAATTTTCGTAAAAAACGCTCAAAACGCTGTAATTGCTTTAATCTAAGATATCGTAGTTGCCGACGATTCAATTTGTATTTTTGAATCGTTTTTGCACCTTTTACTGAATTTTGACGTTGTATGATATGTTCATCATCAAAGCTCAAATGAGCCGAAGGGTTTTCTGAAATGTCGCATGGATCCAGGCAATCCGAAACTGGTATTTTTATATTGTAAGACTTTTTTCCATTACATAAGGGACAACTCAGGTAAAGATTATTCCATTCGAATGCCCGTTCAGGTTTTTCTGCCACCTCAACATAATGATCCACTTGACCTTCAGTTTCACCAAGCTCTTGCTCGCAATAAAAGCATTTATGGAAGCTCATTGTTTCAAGGGTTTCACGAATCTCCTCATGCCCGTACTGTTTTGAATGGGGGCTTGCGTCGGGTTTCGATTCTCGTTTTTTCAGAAAAGCGGCCAGCCATTTTTCTTTTTTTTGGGTCAGAATTGACGGTTCAGGCAATCTGGTCACAGAAATCACGTTGCACTTTCCTTTCCGACAATTTCTTCCAACAGCCTGTCCGTATCGAAATAAGAAAAATATTCGGGATTGATCGCTTTCAGTTCTGTTTCGATTTGTTCACGATCTGCCTGGTTGCAGCTCAAAATCGCCTGCTCTCGCTTCTTGATCAATAGCGAAATTTCCTCATTGAAAGGAAGGGTTTCCTCAAATAGGGGGGACATAAGAATCTCATCTACGGGTTTGTTGGTGTATTCGGATGTTTCGTCGACAACAATACAATGATCATTTCTGGATTTACACACAAAAAGCCGAGCATTGGGTACGGATGAAATAATAAAAGGAGAATGAGTGGTGGCTATAATCTGTAGATTCGGAAAACTATCCAAAATAGTGGTAAAAAGTCGCTTCTGCCATTTAGGATGGAGATGATTTTCAGCTTCATCAATCAGCAGAAGGCCGGGTGTCCGACAGAGTTCTGAAATTGGAGCCTGACGCAGGAGATGAACCGAATACATCTTACCCAACAGACTGACCATGTTTTGAATGAGGTAAAGGTTGCCGCCGCTGAGATTTTCCAGAAGCACGGGCTGGCTGTTCTGGATGATAACCGGTTCGTATGTCGCACGGGAAACATGGCTCAGCCTGCCTCCATCTGACAAAGCTTTCTCAATGATTTTTTCTAATATTTCATAAAGACGTTCACCGGTTTCTTGCTCGTTTTGATTCCTGCTATCTCTCAAATAGTCGAAATGGCAAATAATTTGTGTTATATCACTGGATTTTTTTTTGCCCTGCAACGCGTTTATCAGAAAATTTTTGTGCTGTAATTTATTGAGACTGTCAATTTTATATGACCCACTTGCCAATCCTGATGCCCAGTAATCTGCAATCCAGTTTGGATAATGATCGCCTTCCTGAATCTGTTTCGGAATATTGGATATCTGCTCATAATGACCCTCTGTGGGAAATAATTCAATCCATTTATCATGAAATTCAGCGAACAATAAAGGGACTGTTTCCCCATTTTTTTCCAGAACCAGTGTGATATCTGATTTGCCGTTTGATTGACTTCTTCGGATTTTTCTTTCCAATTCACAGAACTGATGCCCGAACATCCCCCGGATGGCATCAAGTATGATACTTTTTCCGGAGCCGTTTTCACCCGTAATCAGAACGATTCGCGGCTTTTGATCTGTATCGGCCAAAAATTCCATGTCAGCTTTGATGAAAGGGCCAATATTTCTTAAAGACAAGCTTTTGATTTTCATAACCGTTATCCTTCAGTGAATTAATGTCAGTAAGACTAAGGCATCTTGTAAATTTACAGCAGATCAGGAGCGCCGATTTTTTCGTTCAAAGGGCATTGCATTCATCAATCCTCATGTGACAATGCTGTATCAATTATCAATCAAGTCCTCATTTAGGTATAAGAATATACTACTATTTTCGGCAGGTCAATATTTTTTATTTTTTTTGGAAAATAAATACCTGAATAAATTTTATCACATTTCATGATAGTTATCGACATGTTACAAGTGATATTGGTATCGATAATCAGCAAAATACAGTTGGTGAATATGGATTCACTTTTTTGAGCCAAAGAGCAGAACCTCGGTCTTTATTTTGATGTTTAAATACAATAATTCGTTGATATTGCAGATATTTAATTTCCATGCGGACGATGCACCATGTCAGCCCTGAACTGAATAAAACCACATCGTTATCGCGAGCAGTCAGTTTTAATTTTATTGACATGATTTCTCCATTGGGATATTTATAACAATTTGTAGTCAAGTGTTTAATTTATAACCTGTTTTTACAGTGAGGCAATGAATGCGTTTAATTCTGACTACTACGATGAACGGGCAATCCTGCTCAATTAAACGATAATCCTGTTTTTTATCGGACGGGAAAAAACATAAAGAAAAGGGTAGATAGACATTGCGTAAATTTGTGAAAAACGCATTTTATCAACTGGTGACAAGGCTCATGATTGCGCGTACAGGAATCGCTTTTCAGAAAAACCGGCTTCAAATTATTGCTTACCACGGAGTCTGCCTGCCTGAAGATATTCGTTTTCCGTGGGTTTCTCCCGCATTTGCAACAACGTTCGCCTTTGATCTGCAAATGTCATTTATCAAACGGCACATGACTCCTTTATCTCTTAAAAATGCGGTTGCCATGATGAAAAAAGGCCGTAAACTTCCCGAAAGAGCTGTTGCCATAACCTTTGATGACGGATACGCCAACAATCTTGTATATGCGGAACCCATATTGAAAAAATATGAAATTCCCGCTACCATATTTCTTGCAACAGACTCGATTGACAATGGTACATTATTTCATTTTGACAGGATCAACTGCCTGAAATACTGGAGCGAATCAGGGCTTGTCAGTGATGAGGCAGATAAGAAGAAACTTGCCGATCTACCGGATTACAAAAATGTCTCGATTTACAATGTCGAAGCTGAACTTTCTCGTTTGTGGGGAAAATTCAGTCATATGCTTGATGATGACCAGAAACGGCTGTTGTCGCCCATGAGCTGGCAGATGGCCAAAAAAAGCGGGCATTTTATCGACTATGGCGCACATACCTGCGGCCATGCCATTTTATCAAGGATATCCGAAGCTGATCGGAAAAAAGAGATTGAAAATTCTGTGGGGAAAATTCGCGAAATATTAGAATATGATGACATATTGTTCAGTTATCCCAATGGCGAGAAGGAAGATTTTGGCAGATTCGATCAGGAGATTTTAAAGCGGGCCGGAGTATTGGCTGCCGTGACTGTTATAAGGGGGAGTAATCCTTTAAATTCGAATCTTTATGCTCTCAGGCGCAGGATGGTTTCTTTGGGACACACTATCGAAGTATTCGAGGCTGAACTAGGGCATATCCGCGATTTGATTGGACGAGACATTTGAACAAAATCTCAAATAATAACAAAACTTCGGAGAAAAAACTAATGCTTTACAAAAAAATTACAAAGTTGGTATCTCTTTTATTTCTTCTTTTCATCAAAATCAAAATCAAATCAGGGAAAAAGATTGCAGCGAACATCCTGGAAACTTCCTATTATAAATATGAAGCAAAACGTCTGGGAGTTGCAGTCGAGATTATCATGGATGATGTCATACGGCTTGAAAAGGGCGGATCAGTATTCAATATCTGGAGAAGCGGCACGGATTTAGATGGGCTTGGCACACTTCACCTTGCCGGAGACAAGGTCCATTGCTATTCAGTCTTGAAAAATAATGGTATACCTGTTCCCCAACATGCAATTCTTGCAAGGGGAGATTACAGAGGCGTTATGGCATTCATGAAAAAGATCGACAAGCCTGTTGTTATCAAACCTGCCCGTGATACAGGAGACGGAGCTGGGATCTTTATAAAGCCCGTGGGTTTTTTGACAATCGTGTTTGCGTCATTTTTCGCGGGTGCATTTGGGAAAGAGATAATTGTCGAAGAATATGTAACCGGAGATAATTACCGGCTTCTTTATCTTGATGGCCGGTTTCTGTCAGCAACGGCTCGAATGCCCTGTACGATCATCGGAAATGGAGTGCATACCCTCAGGCAATTAATTGAAAAAGAAAATCGAAATCGGCTCAAAGTCGGAAATATTTTACCTTTTGACCCAAAAACCAGACCGATACTGTATGAGATCGCCATTGACTCGGAACTTGAGAAAACGATTGAAAAGCAAGGACATACTTTAAATTCCGTAGTGGCTGTCGGAGCAGAGGTGAAAACCCAGGATATCTGCCACTGGCTTTACGGAGGGCAATATGTGGATGTGACAGATCGGATATCGGAAAAATTAGTTGAAATCGGCAGAAAAGCTGCCAATAAACTGGGAATCAAACTTGCGGGAGTCGATCTTATAACCAAAGAAATTGATGATCCGAAACCCGGAACATATGTAATAAACGAAGTGAACACCACCCCAGGGCTTTTGGTACATTATGAAGTCAGTAATCAGGAGATGAGGCAACCGGTTGTGAAAGAAGTTTTGGCCGCATTGTTCGATATAGATAATGCTTAGAATACTGACCGGTTCATAGAACTCAACAAAAATTTCCAGAGACAGTAAAGGATAAAATGTCGATTAATATACCTTCAAAATGGAATGACAGGATTACGGAAGCGGTTCAGTCGGCAGGATACGCTATGGCAATGGAGTCTATGGATTACCAGCCTCTTCTTATAGAAGAAAGGAGTAATGCAGCAGCGGTCTATATAAGAGGGCGGGGAGGCTTGCTTGAACGTTTTAAAATGAGGGCCACAGCGTATTTAAACGATTATACGATTGATTCATTGAAATGGATCACTGATATACTGAAGCAAGAACATGTTCCGATAGCCAGATTCGGGGATACCATGTTTGGGGCGGATGATCCTTCGGGTCTTGAGGCTTTCGGAGCTGATGTTGTCAAGCGTTACTCATTCGTTACCGATCTGACTCTTGATGAAGATGCCTGGCTTGCTGGTATGAACAAAAATCTTCGACGGGATTATCGAAAATCCTTGCGTTCCGATGTTCGTGTTCATGAAATTTTAACAGCAGAAGATGTGAAAAACTATTTCGATCTTTCGAATGTTACGACACAGCGTGTAAGAAAAGAAAAATATTATACTCAATATCCGCTGGAATTCTTTCAGGCTATTGCTGCCATGAAATCTTCAGATCAGGCTTTCATGCTTCTGGCAAAAACTGGGGAAGAAGGTAATGAAGACGTGCTGGCAGGCGGAATATTTGTTATGAACGGGAAAAAAGCGTTATACTATCATGGCTGCTCCACAAGAGATCGGAAACATATGCCTAAACAGGCCCCCACTCTTTTGCTGTTCAACGCTCTTGTTCATGCAAAAGCCAGAGGATGCACCCATTTCGACTGGGGCGGAGTTGATCCGAATGCATCAAAAGAGGATTCGGTATACAGGATTTACAGGTATAAAAAACGATGGGGCGGTGAACCTGTCGAGTTTTATACTGGTGAATACACTGTTTCAGAGCCTGTTGTGTGGCTTCAGGAAAAAATTCTGATACCGGCATATTCCAAATGGTCTGTGATGAAACAAGCCCGAAGGAATTAATCAAGATGTCTCAAATAAAAGAAACGAAAATTTCCATGAAAAAATGGAAGGATCTGCGCGAAACCGTCTGTCCAGGTCATGAATTTATGGCCCACCAGTGGTTCAATGCCTGGGAAAAAAGTTTTTTACCTTCAGACGGGTGGCGCGCTCCCTTGTATAATCTGAAGGCTTTTGATCGATATGGAAAACTTTCAGGTGTTCTGCCCCTGGCTGTTCAGGTGAAATTCGGTTTTAAACTCCTTGCTCTGGGCGGTTATTATTTCCCCTTTCGTTCCATACCAATAGCAGAGGACGAGTACGAAAGCGCATGTTTAATGTTTGCTGATATGCTGGATCGATTTCCCAAAAGTTCTGGCCTTCGATTAGGGCCGGTTCAGGCAAATGACAAAGGTGTTTTATGTCTTGTCCGAATGCTTGCGGAAAAAGGCTGGCATCTGTTTCCGATCAAAATTCCTTATATGGAATTTATCCTTCACCTGCCGGATTCATATGATACGTATAAAAAAGAAATTCTTGGGAAAAAATATTTAAAGCGTCTGCGTTATTACACAAACAAAATGAAAAAACATGGAACATTTGCGATAAAAGCCTTTACCAGTCGTGATAGTGAAAATTTTGATGAGATTCTTGCAATACTTCAGAAAATAGAATCCGAATCATGGCTTGCTGCCCAGGGCGGAGTCATGAAGTTCATGGGCAGGAGAAATTTTGATTTCTGGCATCGCGTATTCAATGATAAAAACGCTCCCCAGTCAGCAAAAGTCTGGATTCTTTATTTCAACCAACAGCCTGTCAGCTTCCTTTTTACCATTGATTCGGGAGCTTGCCGATATGCCCTTGCTCAGAGTTATTCTCTTTCAGTCTCTGCTTTCAGCACTGGCCCCATTCTCTACAGTCAAGCTATGGAAGATTCTATAGCTGACAAAATTTCGATAATAAATCTTGGAATTGGAGATGAACATTTCAAACGACAATGGGGAGGTATTCCTGAAAGCAGTCAGGTGGACTGGCTTGCTTTCAGGCCGGATTTCGGGGGCAGACTTCTTTACAGCCTGATTCTGGCTAAAACAAAGATCGACAAGTTCCGTCAATATATCAAAAAAATAAAGGCTGCAAAAAAAGGAGGACGAAAATGAAACTTCTTCAAATCGGCCCTCATCCGCCTCCGTTAGGCGGCTGGGCTTTTCATATAAAACTGCTCAAAGAAGATATGCGGGAAAAAGGGCATATCAGCGAAGTCCTGAATATCGGCACATTCAACCGGACGGTAAAAAGCCCGGAATATATCGACGTTCAAAACGGACTCGATTATATTATCAAAAATATCAAATATAACCTTGCCGGATACGAGATCTATTACCATGTGGACGGCGGCCCTATAAAAGGGTTTTTATTGAACATCACCTCACAACTCATTGCCTTGATGTTCGGCAGGCGGATATATCTGAGCTTTCATGCGGGTATATACCAGAAATGTTTTGAAAAAAAAGAACGATTACGAAGGTTTATGGCAGCCTTTATCTTGAAGCTTTCAAAGGTGATTATCTGCAACAGCGATCTTGTCAAAAACAGGCTCATCGAAATAGGAGCGCCCAGAGAAAAAATATATCCCATACCGGCCTTCAGCCGTCAATATATGACTTTCGAAGAACGGCTTACACCTGACCAGGAAGAATTCTTTCAAACCCATGATCCTGTCCTGATCTCCTACCTTTTTTTCAGAGATGAATATACCCCTGATATTCTTATAAAAGCAATTGATAAATTAAGAAAAAAATGGCCAAAACTCGGCCTTTTCATAGTGTGTGCTGCCAGAGACCCGGAAGAAGCGGCAAATGAGGCTGCCTCAGTTCTGGATATAAAGCAGAGAGGGCTGGAAAATAATATTCGTCTTATAACAGGTCTGAGCCATGACAATTATCTGAGTATTGTAAAGCGGAGTGCAATTTTTGTTCGTACACCCGAATCAGATGGTGTGAGTTCCTCGGTTCTCGAAGCTATATTTTTGAAAACCCCTGTGGTTGCAAGCCAGAACAATACACGGCCCAAAGGATCAATTACATATGAAAGCGGCAATATCAACGATCTTGTGGCTACCATTTCAAGTACTTTGAACAATATTGATAAGATCCGTGCTGGCCTGAAACCGCCATTTATCGAGAACAACCTGGAAAAAGAATTCAGGGTTCTGTCAGGAAAGGTAAAATCTCCTTGATATCTGAAACAATTTTAAAAACAAGAGTTTATTTGACTATAGATCTTGAGTGCAAAAAAGATTCAGGCAATGTCGATGGCCCTGTCGAAGGTCGATTTGATAGCTGTGATAAAGCATACGGCCTTGATTTCATCCTTGAAACTCTGGAGCGATACAGCCTTGTTGCGACATTTTTTACAGAGCCTTTTTTTTCATATCGATTCGGAAAGCAAGCTCTTCAATCCGTGTGCGACAGAATTCTTTCATCAGGACATGATATTGAGCTGCATCTTCATCCAGGGTTCAAATCAAAGAATTTCGATCTAAGCGAAGATTTCATGTTTTCATACGACTATGAAAAACAAAAAGCTGTGATAAGCGAAGGTATTGAGATACTGCTATCCTGCGGAGCAAGCGAACCGACTGCCTTCAGAGCAGGTCATTTTTCAGCGGATAACAAAACGCCTGAAGCACTCGCTGCCTGTGGTATCAAAGTTTCATCTAACTACAACCTTGATTATTTGAAAAAAACCTGCAAGATAGATTCTTCCAGATTTGGCGGGTCTGGATATGACAGTGAGCAAAATAATTATAATCAGCCATTTTTTTATGAAAACAAAGTAATCGAAATGCCATTGACCTGTTTTTACGAGCGCAATATTTTAAGCCCGTCTGGCAGATTCGGCCTGAAAAGAACCTCCCGTCATATGCAGATCACAGCTTTAAGCCATCCTGAAACCGAATGGATGATTCAAAATGCGGACAATCTCGAATTAAATGATATCGTGATCATATTTCATTCTTTTGAGTTCGTTCATATAAAAGACGATAAGAATAATATCGGAAAACCAATTTTTATAAATATCCGAAGATTTGAACAATTATGTGACTATCTTGTCAGAAATCAATCGAAAATCGAAGTCAGAACAATGAAAGATGCAGCCCGAAATCCCGGTTGGTTTCAGGACTCAAAAAATGCCAGTGTCCCAAAGATGCCATTTGTTCGAACCGTCGCTGGAAAGATGGAACAATTGAACAAACGCATCCAGATGATGTTTTAAATCGGGCAATGCAAAGAAAAAAATCAATATGATATTACCATTCATGAGGAAAATCATGAGGAAAAAATGAATAAGAAAAATTCAGCTGTCATACTCGGAGCGTCCATAACTGGTCTATCCCTAGCCCGAAGCCTTGGCCGGGCAGGTGTAATGGTCTTCAGTCTTGATTTTGACACGATTGACAACACTTTCTGGAGCAGATACGGAAAAAAACATGTTCTCCCCAATGGCCTGGCCGGTGAAAAACTGGCTCAATATATCAAAGATTTCGGCGCAGGATTTGTTGAAAAACCAGTCTTGTACGCGGACAGGGACGAGTATGTTTTTTTGTTGTCAAAACATCGAAAATTATTAGAGCCATTTTTCAGGTTATGCCTGCCTGAACACGATAAAATTGAGTTGGTAAACAACAAAGCCAGCCTGGCAGAAGAGGCGAAAAAAAATGGTATTGGAGTCCCTGAAATGATGGTAGTGAAGGGCGGGGACATTGATTTTACAGAAGAAAGCCAATGGAATTTTTTCCCTGCTGTAATCAAGCCACTCTACGGATATATGGTTTTTACCGGTGCTGGTTTCAAGACAGAAATCATAAAAGATAAAAAACAATTGCTTCAGATGGTTTCAAAGCAATGTACTTCCGGTATGCCCCATCTTATTCAGGAAATGATTCCAGGATCAGACGAAAATGTAGTTTCAGTGTGCTGTTATATCAGCAGGTCATGCAAACCATTAGGAGTTTCATCTTTCAAGAAAATATGCCAGAGTCCTGAAGGAAACGGTATCGGTATACTGGTCAAATCAGAATTTCTTCCTATATCTCTGGAAGAGCGACTGGTACGATTTCTTTGTGATATCGGTTTTTACGGCCTTGCAGAAGCGGAATTCAAACTTGATGAAAACGACGGACAGTACAAGCTCATTGAGATCAATACAAGACCCTGGCTGCAGATTGATCTGGCTGCCCGATGCGGGTGTAATCTTGGATATATCAGTTTTGCCGATCTTTGCGGTTTGAGCGAAACAGAAACTGTAAAAAAACCTGCGAATGCAGGAATGTACTGGGTATTCGAACTTCCCTTTATCAACCATGTTATCCGGAAGAAAAAACATATCTGTCATCTTCTGCACATGATACCTGGGCCTGGATTTATGAAAAGAGTCTGTCCGGCTATTTTCGCTTTTGATGATCCGGGGCCTTTTATCCGTTATCTTCGTAATGTTTTTTTCAAAAAAACTGAAGAATGAGACATATGGAGAATCTGATAGATGGGAACATACGAAGAAAAGAGAAAATATCAGACGGCCTTGCCGGGTTTCTGATGCCGTTTTACTTTTTTGTGCCACACTAAAAAGAGAGGGATTGTCCAATGTGCGGAATTGCCGGAATTATCCAGGGCTGGGAGGCTTCTTCAATATCCGAACAATTACGGAAGATGACCGACATTTTGTCCCACAGAGGGCCTGATGGTCATGGAATTCATGTTGACGGGCCTGTTGGGCTGGGACATCGGCGACTTTCGATCATCGACCTTGTTGCTGGCAGTCAGCCAATGTCCTGCCAGAACGAAAATCTTTGGATCACCTATAACGGTGAAGTCTATAATTTCAAAGAGATAAGGGAAAATCTGGAAAAAAAAGGGCATGTTTTTTTAACAGAATCAGACACCGAGGTTCTTCTTCACGCTTATGAAGCCTATGGAGAAAATTGTGTCGATTATTTCAGGGGCATGTTCGCTTTTGCCATCTGGGACAAGAAAAATCGCTCTCTTTTCTGTGCAAGGGACAGACTCGGCAAGAAACCTTTTTATTATTATTTCGATAAAAACAGGCTGGTGTTCGGATCTGAAATTAAATCCATATTGCAGGCAGACGGAATAGAGCGCGAACTCGACATGTCTGCATTAAAAGACTATTTGACATATCTTTACGTCCCTTTTCCAAAAACTATTTTCAAGAAAATATTCAAGCTGCCGCCAGCTCATTGCATGACTGTTCGAGTTTCAGACACAGATTCATTTACTCTGGACATTTCCGTCAGACCCTATTGGGACCTTGATTATCGCCCGGACTATTCCATGACAGAGGAAAAGTGTATGGAAGAACTGGAAGAAAGGCTGGTCCAATCGGTGAAGCTTCGTCTGGTCAGCGATGTGCCTCTGGGCGCATTTTTAAGCGGAGGGATCGATTCTTCCGCTGTGGTGGCCATGATGAGTAATGTCATGGACACACCGGTAAAGACTTTTTCTATCGGGTTTGAGGAAAGCGATTTCAGTGAACTCGAATATGCCCGCATGGTAGCCCAAAGATATGGCACTGATCACCATGAAATAATAGTCAAACCCGAATCCATTGATGTGATAAATAAACTGGCATGGCAATATGACGAACCTTTTGCAGATCCTTCAGCTCTTCCGACTTATTATGTATCAAAGGCTGCCAGTGAACATGTCACCGTGATTCTTTCCGGTGACGGCGGTGATGAAACCTTTGCCGGATATGACCGGTATTCCAATTATTTCAAGTTTATGAAGGCAGACGTGATTCCGGCAAAACTTCGATCTATGATTTTTAAAACAATTTCTGAAAAAATGCCATACGGAATGAAGGGGCAGGGAATCTTACGCCATCTGTCAAGACAGGATTTCTCACGCTTTGCAGGCATGATCACCCACAGTCAGCCCGGTTATTTCAAGGATTTGTTTCACGAAGATGTGTGCCGATCTTCGGAGTCTGCTCCAGAATTTTATAACGAAGATTTTAGATTTCTCAAGCGGTTTTATGATGATTCCAGAGGGGCTGCAACGCTTTCACGGCTTCAATATATGGACGTAAAAGCTTATCTGGCAGAGGATATTCTTACAAAAGTGGATCGAGCAAGTATGCTTTGTTCCTTAGAAACCAGAGCGCCTCTTTTAGATCATACACTTTTGGAATGGATCGGAACCATACCTTCTGAATTTCATATGAAAAATTCGGAAAAAAAATATATTCTCAAAAGATCGCTGGAAAAGCATTTACCAAATGAAATTCTATATCGGAAAAAAATGGGTTTCAACATGCCTACGACCTGGTTCAAGGACGAATTTACCGAATACTGCTCAGACCTTCTTTTATCTGACAGATTCAAAAATCGGAGACTTTTTAACCCGGTTTTTATCGAAAAACTGCTTTCAGGCAGCTCGAAACCAGGAAGGGATTTAAGCGAAAAAATATGGAGCCTGGTTTTTTTCGAACAATGGTGTATAAACTGGCTTGATGACGCATAAGGGAACCCCCAAAAAATAATATACTCGATATCAGGCAAGGTTGTACTCGTATTCAAGGCGCTGTAAAGGCTTCATATTTCTACTATTCACTCTTTGCAGCAACGTAGAATATTTTATTTCAATTTCCGGGAGGTGCAATATGAAGTCAAACAAATTTTATCAAAATCATGACATGAAAAAACCATTGCTGTCAATGTTGCTGTCAATCATCTGTATAATTCTTATATTTATATCACCGATTCAGGCTGATTCAGGTGATCTGATAGACAAACCAATTTTGTCTCGTGAATCGGCAAGGCGAATTGTGGGCGGTGCTATAGTAGTGGATGAAGATGCCTGGCCGTGGATGGCTGCTCTTGTAGAACCGGGCAGGCCTGCTGCTTCCAGTCAGTTTTGCGGAGCTTCTCTTATTCATCCAGGATGGGTACTCACCGCAGCTCATTGCCTTGAAGATATGGCATTGTTGAAACCTGAAGATGTGGAAGTTGTCTTAAAGGCTCACGATCTTGAAAATGATACTGGAATAAGAGTCAAAGTAAAAAGAATCATTCGCCACCCTTACTGGTACGATGGCAATGATGACACTTCCGATTCTGACATTGCTCTTCTGGAACTGGAAAACGAAGTGACATCCTGTGAAACACTTGCTCTATACAGAGGAGAAAGTACCCTGGAAGGTAAAGAGTCTATTGTAACAGGCTGGGGAAGTACAATCGGATGGAACCAGCAATATGAGGAAGAATATCCAGCAAAAATGCGGCAGGTTTCTCTGCCCATAGTTTCCAACATTGAGTGTACCAGGTCTATCACGCCGGATTACACCATTGATTTTAAGATGGATGAGACTATTTTATGCGCGGGATTTTTTGAAGGCGGCAAGGATTCATGTTTCGGCGATTCTGGAGGCCCTCTTGTGATTTCCGAAGACGGCCAATGGAAGCAGGCAGGTATAGTCAGCTCGGGAACAGGAAGTGAATGCGCTCAAAGAGGCTCATACGGCTCATACACACGGGTTTCCGATTTTATTGGTTTTATAGATCAATATGTTCCAAACCAGACAGAAGCGGTTTCCACCCTTTACTTTTCCCATATTGCAAGCGGGGGTGTTTTTGATACAAAAGCAGGCTTGATCAACTCCGGCCCCTCTGACATAAGCGGCATTTTACATGTATATGATAGAACCGGGCAGGAAATTTTTTCGGAAAGAAAAGAAATCAGCATAAAAGCATTGAACCATATAGTCCTGAAAATCAGCCAGGCATTTGAAAATCCAGCTCAGATCAGCTATATGACCTTTGAATCAACATCTGGTGCAGTCGCAGGATATGTCAAATTTTTTATTGAGGGAAAATATCGTGCTGCAATACCTGCTGTGAATCAGTTGAATACTGGTGATATTCATATACCCCATATTGTATCGAATACAAACTGGTGGACGGGCATAAATCTTGTCAACATATCCAGTTTCCCACAAAACCCCAATATAATATTCAACACCGGTGACAGCATCACAATTCCTCTGGCAGCCCGTGAACACAGGGCATTTACCATAGGACAACTGTTCGATGGCAAACCAACGCCAGGCATCAAATCAGCAGTAATTTCAGGTACTACCGACATCATCGGGCTGGCTCTTTTTGCTAACACAGATAAAGCTCCGAACGATTTCATGGGCGGTGTTTCCTTGAAAAGTAAAGTCGCTCAAAATCTTTATTTTCCCTATATCGCTGATCAGGCAGGTTTATGGACAGGTATTGTCCTTTATAACCCTTCCGATTCCATCACAAAATTATCGATTATGCCTTACACAAAAACAGGAACATTGCTGAAAGAGCTTGAAGTTACATTGGATGGAAAAGAAAAGTATTTTAAAACCACGACGGCTATGAAATTGCCCGAAAACACTGCATGGTTTGAATTAAACGCCGGCAGCGGTATCAGCGCATTTACATTGACAGGGGCCTATAGCGGAGATCGAATGGCTTCGGTGGGCGGCATTAACAGTAGTTTTAAATCAGGTTTGTTCCCAATAACTGACCCTGATGATACAACTATGATAGTCCTTGCGAATACGGAAAGCCAGTCTGCTTCAATCAACTTCAAGGCCATTGATGCAGAAGGCAGAGAGATCGCTGCAAAAGTTATGAACCTGGCAGGCCATGCCCGTATCGTTGAAACTGCGGAAGAAATTTTTCTTCAAAACATCAGGGATGCTGCCTGTATCATATATTCTTCGAACCGCAGGCTTGCCGCAATAGAGATAAACTCTTCTGCAGATGGTATGTTTTTAGACGCTCTGCCTGTTGTAGAGGTTCTGCCGGGTACGATTGTTTCAAAATAGTTTTTTGAAACAATCAGTCATCAAGTTTTTTACCGAATCTTTTCAGCAGGAGGGAATTGCCCACAACCGTCAGAGATGAAAACCACATGGCGATACATGCCCATTCAGGCTTCAATGTAAGGCCGTTTACAGGATATAATATTCCGGCTGCTACCGGAATCATAAGGATGTTATAAAAAAATGCCCAGAAAAAGTTTATTTTTATCGTGGTCAGGGTTTTTCTTCCCAGTCTTACTGATCTTTCCACATCCAGGAGAGTATTGTTGACAAGGATTACATCCCCGGTCTCTTTTGCTATATCCGAGCCAGAACCAACTGCAATGCCTATATCAGCCTGGGCCAGGGCGGGAGCATCATTTATCCCGTCCCCCGCCATACCGGTTATATAACCTGCTTCCTGCCATTTTTTGACAATCCTTATTTTGTCCTCGGGCAGCACTTCTGCCTCTACTTCACTTATACCAACTTCATCTCCAACTGTGCGGGCCGCACGGTAATTATCCCCTGATATCAGAGCTGTTTTTATCCCCATATCGTGAAGTTTTTGAACAGCCTTTCGCGAATCCTTTTTTATGGTATCAAAAAGTGCTATTATCCCGATAACCTGATCTTTGACCAGAATATAAATAGTGGTTTTACCCTGGTTCGATAATTCCTCCCCCAGTTTTTTTACCTCAGATAGAGATTTTATCGTCTTGCTGACAAATTTCAGATTACCAGCTTTTGCGATACTTCCATCTGCAAGAGTACAGCTCGTTCCGTACCCTTCAATTTCTTTTGCGTTTTTAGTCTCATCAACAAAAATATTTTGCTCGACAGCTTTTTTCACCACGGCTTCTGCCAGAGGATGGGTAGAATTTGTCTCAATACTTGCCGCTATCTTCAAAAGATCGTTTTCAGATATTTCTACTAACGGATAAATTCCAGATACTTCAGGTTCTCCTTTTGTAATAGTTCCGGTCTTGTCGAAAAGCATTACATCAAGCCCGGAGATGTTTTCAAGAACAGATGCTCTCTTAAAAAGGATTCCACGTTTCAGCCCCACACCGCTTCCTACCATAATAGCTGTAGGAGTCGCAAGGCCAAGCGCACAAGGACAGGCTATCACCAGAACCGCGATCATAAGTTGAAATGCAAAAATAAACCGGGTGGAACCGTCAGGAGGAGCAATATCTATTACAAAAAACCAGATGATAAAAGTTGCAATTGCAATAACGACAACGACGGGGACAAAATAGTTTGAAACAATATCGGCCAGACGCTGTATTGGAGCCTTATCTGCCTGAGCATCTTCGACCATTTTTATTATCCGGGACAGCATTGTATCTTTACCAGTTCCGTCCGTTCTGACTGTTATCACCCCGGATTTATTTATGGTAGCACCAATGACCTTATCTCCAGACTTTTTTTCCACCGGAAGGGATTCGCCCGTGATCATGGATTCATTAACGCTTGTAGCTCCTTCTATTATCTCGCCATCAACCGGAATTTTTTCTCCAGGACGGACAATCACAATATCCCCAACCTCAATCCGGGATATGGGAACCATGATCTGTTCCCCGTTTTCCTGTATTCTGACAGTGTCGGCCTGTAAAGATATGAGTTTTTCCAGAGCCTGTCCGGTTTTTCCCTTTGCTCTGGCCTCAAGCATTTTCCCTGTCATGATGAAAGTTATCAGCATTGCCGAACTGTCAAAAAAAGTATGTGAGCCGGGATCGAGAAAAAACAGGGAAAAGACGCTGTAAAAATAGGCTGCCGAAATTCCCATAGAAATGAGAACATCCATGTTTGCCATGCGATTTTTGAGTGAATTCCAGGCTCCTTCATAAAAGGTTCGCCCTGATACAAACTGGACAAGACTTGAAAGAACAAACATTATATAATTGGTCTTTACATGTCCAAAAGGCATAGTGTACATCAAGATTACGAGAGGGATCGTAAGGGATAGGGCAAAAATAAATCGAAATGTCTCTTTGCCCGGCCCCTTTGAGTTTTTTGAAAAATCTTCTTCTCTGACCGGTTCGTATCCAGCGTTGCTGACAACCTGAAAAATTCTTTGCTCGTCCATCAGGCCCTGATCAAATTCGACAAAGCATTTTTCAACGGAAAAGTTGACCCCGGCCTTTTTAACCCCGGCCTCTCCAGCAAGAGCCTTTTCAACAGCTCCAGCACAGTTTGTACAAGTCATTCCCCGGATGTGAAATGAAATTGAATCTGTGGCTTTTATTCCATTTTCTACCAAAGCCGTCTCTTTATCCGAATCCAGGACTGTCTCTGTTTCTGGTGGTTTTACGTCAAAACCGTCTTCGATAATGGCAGCTTTCAATTGTTCCAGATCTGTCTTTTTTTCATCAAAGGTTACCGCAGCGTTCGAATTTTTGAGGGAAACCTCCACTTCGAAGACTCCTTCAATACCTTCAATGGCCATAGTGACAGCTTTTACACAATGGTCGCACATCATTCCATAAACAGGGATAGTCTCGGTCTTCATTTTGTTTGATCTCCTGTCTTTTAAATCAGGCGTTTTCCCTGGCTGTAAAACCGAATTTCTGAATCTCTTCTATCATCTGCTCCATATCGACAGATTCTGAATCACTGCTAAAAAGAGCTTCTTTTTTTTCCAGGCTGACGGATACATTTGATACGCCCTCATATTTTCCGATTATCTTTTCCACCCGTTTGACACAATTCATGCAGGACATTCCATCCACAAAAAGTTTCTTTTCCATGACTTCTCCTATTTAAATCAATGTAAGCTATTGATTTTATGTTCTCAACCTTTTCCGATTTTTATGTGTGCATATGTTCGTGAACAATGATCATGATTTCTACTTTATAATTGATAAATTTTTATTTTTTCGAATATTTGTAAACTGTGTCGATAAGCTCGTTAATTTTATCCTTGCCCCTGCCATCAAGTATGGCCTCTTTTACGCAGCTTTCTACGTGGCGTTTCATAACAATTTTTGCTACTCCGTTTAACGCCCTTTCAGCAGCGGTAATCTGGTTGATGATGTCAATGCAGTATTTTTCATCTTCCACCATTTTCATTATCCCGCGTATTTGCCCCTCTGCCTTTTTAAGCCTCGATAATGCACTTTTTTTGACTTCTTCGCTTATCATCCACTCACCTCTTTATCGTTTGTGTACCATACCCCCGTAGGGTATTTAAATATACTGTCGGATTACCCACCTGTCAATGTCATTTTTGTAACTTGACAATGCCACATTATAAAAAATATAGTGTTATTAATAAGATACGTGGCTGTGTATAAATCCTGCAACATTCACAGGTGCTAGTACTTTTTTGTATAAGAACACCAGAGCATTCATTGCCAGATTCTGCGTTGATAGGGCAAAATGTTCATGCACCGCAAGATGAGCCAGAAATTGCTCGATTTTAAGTTCCCCGTCCTTAGATCATCTCGCTATTTCATATGTTGAAAAAAATAAACCGTTTTATCCAATCACAATATGAACGTTCCGTATGAATCGAATAATGCTGAAGTCTCATCACATCACGAACATCATCCATTATTTTCGATTTTTCTTTTTTTATGCTTGACATATTCCCATTCATTCGATTAAGATAGTAAAATTATGCACAATATCGTTACATGCTAAAAATTGTTTTGAAAAAATTTGTTGGTATTGTACGTCATTTGGTATTGTCAGGGAAAATTCGCTCTGATAATAAAGAGCTTGATCGGTTATCAAGGCAAATTTGCCTTGGTTAAAGTTATTTCTGACTGTTATCAGGGCAAATATATCTGATAATCAATGGTTGAACTCAAGCCAGCCGAGGCGGGCAGGAAAAAAAGCAATCAGTACTTTAGCATTTTCGCAAAAACTGTGCCGTAGTCCGTTCAACCAAACGTTGAACTTGACAAATTTTCCCGCATAATCACTGTTTTTCGAAATCGCATTACAGTCTTCGGAATTATTATGCGGGAAAATTTGCAAGTTAACTTAGAAGTTATATTAAATGGAGGCAATTCAAAATGTCTGATAGCTGGTATTTGTCCTATAGCGGTAAGCAGATAGGTCCTTTTGATAAAAATCAAGCCCTATTTAAAATAAAACAAATGGGTATAAATGGTTATGCTTGGAAAAAAGGATATTCAGACTGGATACCGATTCGAAAAGCATTTAACTTCAGCAGCAATAGTCAGAGTGATCAAAAAAATAAAGGCATATCTAAAGGCGCTAAACTCACATTTAATTATTCTGTGTTTCCTGATCCTCTTCCACCAAAACAAAATTATCCTTCTATTTCTGCTGACGAAAGACCAGGCCGTGGATGCTTATTCACACTTGGTATTATTTTTGGTGTATTTGCTGGGGTAGCACTTAAAAGTTGGCTCGCGTTATTTGCAGTAGTCAGTTCCTTTTTGGGTATTGAATCCTACCTTGATAATATAGCAGAGAATGAAAGTTTGGATCGAAAAATAAAGGATTGGGAAATTCAGAAAAAAAAGGATCTTGAAAAGGAGGCTTATCAGCTTTCAATCAAACTAAACGGTATGTTGAGACGATCTGAGAATCTTGTAATACATGACCTGCCTGGAGCATTGATAAATGCTTCTGAACAGATAGAAATTGCTAAAAAAGAATACAATGCAAATGCTTATTCACCATTTTGGGACTGCATAGAAAATGCAGTAAAAAAATTAG
>JAUCGE010000407.1 GCA_030377965.1 Desulfobacterales bacterium HSG16
CCTGCCATATCTGGCTGCCTGATCAAGAGCGGCTTTGTAGGCGGCTTCGTGGCTGAAGCTCTTGAGTTCCAGGCCATATGTCGTATCCTTATAAAAAACGAGAAGATCAACAGCTCCGTTTCCTGTGGGAAATTCCGGGTAAATCATTCCTCCAGTTTCTTTGAGAAATTCGAATAAATACATATACAAATTAAAATGATACACGGCCTCGAAAATTCGGAAATCCTTTCGCCTTGGTGCGTTTTTCAAAAGCCAGTCCTTGTTACGTTTTAAATACTTTTCATAGCATTTTAAAAGATTCGGAATATTCAACCCCGATTCTGTCACCACCTCATCAAGATTCTCGAAAGGCTCCACCAATCGTCCCATATAGTCGAATAACTCATCCGATAAATAGTTGAACAGCCGTTTTTGAACAAAAGGTGATGAAAATTTGACATAATATTCCAACCGACCAACCTTTTCTTCCCGGATCACACCGCTCATATACAGGTAATTGATGCATTTGTCATCGAACTTAAAGGTCATCTTCCGGTCCGTCTTGAATAATTCGAGTACTTTTTCCCGGTATGGTGTATCCTCAATTTTACTGATGATATTCAAGATATTGTTGTTCGGCAGGGTGTGAGCGGCAGCAGCGTACACTTCCTCGAAATCGGATATGGACAAAAAGCGATCTTTTCCGGGGTTGAAAGTTTCTGTCAGCAGCTCGGCAAACCAACAGGTAAGGCCGGGTTGCCCCGCTGTTTCACGATAGAGTTTTTCAATCACCCCGCTATCCGCTGCCTGCCCGGTTTCCTTTTCATAACTTTCAAACATTTGACGAACTTCATCATGTTTGAGGTTTGGAATATGCAGGCTTCTTTGAATATTGAAAGGCGAGCCTTTGACGTTTTCGATGCCCAGCACACTTCTCACACCCACAAGCCCGAGTCCATGAAGCAGGCAGATTTTTTCCTCGCTTTTTTTCTCTCTTTCATTTGTCCTGCCGATAAAAATATCCCGGAATATCCCA
>JAUCGE010000408.1 GCA_030377965.1 Desulfobacterales bacterium HSG16
ATGAAATTATTTAGTGCTTTTTTAAGCCATTCAATGGATTCCTGGTTTGTAAAAATGAGCAATAATCCGGATATATCCTGTCCCTTAAATTTAAAAAGTGTTTTCATTAAAATGGCTGATTGGGTATCATCAAATGAAAACTGAAATTCCTTGATGTCTTCATTGTTTCTAATTAATTGCGGAGGGCTGTAAGTAACTATTGTGCTAAGCAATTCCGCTACCTTACCGACACACGCTCCTATTAGGATATTGCCAACTTCAAGTAAAACATCGTTTTCCATATGATCAAGCGGCTTGTCTCCAAATGAATCTTCCGATTCATCTAAAACAGATATGAGTTCTTTTCCGGCATTGTCAGGAAAAACCAGCAGGCCTTCACCATTAAATTCACCCCAAAACTTTTGTTGAATCAGAGTTATTACTTCATCCGTTTCAATGGATTTTTTGATAAAATCAGGAGTAGCGCCGGCATTGATAATCTCAATATTGGGTACACTGAGAACAACATAAATATCGATTACCTCAGCCAGATCAGCAGTTGCTTTCCCAAAAGCAATATTCATAATCTCCTGTAGAATTTCTTTTTCATCATCATTAACAGTTTGCACAGCGTTCATTGTTTTAATCTCCTACTTCAGTTTTTCCTTTTTCAATTCTTGCGAGTTTTTGTCCTGCTTTGATTAAATTATCTTTTACAGAATCTGCTTTGGATGGTTTTTGAAGTACTGTAAATGCCCCCAGAGCCATAACATTTGAAACAGATTTCGCTTGTATGTCAGCAGTTGTAATTATAATGACCGCATCTTTGTCAATTTTTTTCATTTCAGCCAATGACTCATATCCATTCATTACAGGCATGGTTAAATCAAGAAAAGTAACATCCGGATTGATCTCTTTATATTTTTCAACACCATCCAGACCATCAACTGCCGTAAAGATTTCAAAGGTACTCTCTTCATAATTCTTTAGAATGCTCTTTGTCAGCATTTTTCTGGCCACAGCGG
>JAUCGE010000126.1 GCA_030377965.1 Desulfobacterales bacterium HSG16
ACCAGTTGATCATCCTGCATTTTTAATAAATCCCCTTTTTACATAATTAAAAAGTCTTCTAAATAAATTTATATCTTCATAACCTATTTGCCAGGTTATTTCAATTTATCAGGTTATTTCATTGAATGTTTCGCTTGTCATTTCAATGAGCGGTTTTGCTTTTTCTATTCTAAGACTTTGAAGATAGCTAGTGGAAGTATCACCTGTAGCATTTTTAAATCTGCGCTTAAAATGTCTTGAACTTATACCAACATTGTTGGCAATGCTGTCAATAGTTATTTTTTCAGCAAACTTCTTTTCCACTCTGTCCCTTATACAGTCCAGAATCGAACTCATCCTTTTATTTTAAAAAATAAAAGGGCGGAAAAAATTCACTCAAAAGGATTACATCAGCTTTTCATCGTCATCAATAGAAGTACACTTGTTCTCTTCTAAAAAAGTAATTATTGCCACTTTTCCCACTGATCTTATTTTAAGTTTGTCACTTTCAGCATTAAATACGTCAGGTATGCCTCTTTATTTTTTCCTTGTCACGTTGTAATTAAATAATCAAAAGTAAATTTTTTTGTAAATATACAATAACAACAAATAAATTATTATTATTTTTATTAAGGTGACTTTTATGAAATATCGAATTGCAGGATTTGACATTGGAAAAGCATCATTGAGTTTTGCCCTGGCAAAAATTGAGAATGACGGAAATTTCCTGATTGAAGAAACTGTTAATATACCCCATGAAGGAAAAATAACAGAGGTTTTCAAAGAACTATATTTAACAAAAAAAATAGCTTCCTGTTATGCCATTGGAATCACTGGGCTTTATGCGCCTCAATTTATCAAACCAGCACTAATACTACCTGAAGATCAATGCCAGGAAGCTGCTCTCCACTATCACGGAGGATTTTCAGAATCCATGAATCTTGTCAGTGTGGGTGCAAGAGGATACAGTGTCTTATCAAGGAAACCCATTAAAACAAAGAGGAATTTAGCGTTTTTTAAAAGTAATAATAAAAACAGATATCATTATCAATACCTTGAAAATGATAAGTGTTCTTCCGGAACCGGTGAAAATATTCAGAAAATTGCCGGCCGTTTTGGCCTGGATATAAAACAGGCAGATAATTGCGCAAAACTTTCAGACACCATCATACCCATAACAGCAAGATGTTCAGTATTTGCCAAAAGTGAAATGACACATTACGCAAACCAGGGCAAATCAACAAATGATCTTTTTAAGGGTTATTTTACCTCTGTTGCACGTAATGCATGTGCGCTTTTGTCCAGGAATAAAATTGACGGTTTTGTTTATCTTATCGGCGGATGCACACGAATCGAGTCATTTGTTAATGCATTTGAATCAAATCTGAATCAAAAAGTAATTATCCCTGACAATGCTCTGAACTTTGAAGCCATAGGGGCTGCAGGAATTGCGGCAAATCATGTTATGAATAATTCAAAAGTTATTCTTCCGGATGATCCTTCAACTCTTATCCAAATGAAGAAAAAACGGTTTACTGTACTCCCCCCTGCTTATGAATCTAAGGAGAAGGTTACAATCATGCCTTCACCCAAAAATGACAGCACCTGGGATCAGCAGCCGGTTGTCCTTGGCCTGGATCTTGGTTCAACCGGTGCTAAAGCTGTTTTAACATCAATTGAAACAGGCAGGCCTGTTCTTGATATTTATGACCGCACCAATGGAAATCCGGTTGACGCAGGCAGAAGGCTCGTTACTAATATTTTCAAAAAAGGCACTCCTGATATCAGGGCATTCGGTTTAACAGGTTCCGGCCGTGAAGCAGTGGCAACCCTTGCAAGGGCCGCATTAAAAAAAGAAGAACATATATATGTAATCAATGAAATTGTTGCCCATTCAGCTGCAGCCATTCACTGCGATCCTGATAAAGGAAAAGACATGTCCATCATAGAAATAGGCGGTCAGGATGCAAAATACGTGAGGATCAATGACGGAAGGATCACAGAAAGCGATATGAACATGGCCTGCAGCGCCGGGACCGGCTCTTTTCTTGAGGAACAATCAGTTTTCTATGATATCCATGATATTCAGGAATTTGTTAAATTATCAACCATTGCCAAAAGGCCCCCGGATCTTGGGCAAATGTGTACTGTTTACATCGCAGAATCCGGAGCGGAAGCTATAAAAGACGGATTTGAACTGGGAGATATTTTTGCAGGGTTTCAATATTCAGTGATTCAAAATTACCTTAACAGGGTAATGGGTCAAAGAACCCTTGGTAAAAAAATATTTTTTCAGGGGAAACCTGCTTCCAATGCATCTTTAGCCTGGACACTTGCATCAATAACCGAAAAAGAAATTATTGTTCCTCCCAATCCGGGAGCAATGGGTGCATGGGGCATTGGTCTTTGTGCAGTAAAAGAAATAGGGGAAAAAAATCTTTTAGAATCATCTTCATTGGATATTTCTGCTTTTTTAAATGCTAAAATAACAGAGCGGTCTGAATTTACATGTCAGGATTCAAAATGTCAGACAATGTGCCCAATTGACAGGATCAAAATAGAAGTGAACGGAAAATCTACATCTGCTGCATCCGGGGGAGCATGCCCTAAATATGAGGTATCAGCAAAAAACAGTAAGAAACTTGAAAAAAACGCTCCTAATCCTTTTGTTCAGCGTAAAAATTTAATAGACTCTTATGAAAAAGATATTCCATACAAACCTGTTGTTGCAATTCCCATGACAGGTTCGGTCAGCGCTCACATCCCTTTTTTTGCAACCCTTATATATGAACTTGGTTATTCCGTTCATCTTTTGAAATCAGATTCCGATTCTCTGGCTGACGGCGAACATTTATGCAATAGTTTTGATTCCTGCGGACCTGTAAAAATTACACATGCTGTTTGCGACACAAATATACAGCTTTTATTTTTTCCTCGTATTATTGATGTTAACGATTCAAAAGGTGTCGGCGGACAAACCTGCATAACACAGCAGGCCATGCCGGATATTATCGAACAGTCATTAAAAGCAAGGGGTCGGGAAACTACAGTAATAAAGCCAAAAATCAACTTTTCATCTGGTTTAAAAAGCAAGGAAATGATTAACAGCCTGCAGCCATTAATCAAAACCCTGCAGGTCACTCCTGCACGCATTCAAAAAGCAGTTGTCAAAGCATCTGAAGCACAACGAAATTATGAACAATCATTACAGGAAATTGGTGAAAATGCCCTTTTGTATGCAAAGGGAAAAAAAATCCCCGGTGTTGTAGTATGCGGATCATTACATGTAATCCATGATAATGCAGCAAACTCTTCCATACCGAATATTTTAAGGCAAAATGGTGCTATGCCCATTCCCATGGACTGTTTTCCTCTGTCGCAAACTGTTTCTGAAATGAAAAAATTATATTGGGGAGATGTGAACCGGTATATCAGAGCTGCTGCCAGTGCAAGAGAAATGAACAATGTATTTCCCCTTATGCTTTCTTCCTTTGGCTGCGGACCTGCATCTTTTACAGAACATGTTTTTCAGTCAATTTTAAAAGGATATCCTCACACTGTTCTGGAAAGCGACGGCCATGGTGGAGCAGCAGGTTTTGTTACAAGAATTCAGGCATTTTTACAATCAGTACACCAATATATTGATGAAAAAGCTATTGAACCAGAGAATAAAGAATCAGATATTTTGTCTTTTGTGAATTATAAACAAAAAAAAGAGAAATACCTTGATCGAAATGTAAAATATGTTTTTTTAAGCGGTATGGAACATTTTGGCGAAATGTTTGCGGCTGTTTACAGATCATATGGATTTGATGCTGTGGCAGCCCCTCCCCTTTCAGAAGAAAACATGGCGCTTGGCCCAAAAGACTGCTCAGGAAAAGAATGTAAATCCTATCAATATCTGTGGGGAGCATTTAGAGAATACCTTGAAAAAAATCCCCCAACCAAAAAAACAAAGCTCCTCCAGTTATCAGGAAAAATGTGCAGAGCCGGCCTTTTTGGTGTAAAAGACAGTCTTAATCTTGAAAAAATGGGCATGGATGAATTGGTGTCAGTGGAATCCCTGAAAGTTGCCGGGGGGCCGGGAATGTCTGCCAAGCTGATCACAGCGCTTACAGCACATGATATTATCAGGCAGATGTACCTTTATCACATGGCTTTAGACAAATATCCCCAGCAGGCTGAACGTATTTACAGGGAATATAGTACCAAAATCATTTCCCTGGTTGAACGTCCGGTCTGGAATGGCTTAGCAAGCCCGGCTCAAAACAGCCTGCAATGGGCAGAATTAAATTTTATTATAAAAAAAGCGGCAAAATTATTCGCTAACATGGAAAAAAACAAAGACCGAAATAAACCCTATCAAACTGTTCTTGCTTCAGGAGATATCCTTACCAAGGGAAGCGACGTAGCAAACGCAGGTCTTTTTAAAATGCTGGGGAAAAAAGGTGTTAGAATAGTTTCTGAACCGATGGTGGACTTTTTAGAGTATCTTGCCCGTTCCCATCCCCATCTTCTTTTCGGCAGAGGCAGTAACCCCGGCCAGAATTTTATATACACACTAACAATGGAAGCCATTCGAAACAACCTTTACAAAATGGTCCGTAAAAAACACCCATGGCTTCCCATGCCTGATATGAAAGCTGTATTAAAAAAAGCTGAAAGCATTATTTATCCCGGAATAAACGGCGGATCAGGTTATGCAGCGGGAAGTGTTTTGTATTACCAGGAAAAAGGAGATTATGACGGTGTTGTGATGACAAGCTGCTGGGGCTGTGACAACAGCCTGATTGAAGAGAGTCTCCTTCGTCATCACAAGGAAATTCCATTCTTCTTTTTCTATGAGGATGGTACACCCATAGATGAACGAAAAGTAAACAGCTATGCTTTTAGACTCAGAAAAAATCAGCAGGAAAAAATCCCAGAAAGAGATTCTTTTCTAATAAAAAAAATAAAAGCATTTTTACCGGCTGCATAAAAAAATACGCACTATTAAGCTTACACATAAAATGACAGTACCCCTTTAGTCATACGCGTCAAGCTTAAGATATAAAAATTGAAGTAATTTTTGACCTCGTCAGGCTGTTACGGAATGACAATTTTTGGGTTCAACCGGAACTGGTGTGGTGCTTACCCCATATGCATCAAGCTAAGATTTAATGGTTGAAGAAATTTTTTAATTTCAAACAGTTACATAAAAATCCCCCCCCGCGCGCCCCTTTAAAAAAGTCAGCTATAATAAGGGGAAATAAAAAGTGTAGAAAAATGTCCTCCAAATGTTTTATAAAGTTTTTTTACCCATTAAAAACTTAACAAAAAAAGGAGGACATTGTAATGAAAAAAAAAGCATATAAAGGTGTAGAAATCAATAAAATTAATATTGAAAAAATAAATGCAAGTGTTGCAGGTAAAAAAATTGTTGTTGGTATTGATGCAGCAAAAACGAAATATTTTGCATCTTTAATGGATGAAAAAAGAGATGTGTTACAAACAATCAAATGGGAACATCCATTAGAAAGTGCAGGCTTTGTTTCCTTGATAACAAATTTATCAGCCAAATCTTTTGAAGTTGCGTTAGAACCTACAGGGACTTATGGAGATCCAATTAGAAATGCTTTTATTTTAGAAGGAATAGATGTTTATCGTGTAAGTGCCAAAAGGACTCACGATGCAGCTGAGGTTTATGATGGTGTACCAAGCTGGCATGATGCAAAATCTGCAGCAATTGTTGCCAAATTACACTGGGATGGAGCAAGCGAACTATGGCCACTTAGATCAAAAAATGAAAGAGATTTATCTGCCGCAGTCAATACAATGGATTGTTTACACAAGAATTTGCAACAAGAGCTTAACCGATTAGAAGCCTTGATTTCAAGGCATTGGCCGGAGGCAACAAATCATTTAGGTTTAGATAGCGTTAGTTTGCTTGAATTATTTAGCAAAATTGGTGGACCAAAATCGATATCAGCTGTATCAAATAAAGCAAGACGATTGATGAAATCTGTTGGCGGGTCTTTTTTAGCAGACAAGAAGATAGAGAACATTATTGAATCATCCTCAAATACCGTTGGACTTTATATGACCCAGGTTGAAGAAGAGGAGTTTAAATATTTATCCAATAGAATTCGAGATGTCCAGAAACAGTTAAAAAAATCAAAAAGAAAAGTAGAAAATATTACAAAATCTGAAAGTTCGGCTCATGATATGGGTAAAGTAGTTGGGATGGCAACTTCAGCTGTTCTTATATCTGGAGCAGGTTCTCCTTGCAATTATAAATCTTCAAGTCAATGGATAAAAAGTTTAGGTTTAAATTTAAAAGAAAAAAGCAGTGGTAAGCATCAGGGTAAATTAACGATAACTAAAAGAGGTTCAGGACGGGCAAGAAGATGGCTTTACTTTGCTTCTTTGCGATTGATAAATCAAGATGAAATAGTTAAAGCGTGGTATAGTAAAAAAGTTACAAGGGATAGCGGAGTAAAAATGAAAGCTATAATGGCGGTTACGCGTAAACTTGCAGCAGCTTTATGGCATGTTGCACAGGGAAAGCGTTTTGATACTCGACTTATGTTTGATGTAAGATGCTTGAGTTTTGCTACTTAAAATTCATGTTAACAATACACATAAAAAGCAATAATCAGAAGAAATAATTAAAAATGAAAAAATAAAAAAGGAGAGCAAAATAAAATTATAAAGATGTGTTCATAGTCGACTTTCATTGGGTGACCTCCACTCCCCCCAAAGATCTTGTATTGTATTACAAAGATTCGCAAAAAGTCTTGAGCGCACCCTCTGGAAGATCGATATGATAAAATTTTCAAGGTAGCTGATCTGATGACGTTATAAAACGGACATTCAATGTGACAGGTTTGGAATACCATATTCATCGACCTATGAAATCGACTATGATCAAAAAAAATAAAAAGTGTAAAAATTCTGAAAGCAAGCCGGAAATAATTAATTGGCACTGAATTTAGTCCCAATGCCCTGAGCTTGATCAAAATTAAAATCTTGACAAGATATTTTAACAAAATTTTTTGACAAGATATTTAACAGAATTTTTGCGCAATATGGAGGATGAAAAAAACATAAAAACCCCCCTTGACAAGCTTATGACAGGGGGGAGTTTCGCCATCCAAAAATGATAGATAATTTTAAGAATGTTCGTAATAACAAATTAAATAATATGTTTTAAGTCAACAGATTCGCATTTCAAGGGAGAAATACCGAAAATTGAAATTTACGGAACTCCCCCTTTTTTAAAGGGGGCGGGGGGGATTTTATAAGTATATATATTCCTTAGCTTGATGCATATGGGTGCTTACCCCGTCAACCGGAATTAATGTGGTTAATAAAATCAAATAGTTAAGCAGAGTATTGCTAATATATCAATGCTTTTACAAGGGCATAAAGGGTCAAACATACAATACTTTTTGATTTTGTCATAACTACTTGTTTAATAATGATAAAATGACAAAAATGGATGATTTTACCACATCAGTTCCGGTTGAGCCAATTTTTGTTCAAGATTAAGTGGCATAAAATTTTTAACCGCAGGAATACATTGAGTACTTTGAGGATTAAAAATTTCATGCCGCTTGAAAATTGGGCTAAAAGTGGTGTTGCGTAACAGCCTGTCGTTCCCAGGCTCTGACCGGGAATGTGTTCTTATGTTTTACATGATTAAAAAAAATCCAAAACTATATTTTTTCACTATTATCTTTTCCATATTATTATTGATTTATTCTAATGATACTCGTATTAAACCAATAACAAAATAAAATGTTGCGTAGCTTAATATGCAGGATTGTTAATAATAAATAGTGTGGCAAATTTAAAACCAATAGGACATAATTGTGACGAATGACAGCAGCCGAATTTTAATCATTGATGACAACCAGAATATTTTTAATGATTTTAAAACTATACTTATAGATACTAAGGATGAAACATCTATAGACACCCTCGCGGCTGATTTTTTTGGTAAAGAACTCAATGAAAAAAAGAACATAAATACCTATGAACTGGATTATGCCCCTCAGGGAGCCATTGGTGTTGAAAAAATTTCCCTGGCACTTAAAGAAAACCGCCCCTATGCATTGGCATTTGTTGATATGCGAATGCCTCCCGGGTGGGATGGTCTGGAGACTATCGAACACCTCTGGAAAATTGATCCACATGTTCAGGTTGTAATCTGTACAGCTTTTTCTGATTATTCCTGGGACGAAATTGTTAAACGTCTTGGTAAAACTGATCAGCTCCTTATATTAAAAAAACCCTTTGATTCAGCAGAAGTAGCCCAGTTAGCCAGTGCTCTGACGAAAAAATGGAACCTGTTTAAAAAAACAGCGTTAAAAATGGATGAAATAGAGCAAATTGTTCAAACCCGAACTATTGAATTAAAAAAAACTGAAGAAGCTCTGATAAGTTCCAACAAAAAAATGTTGGAACAACAAAAATCTGTTATCCAGGAAGAACGCCTCAAAGTCCTTCTGCAACTATCAGGAGCCATAGCCTATGAACTAAATCAGCCTTTATTAGCATTGCTTGCCCAAATCAGCTCAATTAAAAAAGTATACGAAAATAAGGATATGCTGGATATTAAGCTGGCAAAAATAGATGAAGACAGCCAAAAATTATTTGAAATACTGGAAAAAATAAAAATAATTCATCAGAATATTCCCATTGACATTCAGCCTGCAAAAAAAACAAAATCAAAACAGATAACCTTTGATTCTGAAATAAGAATCCTCTCTGTCGAAGACACCAAGGTTGACTTTGCACTTCTTAAAGCTCTAATTGGAAAAATTGATAATGTTTCCATATTCCGGGCAGAAAACATAAACAGTGGAATAGATGCTTTGCACAACGAATCATTTGATTTGATTTTTCTGGATCACCAGCTCCCTGATGGAAATGGTTTTGATTTTTTAAAGCTAATGGAGCAAAATAGTTTTTATTTGCCGGTTGTTGTTATTACCGGCCAGGGCGATGAAATGATTGCATCTAAGTTCATCCAGGCCGGTGCCTATGAATATCTCCCTAAATTTAAAACCAGTGTTCTGGCCCTTTCCAGAATAATAAACAACACACTGGAAAAAGCACGCCTTAAAAAAGATTTGATTGAAGCCCAGAATTTAATGATAAAATTGTCAACTACAGACCATTTAACCGGCCTATATAATCGAAGATACTTTGAAGAAGCCCTCAAAAAAGAAAAAATAGAATCACAGCTCCAACAATCCCAGAAAATGGAAGCAATAGGAACATTAGCCGGAGGGATTGCTCATGACTTCAACAATATGCTCAGCGTTATTATCGGCAATGCCGAACTGGCATTGTATAATGTGCCTGAATCGAATCCAGCCAGAAAAAACCTGGAAGCGATGAAAAATGCCGGTCTCAGAGCAAAAGATATTGTTCAGCAGCTTTTAAGTTTCAGCAGAACATCAGAACAAAAGCAAAAACCTGTAAATATCTGTCCAATTATTAAAGATGCTCTAATTTTTTTACGGTCATCAATTCCCACAAGTATTAAAATCCGAAAAACTATTCCGGATGAATCAGTCATTATATTGGCTGATCCAACCCAAATTCATCAGGTAATAATAAATCTTTGCATAAATGCCGCCCATGCCATGAATGAGGGTGGGATCATGGAAGTCAATCTTTCCATTATAGAAACAGATAAGGATGAAATAATTCAAGAGACAGAACTAAATGAGGGTCAATATGTAAAAATAACTGTGAGTGACACAGGGCGTGGGATAGCTAAAGAACACTTAGATAAAATTTTTGACCCCTATTTTACCACAAAGGAAATTGGCAAAGGAAGTGGGATCGGGCTTTCTGTTGTTCATGGAATTGTAAATAGCCATAATGGTGAAATTTCAGTTGACAGTGAATATGGAAAAGGAACAACTTTCAAGGTATTTTTCCCGGTTGTTGAAAAAGAACCTGTATATGAAGAAGAAACCGACATAACGGTTCCAACCGGTGATGAAAGGATACTTTTTATTGATGATGAAAAGTCCATAGTCGATATGGCCATTCAGATGCTGGAGCAATTTGGATATACTGTTACTGCCAAAACCAGTAGTGCAGATGCGCTGGAAACATTTCGAACCCGTCCTGACAAATTTGATCTCATCATTTCAGACATATCCATGCCGGAAATAACCGGGGATAAACTTGCAAAAGAACTGCTGCAAATTAGACCTGACATTCCAATTATCCTTTGCACTGGATACAGTTCCCGAATTAACGATGAAAAAGCAAAAGAGATTGGTATTCGAGACTTAGTCATGAAGCCGATTGTAAAAAGTGTATTAGCTAAAACAATCAGGAAAGTTCTGGATCAAAGTTAATCTTTGTCGAACCTGAGAATTATTAGCAAAATCTGGTGATGATTATATAACTTATCCCTTTCATATCAAACATTTAACTCTATAACAAAAAAAAAATTTTATATCAAAAATAAAGTATAACTATTTGATTTATTGGACATTTATCATCACACCAAATACTGTTTTGATGCTTATATAAAAAACTCGCCATACACTAGCTTGATTTTTTTTAAATGATCCAGATCTGCCATACAGAGTACGAGTTCAGTGGAGTATCTTTTGGTTCTTGACACTTCTCTTTCAAGGGCTTCTTCAAAGTATCTTCGATTATAAAGACCGGTTAGTT
>JAUCGE010000127.1 GCA_030377965.1 Desulfobacterales bacterium HSG16
CACTTAAAACATTTTATGCTGTAAAGAAGAATGAGTCAGTAAGTAATGTAGCATATCACGTAACATCAGGAGAAAAATCATTTCACAAACAAGGTTGTTTGGCTTACAATTTTGAAAATAGTACGAAAATATTTGCTAACAGACAAAATGCCGTCATGGCAGGATATAGAGCATGTAGCCGATGCTCTGCATATTTTGCTTGTCCACAATCTAAAGTTTTTCATCTACCTAACTGCAACGCCTTTAAATGGCAAAACTGCAAGATATCGTTCTACACTGAGAAAAAGGCTGTTGAAGCTGGATATCAACCTTGCAACAAATGCATCGAGTGATTATTTCAATCTCATTGTTTACCATTTTTGATTTATTTAATAAACTCCCATGACTTGATGGTCACAACGAACGATGAAAGTTTTGAACCATGATTACAAGGATTAAAGGATTACATGATCAGGAAATCCTTTAATCCTTGTAATCATGGTTCAGGGATTTTGGGGACAAGCCTTGAATGGCTAAATGCTTAACCCATCCAAAACATCTTGAAATAACAACATCTCAAGAAACTTTCATATAAATAATTAAGGAGAATTATAATGCTATCTGATGAAACTGGAAAAGCATTACATGACAGGGCAACACGGGGAAAATCATTAAGCCTTGAAGAACAAAAATTATTAGAAAAATGGTACAATGAACAGGATGATGCTGAATCTCAATTGTTAAAATCAAATGATAACATAAAAGATGAAAACAAATCGATACAATTTTGATTCAGATAAAATCAGTCATGTAGGTTGGGTTGAGGAACGAAACCCAACCTGCGGAACTGGAAGAGATGGAAATTGTAAAAGTTTGATATATCGCACATCCCATTCTTGTCTGAAATCCTTGCAGCAAAAAAATCGAAGCGGAGAGCAAAAGAATAGAAGATTCTGATTTGAGCTTTTAAACAATTATGCTGTACACATCCGTTGCTCTGGCAAAAATAAAATAAAACTATTATAATTTATAATAATGTGAGAAAATTTATTATGCTGCTCAAGAAAGGAGGATCTTATGGTAAAAAAACGAACAAATTTCTGCGGAGTGATGAAATGGTCTGTATTTATTGTATTTTTGCTTGTCTGTGTCCCCCTGCTTGGACATGACGTATGGGCAGGGGAGGGAGGATACACTCCCGATATGCGGGCGGAAGATGACGCAGTACTGGAAAAATTATCCCTGTCCCGAATTTGCTTTGTAAGAAAGGGACCTGCCGGAAACGAAGACGTATTTATCAGGATTCCTCCGGGCATGTACCGTTTTGTCAAGGCGCGTTCAAAGCTTAAAAGGGGCAAGAGGATCGTGCGGATTCTACTCAGACCGAGACATCACGCAGCTCTTGGAAAGATTTTCGGAAAAAACCCCAGAAAAGTAATGTTGAGATTGAGCGCGAAACGAATGACGACAGTAAACGGGCTGAAAGGTCATTATGCTGTCCGGCACAAAAATAGTTTTTAAAAAACTTGTCAAAAGATTTGAGTGGCGCGCCACTGCCTGCTCAAATCTTTTTATCATTAAATATAATATTATGCCCATTTTTTTTCGTCTCTTTCGTGTTGTTCCTGAGCTTCTATGGAAAGGGTGGCTATGGGCCTGGCTTCCAGCCGTCTGATACCTATTTCTTCTTCGGTGTCTTCACAGTATCCATAAGTTCCATCCCCAATTCTGCCTAAAGCCTTGTCTATTTTTACCAGCAATTTTCGATAGCGGTCACGAGTTCTCAGTTCAAAGGCCGTGTCGAATTCCAGTACACCTCTATCGACACTTTCTATAATACCAAGATCCTCTTCTTTCAGGCGTTGCAGAGTTTTTTGTGAATCCTCAATCAATTGTTCCCGCCACCTGAGAAGTTTCAGGCGAAAATATTCGATCTGCCTGTTATTCATGTATTGTTCGTTTTCTGATGGGCGATAGTCACCAGGAATTTCGATTATCATGGACGCCTCCTTCCTTAATAATATGCAATGAAAAGATCGAAAAAATAATTCTGCAAATTTTGTGCCATATTTGAATCTAAGATATGTACGTAAATTTGCATCCGGAAACTGGGGAACTCTGCTATTTTAGATAAACATGGGTTAAAAATATTTTAGATTCGGGGATTAAAATTTTTAAATTCCGGGTTTTCTCCATTTTTTTAATGTCAATTTATTTCATGGCCTTTCATTTCTTGACCTCGTAATTTGAGAATGATATTTCCAGGATACTCAATTGAGTTTGGTTCTGTATTTTCCGGATTGATTAATTTGATTATCAAGCTGAAAGGAGAAGAAATCATGCAAAAAAGTATATTCATCACCGGCGCTACTTCCGGGTTTGGAAAAGCCTGTGCTGTCATGTTTGCTCAACTCGGACGGCCCATAATTCTTGTAGGCAGACGGATAGACAGATTGAAAGAATTGCAGGAAAGTCTTTCTTCCAAAGCACCGATTCATATTATAGGTCTTGATGTAAGGCAGAAGAAAAGCGTGGAATCGGAAATATCGAATTTGCCGGAAGAGTTTGAAAATGTGGATATCCTTGTTAACAGTGCCGGTCTTGCTCTGGGGCTTAAACCGTCTCATGAGACAGATCTGGAAGACTGGGAGACAATGATAGACACCAATATCAAAGGACTTGTATATTGTACGCGGAATATTCTCCCGAAAATGGTGAAAAGAAACATGGGGCATATCATTAATATAGGATCAATAGCAGGAGATTATCCCTATCCGGGCGGAAATGTCTATGGTGCTACCAAGGCGTTTGTCAAACAGTTTTCACGTAACCTGAGAGCCGATCTTCTTGGAGCGAACATACGGGTGACCAATATAGAACCTGGTCTTGCTGAAACAGAGTTTTCGGTTGTCCGTTTTCACGGGGATGCTCAGAAAGCCAACAAGGTGTATGAGCAGACAGACCCGCTGACCGCCGAAGATATAGCTGAGATAGTCTTTTTTGTGGCAACTCTGCCGCCTCATATAAATGTGAACAGACTTGAGGTAATGCCAACTTGTCAGACTTGGGGAAATTTTGCCATTGACAGGAACGGATTGTCAGGGTTGTAAAAAAAACTTTTGATATGCATTAAGTACCCGATCAATAATTTTTTAATATTTTCGTAGGGGCAATCCCTTGTGGTTGACCTTGAAAGCGGAACATTTTGTATTTTCAGCAAAGGGCAACCACAAGGGATTGCCCCTACGGATTGTTACATAATATATGATCAGGTACTTATCTGTGGTGGGACGGGTATTTTAATTTTTTTTTAACGACCTATTTTTTAAACGTTCTGAATATAGATTCTGGGTACTCGTGCAGTAATTGATGAGACTATTTCATAGGTTATTGTATCAAGGGTTTCGGCAATTTCATCAACCGTCAGGACTGCGTCATTCTGACGACCGAATATTATCACTTTATCTTCCACACAGACATCAGGAATATGTCCGACATCGATTATGGTCATGTCCATACATACCCTGCCAACTATGGGAGCCTTGATTCCATGTACCAGCATATGGCCCTTTGAAGACAGCAGCCGGCTGTATCCGTCAGCATAACCTATGGGTACAGTGGCTAAAGTGGTTGGTTTTGACGTGGAATAGGTCGGACCATAGCTGACATGAAAGCCAGCCGGTACTTTTTTCAGGTGAGCGATACCGGCTGCAAGTTCCATTGCTGGTATCAGATCCACAGCATCCTTGTTTACCTGATCAGAAGGGTAGAATCCGTAAAGGGAAATCCCGGCCCTGACCATATCCAGATGAGTATCCGGCATATCAATGATGGCGGCGCTGTTGGCAGCGTGTCTGATCGAAAAATCAAGCCCTGCTTTATTTAATTTTTCGATTATACCCATAAAAAATTCGAATTGTGTATTGGAATAGGCTTTATCGCTGCTGTCGGCTGCTGCAAAATGAGTACAGATACCAGTCATTTCAAGGCCGGGCAGTCGGGCAATGGAAAGAATATCTTTTATTATGGCCTGAACTTTTTCAGTTTTTTGAAGGGATGCTGTATCCGAAGGAGATCCGACCAAAAAGCCGAATCTTCCCATACCAGAATCAATTTTGAGATGGATTTTGATCCTGCCTCCGAATGCGGTTGCAGCGTTTGAAAGCTTTACAGCGTTTTCCTGTGATGAAATCGTCTGGGAAAGATCATATTTCATCAGTTCATCGGCAAGGGCAGGGGGAGTGTAACCAAAAATCAGGATAGGCACATCCAGGCCGTTTTCACGAAGGTGAATTCCTTCGTGAATTCTGGCTGTACCGAGCCAGTCGGCACCGCTTTTGACAGCAGTTCCTGCAACCTGAACAGCTCCATGTCCGTATGCGTCGGCTTTGACAACCGCCATTATCTTTACATCGGGTTCCGGTATCTGTGCAAGCTCTTTGAGATTATGAGCGATTGCATCAAGGTTGATGCTGGCACGAACCAGAGGCATGGGCGGCGGCTGAGTTTTTGATGTGATCACAGATATGCTCCTATCCTCTGGCAGCGGATACCATAGTGCTGATAACCTTTGTCGTTCTTTCCCATATAACCTCGAAATTTGTTGCAGGTATGGAATTTTTCAGTTGTGAACGAATAAAGTCTGCTCGCTTTTCAGCTTCGTCAGGAATGTGGAAAAAATACGCCCTGACTTTTCCCTTGCTTACAAGCTTCTGCATTTTACGGATGAATTTCTGCTGCCTTTCCATGATCTGTCGGTTGAGTTTGGGATTGCTGGTAAGACTGGGAGTCGGATACAGGAAAATGAGCTGTCCGTTTGTATTTTTTCCGAATTTGGTCAGGGCCAGCTCAGGAAATGCGGTTTGCCTTGAACAATCACTGTCATCATTCATGAGATCCGAAAAAATGATGATACGGCCTCCAGATCGTTTGGGCAGAACAGTGTTTAGAAAATAGTTCAAGGGGGTTGTCAGCGGCTTTCCCCTGTTGGTCTTACCATTGATCTGAGATACTTTTATGGTATCTATCTTTTTTTTCACCTCCCAGTTGAAAGTCACTTCATCTTTCGGGGATTTTTTGGACACTACGGATTTAAGCGAAGCCTTCGCGCATCCAGGGCTGCCAAAGCTGCCTACATGATAAGATACGGTTTCTTCCCCGATGAAATTTTTCAGCCTGGAAATGATGTTTTCCTTGAGATTTTCGAGAGTAACCGGGTCAATGGTAGCTGAAACATCAATTCCTACATAGAAAAGATTTGGTTTCGGCTGCCTGACCTGCCTGAACTCATTGGCAACCCCTTCGTTTGTATAAAAAAGATAGACAGCCACTCCGATGATCAGCGCTACTGTTGCTGTCAGCGCGATAAAAAGTTTTTTTATCATAATTTATTTTTCTTTGAGCGCTTTAAAAACAGTATTTTATTCCCGTTGAAAAATGAACGGAGAATATAAAGCAGTAAATATTCAGACAGCTATTATTTAACTTTTTCCAACTAGCTGCATTTTTGCCGAACCTATTTCGACTACATCAAATTGTTTGAGCTTGACCGAGTCTTTGACAGCATCTCCGTTGACCTTTGGTTTGGAAAGGCCGCTTACATAACTGAGGTAATATCCGTCCGGGCGTTTGCTGATGGTTGCTGAAGTCTGGCCTATGGTCAGTCCGCTGACAATAATGTCGGAAGACGGATTTTTTCCGATTTTGGTAAGTTTTTTTGTCAGTTCCACTTCCCCGTCTCCGCCTGCCAGATATGAAAGTACCGAAGTCTGCTCCGCTTCCTGAGCTGCACTGGATACATTTTTGGCAAGCATATTCCGATATTTTCCTGTGTCCATCACCATAGTTTCGTTCATGGCGTTGTCACTGTCATCGGGCTGTTCCTCTCCTTCTGCATAATTGAATGCAATGATATGTTTACCAATGGTAACGATATCACCGCCTTGCAGCCAGTGGGAAACAGCGAGCTGCTCATTTATGAAAGTTCCGTTTTTGCTTTTCAGGTCGGTGAGCAGATAACCTGTGCCTGTCCAGTCAATTTTGGCATGGTGACCGGATACGGCAAGGTTTTCGATTACGATATCATTGGCATCGAGTCGCCCTATGGTAATCGATTGCCCTCTTTCGATACGGTATTCCTTGATAGTGGCTGAATCTTTTCTGAATTTAAGCGTCAAAGTCGGCATTTTGAAACCCTCTCTGTGTGAAAGATACTATTTGAAAAACTGTGAAATCCAACCCAGGACTCCACTTCTTTTATATTTAACCATTATAACTTTAACAATAACAATGGTAATATTATCATCCCCTCCCCGTTCATTGGCCAGGTCAACTAATATCGGGCAGGCTTCTTTCGGAGATTTGCCGGAGACGATTTCAAAAATTTCATCGGGCCTGACCTTATCGGTCAAACCATCGGATGCCAGGATGAGTGTGTCATCTTTAAAACACTGAATTTCACATACATCCGGCTTGACAGTTTTTTCCACTCCCATGGCCCGTGTGAGCATGTGGTCATATTTTTTACCCAGAGACTGCCCACCGCCTTGTGGGTAAAGGGCTTTTTGTTCGGCAATTACGGTGTGAAGAACCGATAACGTTTCTATTTTTCCATTTCGAATCATGTAAATAGGGCTGTCTCCTACGTTAGCCACTACCAGAGTGTCTCTGGTAAAACATATTGCCGAAACAGTAGAACCCATACCGCTGCATGATTGTTTGTTCTTCGATACCTGGTAAACAACGCGGTTGGAAAGATGGATACTGGTCATTAGCTGATTGGCTTCTTTTGAAAGATTTTCATCTTTTTCGACAAGTTCCTTTTCTCCTTCGCTATGGCCATCTCTTGCCCGTTTCATGTAGCCCTCAACGGTTTTGACTACAAGGGAACTGGCCACTTCTCCAGCCAGATGGCCTCCCATGCCATCTGCCACCACATATACCTGAAGATTATCATTTACAAAATATGAATCTTCATTCCCTTTTCTTTTTTTTCCGACATCCGTGATTCCCGCGGATTCGATGACTACCATAAGATTTCGTCCTTTCAATGTTCATGGGCGGACATCAATGAATTTTTACGCCTTCTTTTTTTTCGTGATTTCATCGATTTTTTTTCCGAGCATTCTCAAATGGTTTGCCATCTGGGATGCCTGTTGATATCGTTTTTTTCGATTTTTTTCTATTGCCTTGTCAATAATTGTTACATGCGGATTTAGAAGTTTTGGATTTATCGTTTTAGGGTTCGGATGCTGGACGTTGATAATCTGGTGCATCAAAGCCGCCGGACTGTCTCCTTTGAAGGGAACACTTCCTGTGAGCATCTGAAACAACATCGCACCCAACGAGAATATATCTGATCTGCCATCCACTTTTTCACCTGAAATCTGTTCCGGTGACATGTAGTGAGGCGTTCCCTTGACCACGCCTGTCTGAGTCTGGGAGGAAGCCGTGATCCGGGCGATTCCGAAATCGGTTATCTTGATAATTCCGCTTTTCAACTTCATGATATTGGCAGGTTTTATATCCCTGTGAACAACTCCCTGTTTGTGGGCATAGTCGAGACCTTCTGCTATATCTGCTATTATATCGAGTACCTGCCTTGCAGGAAGAAGATTCTGCTTTTTTGTGTATTTCATGAGATCCTCGCCTTCAAGATATTCCATAGCTATATAGGCAAGGTCATGTTCATCCCCGGCATCATATATGGTAACGATGTTCGGGTGGGAAAGGGTTCCTGCACTTTCTGCTTCCCGAAAGAATTTCTCTTTCAGTTTTTTCATTTCTTCCTGATCAAGATCATCCTCAAATTTAAAGGTCTTGATAGCCGTTGTCCGGTTGATTCTCGGATCTTTACCCAGATATACCACTCCCATGGCACCTTTGCCGAGTTGCCTGACAATCTCGTATCTGCCGAGGGTCGGACGGATGTTGGAACCTGAACTGAGCATATCATCCGATGATGAGCCTCCTCCAAGAAAACCATCTCCGAATACCATTGTTTCGCTGGCTTGAAGCAGTTTCTTCTTTTTTAAGCCCACGCTCTTATATTTGGGGTCATAGCCTTCGATATATTCATATACGCTGGCAGCCTTGTTGAACTGTCTCTTTCTTTCATAATCAAGGGCGAGGTTATATAAAACATCTTTCATTTCATCATCGACCGGCACTTTCCGCAATTTGTCAAATGCCATATCGAGCATGCCCTGACTTTGAAAAGAAATGCCAAGCATCCGGTTTGTTTCGGCTGATTCTCCTTCGACCTTCTCCTTTTTTGTTTCAGTAACAAGAAAGCCTATGCTCACAATGCCGATATATCCAATGATCAACTGGATTATGGGGTATGCAGTTTGAATCCATAATCCTTTTGAAACAAACATATAACCACTTCCTGCTGTCAGAAGACAAAGAAGGCTGATAAAGCTTATGGCTGCAAAAACCGCCTTCAATCTGGGCAGGACAAAAGATATGATGATTCCTGTAAAAAAGATTAATCCATATCCGGCAAGATTATTCCATGAAGGCTGGCTTACGTATTTTTGATTGAGAATTGCCCATATGGTATTGGCAGTAACTTCTCCAATGGGCATTACTTTTGCGACAGGGGTGGGAACAGGCCCCATAACACCTGATGCAGACGGGGTGATGATGACGATTCGATCTTTGAGCAATGAATTCAAAGAAGGAATTTTGTCTTTGATGACATCATAAATGGGAAAACTTTTAAAGGAAGCTGCAGGCCCTTTGAAATTGATTAGAAATTCAGAACCCCGATTTACAGGGATTTGGATAGATCCCAGAGTAATGGATCTGCCCGGATCAGTGTTTATTTCATCTGGTTTCAAGTCCATGAAAAAGGCTGCAAGTCTGAGGCTGAATGAAGGAATCTGCATTCCTCCGCAATCATACATCAGGTTTTCCCGCCTCACTTTTCCGTCCGAGTCATAACTCATATTGACATGGCCGATTCCGCTGGCAGTTTTAAAAAAACGTTCGACAGGCATGGCGATGCCTCCGGCAGCGGGCAGGCTCCATTCCTGGCTGTCTCCTGTTTTCGGAACAGATTCTTTTGAAAGGCGCATATCTTTTTTTGCCAGAACCCCATTGAGGGAAGTTTTGAAAAATACCGGAAGAATGATGTTACCGGCATTTGCAAGAGATGTTGCAAGCCTTCCATCATTATCCAGCCTTTTCAGAGTTTTCCTGATAGCCTTTAAAATCGGAGATTTTTTACCCCCGGCTTCTTCAGATATGCTTTTTTCCAGATATTCCAACTCTTTCAATGTGGAGCTTTCATCCGGTTCGCTGTAAATAATATTCAGACCTATGGCTTTTGGGCTGGCAGCGGACAGTTTGTCGATTCCTTCTGCAATCAGAGAACGGGGCCATGGCCATCTGCCCAGTTTCTCTATGGATTCATTGTCAATATCGATAAGTACGATATCTTTATTTTCGGTTGGGTTCCCCCTGAATCCCATCAATATATCATACTGCTTGAACTCAAGAGCGTCCAGAATATCGATACGAACCATTGCCAGGAGCAAAAAGAGCAAACTGATGCCCAGACCTAAGAACATCGCGGGATTTTTTTTCAGAAAACTCATACAAACTCCTTAAAAGATACCATTCGTGCGAATCTGCCAGCTCAATCACAATATTTGCTGGCATTATCCCGTGACCTCGGCACGCTCGAATGTCGATTAGGTCGAAAAACATATGATAATAGCAGACCTTTACCCAAAACAGGCGTACATGTCAATTTAAAAACCAATGATCAGTTCCTTATATATAGAAATAAATCCCGATCAAACGCGGCCTCCACTCCATCTGAGTTTGGCCTTGAGTATGTCGAAATAGTCAATATCCGGCAATGTAATCATTTGAACTGGTAATGTACTCTGCTTGACAATAATGGTATGATTCTCATCAATATCAAGGCCGGACTGGCCGTCAAAAGTCAGCATTATATCCGAAGATTTTCCTGACAGACGAATCCTGACACAGGCTGAGTCTGGAATGATCAATGGGCGATTGGTTAATGTAAAAGGGCATATGGGGGTCATGATTATACCGGGTACAGCAGGGTGAACAACCGGACCTCCCGCTGCCAGAGAGTATGCCGTTGATCCGGTTGGCGTTGCCATGATCAGGCCATCTGCCCTGTAGGTTGTCAGATACTTGTCATCTATCCATGTGTCGATCTGGGCCAGCCTGGCAAGCGCCCCTTTGTTGATTACAAGATCGTTTAATACGCTTTCGGTCATTATTTTCGACTCGTTTTTAAATACGCTGACCTCAAGGCGCATCCGCAGAATAATTTTATAAAGCCCGGCAAGAACGGCTTCCGCCATTTGAAACAGGCCATCTTCGGATGTTTCAGCAAGAAATCCGACCTGGCCGAACTTGATTCCGTGGATAGGAATCGGCTGGCGTCCGATCCATCTGACAGCGCTTAAAAAAGTACCATCTCCTCCCAGAGCAAAAACACAATCCAGATCATCTGGAGCAGATTCGAAATGGTGTCCTTTATATCTTTTGGAAGGTGGATCGCAGTGCTTTATCACTACATTAATGTTTTTTTTGCCGAGCCATTTTTTAAGAATTTCAGCTTTTTTTGAAGCTTCCTTATCCATTTTGACGAACAGACCGATTTTTTTCAAAATATGCACTCCATCT
>JAUCGE010000128.1 GCA_030377965.1 Desulfobacterales bacterium HSG16
ATTAGAACAAATAGTTAAAGGATGCTAACGCAAAGGTCATCGGTTTGTGGGGCGTAGCGCAGCGCAGCCCCACAAATCCGCTGGACCGCCGGGTTGGGCATCTGCGTTCTCTCTTTCAGAATGTAACTCGTTCGCCAGCTCAACATAGCGACTCCTTGACAGATGAGCATCAAGTTGAGGAATTGCCTTGGACTTTATCCATTTAGCTAAACTGCGCAGGTTAAAGTTATCAAGAGATAGCGCCGCTTGCTCAGTCAAACTTGGAACTTCGCCAAGAGGATCGCCTTGCTGGCGAGCGTAAGTGACAATATCTTCTATAAAAGTAAGCCGGAGCATAATCAACGACCACAAAGTCAATTCAATTTGTCGAGATAACTGTATTGCCCCAACATTCCGCAAATCCGTGACTTCAATTTTTGGTATATAAGTTAGCCTCATACGACTCCACCAATACAGATGCACTCCACTAGTCCACTTTCCATCTCTTAATACACAATTATTGGTATACCCGCGACCCAAACTAAGCATTGCTAACTCTGCTCGCGCTCCTGTCATGGCTTTTAGTTGCGCCAGTGATTCTATAGTTGAGCCTAGTTCTCCGTAGTCTGTAACCGTGTCCGCAACAGAGTCCTTTTTCAGCAGTTCTATGTCCTTTTGATCATCCGATATATCGCTATCGTAGTATATCCCATCATTGATTCGGCACACAAATTCGATAGGATATTTCTCTTCATGTATCTTCGACACCTCTATTGCTCTAATAAGAGTAAGATCTTTGCGAAGGTGTAACCCGCATGTTGTTCCATCTGGAGCGTTTAATATTTTCTTGTGTCGAACACAATATCCAAGAGCTAAACCAAGCGCCCCGTATTGAAGGCCGTTGAACCAGCAATTTTGACAGGAATGAAGTTTCATGATTTTAAGAAAATTTTCTTTGTTATTTCAGGTGGATTGCCAACGTTCCGAAAATCCAGTAAATGCTCACCCCACTGTTCCACATACCGCCGAGCTTGCATTACTTCGAATGCATTCGGCCATTTTGCCTTTCCTTTCCCGTTTCCTTTCATTAGTGACAATAGTTGAGTACGACTTATATGTGAAACAGATTCTTTCTTGGCTATTTTTACGAATGTCCGCCACACAGAACCATTCGAAAAATTATCGGCAAGCTCGTACTCTTCTGATGTTGAAAGATATGGTGTCTCTCGTCCCGGCCCTTCAAAATACATAATATGCCGGACAATAGAATTGTCTGCTTTTGGATTTGGAACACAAACAGTGTCCTTCGCATCGCCCCTGTATAGCGGGTCTTTGCTCATTTTCCACTTTTTCTTAGCTGTCATTTTTTCTTTCCTGTTCGGAAGTTAAGCCCAACGTGGAAGTCACCGGCGTTATGTTGCCAGTTATGTTATGTTGCCAGTTAACCAGCGTATCCCGCAAATAAAAAAATAAAAGAATACCCCGCCTCCACCAGTTGCTGAAAATCAAAATTAAACTTCATATCAGTATCAGAATCACCTCATATTGTCAATAAGTTTTCATCTTGTTCAAAGTGTGATAAAATCCATACATGCAGTTTCGATATCCAACAAGCATGACAGAGGAAGAATACGTTATGTGCCAGGGTTGGGAAGATGCAGGAAAGATGGTCAGGAAATGTTTGATTCACCCTGATAGAAATTGTAAGATTTCATACAACGGCACATACAAACGCAAATTTCCGTTCGGAACTCTGATAACTCGCTTCCTGTGCCATACGGAAGGCGTGACCTTCAGCCTGTTGCCTGATTGCTTTTCATCGCGCATGCCCGGAACGCTCATTGAGGTTGAAGAAATCGTTTTGGCAGCCGAGTCAGAACCTTCAATATATTCAGCGGCTAAGGCATTACCGAAACATATCGAATTCATGGGTGCTTATCGATGGATTCAGAGGAGAGTGAATTTTGTGCGGGCTTCACTGCTCATGTTGATAGAAATATTTCCTGATTTGTTTGGAGATTGCTCTCCTACAATCGCTTCGTTTCAATTGATACTTGGGAAAGGAAAAGTCCTGACATCTTTAAGAAATATTGCGGAAGGCAAGCTCCACCGACTACTTGGAAAACGAGCGGGAAAACGGAGTCAGGACGAGAAATGCACGTCTTGCAGCGATAAAATCAATGGCAAGAATGATTCTTCTGCTATACCCGGATCATAAAATTTGTGCAGAACGAATATTGAACATTCCCCAGAAACGGGAACCAAAACCTCTATTCGGATTTCTGTCAATGGATGAAGTCCTCAATGTATTTAAGGGTTTACCCGTCATGGGACTCATAGAATTTGCAGGAAATATTTGAAAAAAGTACTTACGGAAAATCAACTCAAAAATATGAACTCGGCTCATTGTTTTCGCCATTCCTGTGCGGTTCATATGCTTTCACAGGGAAAGTCCATCTCCGATATAAAAAATCATCTGGGGCATGAAGATATCAAGACAACGATGATCTACCTGAAACTGGATACGTCCCTGAAAAAAGAGATTCAGGAAAGATTCATAGAATATACGAAAACTTTTTTGGAAGCTGATACAAAGATCAATGAGCTTGTCGATTGGGATAATAAAGAAGAAATTCTGAAATGGTTGGACAGCCTTTAAAACTGGTTTTTATCAAGGCATGTTCTGAAGTTCATGCTTCCAGACTTTGACATTGTCTCGAACACAGGAGGTTGAAAATGAAACTATTCTTTAATATTTCTCTGGAACAAACAGACAGCCGGCCCGAATTGCCGGAGACTTGCAATCAGGGTTTTACTGAACCGGTTTCCATGTTCGTAAATTTTACTGTTGTTTCAAATCGGCTATCGAAGCTGGAAAAAATTGATTTGAAGGCGGTAACGCATTCTCAAAAAATGCCTTCTCATGAGGAATTCAAAAAACAGAAAAGACAATTTTATCAATCAATTGCCTCTTTTTTTGTAAACCCTTTATTTACAGGTGTCAGAACAAGGAGTCGAATATGTTTGATGTTACCGTTTGTTGGATGAAAATCTTCTCATACTCTTTGAAGATTTTTTTAAAAATTTTATCGTAGTACAGCAAGCCGATTTATGACTTGATCAGGTTCTTAGAGAAGTATAACTATATCAAAAATATTATGTTGCGAGTTGTTTGGGTCAAAGTACAACAATGCTTAACCGCTTGATATTTATGATAAAATTTAGAGTTGCACTGTTTGAGAGCTTTTCAAGTTAATTCAAAGAGTTACAAAAACTTGCACCATAACCGGCGGGTTAGCCGCTATTTACAATACTGTATTCATTCAAGAGAATCCCATGCAGGAACATTTCTTTCAGGTATTTTATCAAGTATAGCCATTACTTTCTTTTTCAAGTTTGGAACAGATTTTTCTATCAATTTTTTATCTAATGCTGATACCATTTCCAACTGTGTAAGCTGGATAGTAAGCATGTAATTTGTTAACTGATTTAAAGATACTCCCTGATATTTAGCTTCTCTTTCGAGACGTTTTTTTAAATCAACTGGCATTCTAAGTGTTAGAGTGAGGCTTTTATTCATTTTCAGTCCTCCACATGATGCAAAAATCTCTTGGCGTAACAAGTTTGAAGGCGAAACCTTTCAATTCACCGCCTCTGAAATCTTTTATATTTGAAGTGATAAGATATTGACTGTTGCTGGCAAAAGCACATTCACAAACCATGTTGTCATTTTCATCTGTAAGATTCGGTCTTAGTAGAAAATATATCGAATGTTTCTGTGCCAACAAAGCTAACAAATCAAGAATGTCCTCTATTTCACTGGATGACATGCCTAGTTTTTCAAGATTTTCTTTTCGAGTAAGAACATCGTAATATTCAAAATAAATCTGTGGTGAAATAGCAAGTTTAATCTTTTCATCCAGGATTAGTCTTAAAATGTAATGTGAAGCTCCCTTCGTACTGTAAAGAGCAGAAAAGATCACATTGGTATCCATTGTTATTATCATGATGAAAACGATAGCATATGTGAACACAAAAAACAACAAATTTGAAAAAACCATATAACTTTTTAAATATTTTATTAGTAAATCATCAAAAGTTTTGAGCTATAAAAAATAAGTACAATGCAAAGTGATTTAAGAAATCACATAAAAAATTGTAGCACAAAGTTTTTGATGAGGTACTTAATATTTAAATCGCAGGCGGGGGATGTTGCCATCCCACAAGATTGTTACCAGTCCACGCGCCCCCCTAAGAACCGTACGTGTGACAGACCGGGCATTTTGCCGTTCTGCTTCTTCCACAGAGAGAACATCCTCCCCCGATCCTTCAGATTTTCCGCAGACTGTTTGTTCAGACGGCGTTCAAAATAAATCTCAAATTCAGGATCATATGGGTTTGCCAGTCCTTTTATTTTTACATGACGTTTAATCTTAACATCCATAGCCTTTGTCAAAGTAGCCTTTTTTTCACCCTTCTTACCAAAGAAGCTCCACTGCTTTCCTCTTTCAGTCTGGTAAAAATACTTTTGCTTCACCCTGTTTACAGGTAGCTTTGAATGCCTGCGTTTCGCCCATTTCCATAGAGTTCCGGTTATTTACAATCCACTTGGCCAAATATGACTTTGCTGACCACATGGCGGTGAAAATTTGCCCATCCTCTGATAATCGGGTTTATCTCCCATATCAAGTGAATGGGTTTACTGCTCGGACTATCCTTAACAATCCCTTTAACTTTATGCAAGAAGTTTCTTACATTTTTCTCTGAGGGCTTTATTATGAGTTTGCCGTTGTATTTCCGGATATTCTGGCCAAGAGGATCAAATCCTTTGTCGATATGCGTTATATGGGTCTTTTCTTCGGAGAGTTCCAGTCCCTTTTCTCCATAGTGTTGTGTTACTATGGGCGTGACCTTATCTTCAAGTATTTCTCTTGTGTTGCCTGTGATGATGAAGTCGTCTGCAAATCTGATCAGATGTATTTTTTCCTGCCAGGGGAAGGCGGCTTTAAGCTTGCTTTCCAGACCGTCCAGAGCAATATTGGCCAACACTGGAGAGATAATTCCTCCTTGTGGAGTGCCGTCTTCTGTTGGATAAAATTTTTCTTTTTCAATAAAACCGGATGTCACAAACTGGTTTAGAACCTTTTTATCCATTGGCACGTTATCCAGAAGCCATTTGCTGCTGATTCGATCAAAACACGCTTTTATATCACCTTCATAAATCCATGTTGCCGAGCCTTTCTGACTGAGACAGGTGAAACATTGCTCAATTGCGTCGGCTGTACTTCGGTATTCTCTGAACCCGTAAGAGTTGGGATCTGCCGTGCTTTCCGCTATGGGTTCAACTGCCAGTTTCCACAGTGCCTGAGTTGCTCTGTCGGTCATGGTCGGTATTCCCAACGGTCTTTTCTTTCCGTTACTCTTAGGTATGTGGACTCGTCTCAACGGACTTGCCCGATATCCTTTTTTTCTCAATCTCAGGATACCTTTGGATTTGCTTTTCGGGGTATTCCATATTTCTTTATCTACCCCTGCTGTTCCCTTGCCTTTGTTTTCAGTTACCCGTCTGACAGCTAAGGCACGTCCGCCAAACGAGCGGGTCAGAATGTACTGCAAGGCTCTTGCAAGCCTTGTCTTTCCTTCCCTCAAAGCCTTTACGATACGCACTTGTAGGCGACGCACGTTCCTGTTGACTCTATTCCAGCTTATGCTGTGCCAGTCAATTGGTTCCCGCAGGCTCGCGCCAGCAGCTCTTATGTCTGCTCCCAATCTACGAACTCCTGTTTTCTTGCATCGTTCTCAAATTCTCTCGTAAAGAAAGACCACTCGAAAGTCTGCTCCCTTTCAGGCAGGGCAAAGTGTAACCCTTATCCGCCCGCCTCATTACAAGGCGACATTCGCTTCCTCCGAAATCCCATACCCGCTTGTCTATCGCCTCTCCTTGCGGTTCAGTTTCCACACTTAGTGGAGACAATCGGGTTTACCACGTTCCGCATAAATACCTTACAAATGACTTAGACTCCACCTTTCGACCGACGGCACAACATCTGCGTCAGGAAAAATCGCACTTCCCGAACCTGACCGCTCACCATTTTGGTTAAGGCATATCAGCACCTTTTGCCTTTTTTAGCTGACGATCTTTATCAGTGATTCAAATATTTTAGCCATATCATTCAACTCTGGTTCCCGACCGTCCTGGTGCTAACAGTCGCCATATCTCCTCACGGTTTGATGACCATCCTTATAAGGATGAGGCTTCCTTTGTCCCCACGCACTTTATTCAGTGGGTAGAGTATTGATTGCAGAAAATCAGGTTTTATCATGGATAATATCCAAGTAAAACAAATATTTATGCGACTTCGTGTCGCACACATTAAGTTGAGCAGATCTGCCCGCTCCATCGCTTGGTTAGCTTCCGGTCTTATCCAATCGTAATTTTGGTCCTGGATTTAATAATTTGCGTTTTGACTCTCGTTCTCGTTTTCGAAGTGCTTCAACGATACGTTTGAGGTCGTTACCATATTTTTCGGCATGCATTTTTCGATATTTACGAACTTCCTCAACGATGGGATCTTCAATCATTTGATTTTCCTCCAAGCGCTTCTGGTGAACAAATTTGTGGACAAACAAAGCCAAAAATTTCAACAACTTCAGTTATACGCGATTTCATTTCAGCATTGTTTATATGTTTAAAGTTCCAAGTAAGAAGATAGTCTGTTCCCTGGGCAGCAGCGATTCCTATATGAAGAGCATCTTCTTCACTACCTCTTGGAACAGCACCTTGGGATAGAAGCTGTTCAGCCAATAAATTTGCTTCATCTGAGATTTCCAAACTTGGGACATTTTTTATCAATGCCAAACGAGTTTGGGCAGCTAAAACGTCACCTTGGCTTATTTCTTCTTCAACCAAGGCTGATATTCGAATATCAAATCGTTTTCGATGCTTCTCCCACCAATATGAGAGATTGTTTGTCGGCCAGCGGTCACCACATCACGGCTTGGTCGGGAGGCCAAGTAGCTGATGACCGATGATTCAACATATACAATCGGTTTTTGAGTGTTAGAATTCATACTGCTGATTCCTTCTAAAAGCTAACGTTAAAGTCACTGTCAAATATGGGCTGGAGTGAAACGGAAGCTCCCATTTGTCCGCTGGACTGCCGGGTTATTTTTTAATCATTCAAAAGGGTTGATGATTTCAATTCCACAACCTTCAAAATCAGTTACATTGCGGGTTGCCAGTGATAGATGATGGGTTTGAGCAATTGCTGCAATCTGTCCGTCAGGTAGACTCATAGGTCGGCCTTTCTCTTTGCGTATCCCCATTATTTTGCATAGGCTCGTGCGGCTGATTCATCAAAATCAATGATATTCTGAGCGAAACCTTGAGAAACAAATTGCTCAAAACGTGATTGTAGCAATTGCCTACGCTGACCTTCCGGCAAAATACGCAATCCATAGCAAATTTCAGCTATGGTGATGCTGGAAATAAATAGATTAATGTTATTGCACTTATTTAACCAATTTACTACGTTATTGGAAGGGTTCTGTCGCATGACTTCAGAAACCACATTTGTATCAAGCAAGATCACCTTCAGAACTCCAACGGTTCATGTGGTGGATATTGAGGCAAATCTAATTCAATTCCAGCAGAAGATCCAAATAATTTGATAGCTAAATCACCTAAAGCTGGCATCTTTTTAGCAATATCTGATTTTGATGCTGCTGCTTTTTGTGGTCCGTATTTTTTCAACAAGAATTCATAAAAATCAAGCAATTCAGTTCTTGCATGAAGTTAAAGGGATTGTTAAGGATAGTCCGAGCAGTAAACCCATTCACTTGATATGGGAGATAAACCCGATTATCAGAGGATGGGCGAATTTTCACCGCCATGTGGTCAGAAAAGTCATATTTGGCCAAGTGGATTGTAAATAACCGGAACTCTATGGAAATGGGCGAAACGCAGGCATTCAAAGCTACCCATAAACAGGGTGAAGCAGAAGTATTTTTACCAGACTGAAAGAGGAAAGCAGTGGAGCTTCTTTGGTAAGAAAGGTGATAAAAAGGCTACTTTGACAAAGGCTATGGATGTTAAGATTAAGCGTCATACTAAAATCAAAGGACTGGCAAACCCATATGACCCTGAATGTGAAATTTATTTTGAACGCCGTCTGAACAAACAGGCTGCGGAAAATCTGAAGGGTCGGGGGAGGATGTTCTCTCTGTGGAAGAAGCAGAACGGCAAATGCCCGGTCTGTCAACAAAGAATCGATGACGAGACCAAATGGCATCAGCACCACATAACATGGAAAGTACATGGTGGCAAAGATACGCTTGGCAATCTCGTTCTGCTGCACCCAAACTGCCACAGACAGGTACACAGCCTGAAATTGGAAGTTAAAAGGCCGGATTCTTAACGGAGTCTGTAGAGGCGTAGCCGTATGTGGGGAAACTCACACGTACGGTTCTTAGGGGGGCGCGTGGACTGGTAACAGTCCTGTGGGATGGCAACATCCCCCGCCTACCCGACTATGTGCTTTATACCTAAATTGAGCGATTCTCTGATTTGAACGTAACTCTAATTCAGTAATACCAAAGAATCATTACTTTTAACACAATCACCTATTGGGTGATAGCATGAAAATAGGCAAAATCAAGCATATCAACGTATTAATAATTTAATATAAAAAATATCGTTCAACTTAGGTTATCCCTACAACGACATTTAGCAATTAAGTTTTTGAATTTATATGATTTAAATAAATATAGTCTCAAAATTAACTCAATAAAATCATTAGTTTTCAACGATAAGTGTCGTTGTTGGGTTATATTCAAAAATCCACTTACATTTTGAAAAAAAGGGGGTGATTGGGACACTTTAATTAATACTATTCTTTTTCATTTTTTTACCTCTTAAAGAGTTTGCAAGGTGGTAAAAGACTTTATGTTAAATAAGTTAACTGAATAATAGATTTTTACAGCCACCGGATGTTAGGAAAGTCGAATTCACAAAAAACATCATTATATGATGCCATAGTTACTATCAAGCAAACTCCAAAAAAACCTTCTTTAATTACAAACCCTAACTGGACAAAAAAATGGAGGAACTTTTATGAGAAAAGTCAATTTTATAATAGCGGTTGTATTTGTCGTCTTCGCAATGGTCAACCCATGTTTTGCTGGTCTTAATCAATTTGGAGGCACATGGAAAAATATTGACTCTAATACAAGAGGAATCACTACTTTAAAAATAAATGTAAGCGGAACAACAATCAAAATTAATGTATGGGGCAGTTGCACACCCAAAGATTGTGATTGGGGCACGGTTAAAGCACTTGCATATGCGCCCAAAGTATCATCGGATTTATATAGGACAGCAAAAGCTTTAACCGCTGAATTTAAAACAAATTTCAATAAAACACTACTGATTGTAAAGCCCCTGCAAGGAAAAATGTTGCAAGTCAATACATTTACGCATTTCACAAGCGGCAACCGCACGGACTATTGCAATGTTTATAAATTCAAACCGGTAGCCTCACATTCAGTCAAGGAAGATTGTATTGGATTCAATCCCAGAACCGCCAAGGTTGCAAAAAAATCCGGTCATTGGAAAATCGTTGACGGCAGTCATTGGATGTTCGATTTTAGGAATAATAAAGCCGAAGCTGTAAAAGCTTTAAAAATAATAAAACATTATGGCATGACCAAATCCTGTTTTGTGGGTCGACCGAAAGCTTCTTTCCAATATATGCTTGCCAATAACAAAGGGCCCTCTGGAACCTTTCCAGGTGAGGATTGCATCTCCTTCAATCCCAATACAATTGCCGTAAAGAAGGTAAGAGGTCGTTGGAAAATCGTGGACGGTAACCACTATATGTTTGATTTCGACAATAAAAAGGCTGAAGCAAAACAGGCATTTGCCATCATTAAGAAGTATGGCTTTAATAAATCATGTTTCGTAGGTCGGCCTGACCCTAACTTTGAGTATCTGCGTAAATAAAAAATTGCCACATTTATCTTTAAAGCCACTTTTTGAATTCTAAAAGGTGGCTTTAAGAATAGAAAGTAAACACAATACCAAGAACAAACATACATATATATTCGAACACATATCGCACATAACCCGGCGCTGAACTCGTTGCGACATGTAAGTCGCTGATTTTATTGTTAATTCTGTCCTTAGTGTTCAACTAAAGACATACAAAATTAACCTGCCGTATTGTCGGCAGTTTTCTACTTCGACATGCACTTTCACCGTTGGTGTCTGTTGTGTGAAGCTCGGAGGACAACGAAGCCCGTGTTCGCAAGAACTGGAGAGAAAACCGTGAGGGGACTCAAATCTGGCAGCATCAAGCTGGATCGGGAGCCAGGAATGATGATATGGATAAAATATTTGAACTGCTGATAAACGTCGTGAGCGCCAGTAAGCCAAAGATGCTGACAGGCTTGAACCAAAAGGTAAGGGGCGTGGCCAGAGCGCTCGAGTTTCGCTCTGCACAATCTACAACTCCCCCGGCGGACAGGCAGATCCTAAGTCATCGTGTAAAATCAGTGGAACATGGTAAGCCTGATTATCTCCACGATAGTGGAAACCGACCCGTAAGGGC
>JAUCGE010000017.1 GCA_030377965.1 Desulfobacterales bacterium HSG16
CGTGGAGGTTCGAGTCCTCTCTTCGGCACCAAACAAAAATCAAAGGGGTTGGCCTTTTAAAGCTGACCCCTTTTATTTTTTACAGCAACTCTAAGGGCTGGTGGTGGATAAGTCTATAAGTGTTGACCTCGTATAATTCATAATCTGCATCCAAGGCAATCCATAAGTTTCCCCTCCAGCCAACGTAAATGGATTTTTATGAGCATTCATTATGCAATACAAAATAGGTTAGATAACTATTTCAAATAAAGGGCTTAAAAAATGATGTTCGATTATTCTATTGCCCATTGGGTAACATTTCTTACAGCTGCCGTTCTGTTAAACCTGTCTCCAGGCCCGGATATGGCTTTTATTCTCGCCCAAACAGCAAAAAGAGGGGTGCAATCAGGCTTTTCAGCCATGTTTGGCATATGGACAGGTGCATTCATACATGTCATTTTTGCGGCGCTTGGTTTATCTGCTATTCTGGCCACTTCCGCTGTAGCATTTACTGCGGTTAAGTGGATCGGCGCTGCTTATCTTATTTGGCTTGGCATACAGGCATTACGCTCTAAAGGCACTAATTTGTCTGTCAATGGTCAGGTTTCTCCAAAAGGCTTGAAAAAAATATTTCAGCAGGGTGTGCTGGTTGCAGTATTAAACCCCAAAGTGGCCATTTTCTTTCTGGCATTTCTTCCGCAATTTACTGAAGTAGGAGCAGGTCCCGTTAGTGCTCAGTTGTTCCTTCACGGTTCTCTTATTATTGTAGTAGCCGCTTTCGTTGAACCGCCTTTGGTTATTGTTGGTGGTAAATTAACAGGCTATCTTAATAACAACACTCACATATCTCGATGGATGGATCGAGGGCTTGGGGTACTGTTTGTGTGGTTAGGTATCAAATTAGCTACAAGTGACCGTATATAAAACAATCAAGGGTTTACGAGGCATGTCACTGAAATTCGAATGGAATCCGTACAAAGCCAAAAAGAATATCGAAAAGCATGGAGTATCATTTGATGAAGCTGCAACAGTATTTTCCGATTCCTTGTCAATGACTTATAATGATCCTGATCATTCTTATGATGAGAAAAGATATATAATAATCGGTTTGTCTGCTTTTGGCAAATTGCTATTTGTTTCCCATACCGAGACAGATGATAAAATTAGAATCATAAGTGCCAGACAATTGACACGAAAAGAAAGGAAACAATATGAACAGTAATACGTATAATGAAATGGATGACGATCTTCGCCCCGAGTATGATTTGTCTAAGTTAAGAGGTGGAGTGAGAGGCAAATATGCATCAAAATACAGAGAAGGAACCAACTTGATCTTATTAGAATCCGATGTGGCTGAAGTCTTTAAAGATAACGAATCCGTAAACGAAGCATTGAGATTATTAATTAAAATTGCAGGAGCAAAGTATAAAAAGGCCGCCCAACCCAACGCTTCTCGTGCCAAGTTAAATATAGACCGTTGAAATTAAACGAAAGTTCATGAAATTCGGTAATGTTACTCAGGTGATCGGGAAATAAGTCTTATCGCTATATACAATTCCCATATACTCCAATAACAGGCTATACTCAAGCATATTTCTCTCCTGAATCCGAACCAAACGGCTTGAATAAAACAATCAATTGAGGCAAAAGTGTCAATGCTGCGATCAATGCTATCAACATGGCCAGGCCGGTAAACAGGCCGAAATAAATGGATGGCAGAAAATTCGAGAGGGCCAGTACTGAAAAACCTATAATAATTGTGATAGATGTATAATACATTGCATGACCTATGCTTTCATGGCATCGGTGGAGAGTCTTGTAGTAATCGTTGTCTTTTTTGATTTCGACTTTAAATCTATGGATGTAGTGAATCGTATTGTCAACAGCAATACCTATGCTGATAGCGGCAATAGTTATAGTCATCATATCCAGGGGAATATTCATCCATCCCATTACTCCAAGGACAGAACCTGACGCGAAAAGATTTGGAAAAAGTGCTATTAACGAGACTTTTATAGAACGGAAAAGAATGAAAAACATGAACAGAAGTGAAAATGCGACAAGGCCGAGAGTCAAGACCTGAGATTTAAACAGGCTCTGGAGCATATTGTTGTATAAAACCATAGCTCCTGCCAGATGAACCTTATCTTCTTTTAATTCCAGATTATTTACCATATCGCTTTTTATCTGTTTCAATAATGCGTCTCGTTTCAAGTTTTTCAAAGAGTCCTTGATGCGGACAGAAAAACGGACTTCATTTTCTTTAATTGAGACAAAAGGCATCAATATAATCTTTTTGAACTTTTCGGGTAGTTTTGTGTATAAAATCGATAATTCATAACTGTCCAGGGTAATTCCTTTGTTCAACCTTCGCGCTATTTTCAATAAAACTCCCAGCGAAAGGACTTTGCCTGTTTCTGGCAGGTTGTCAAGATAATCATGAACTCTTTCCACAGTCTCCATGTTTTCGTCTGTAAACCAGTATTTTTCAGTATCCTCTTTTTCGTATGGATCAGCGAAAGGATCATCTGCGGTGTCAGCATAAGGATCATCGAAATCATCTTCATATTCATCAGTTTCTGATTCGTCTGCCATCTGCTCAATGTCATCAAATTCGAGGATTACGTCAAGGGGAGTCGTTCCGCCGAGTTTTTGATCGATAACTTTCATACCCTGGTAAATCTCAGTGGATTTTTTAAAATAATCTATAAAACTGTTTTCCACGACCAGTCTCGACATCCCCATGACACTCAATGTAAAAACAATTGCTGTAACGACGAGTATCAATTTTCCGTTTGCCTCTGTGAATTTTGCAAAAAATGCCGTTATCGAAAACTTGAAAATTTTACGAGGTTCAGCATTATGGCTGTCCTTTTTTAAGAGCATCAAGCCGGCCGGAAAAAGAATGAATGTCAGAAAAAGGGATAGAACTATTCCCGCACTCATCATCCAGCCGAAATGTATCACGGGCAGTATGTCACAGAGCATGAGGGAAGAAAAACCTGCGATGGTCGTCAATGCCGCGTACAGGCAGGGGGTAATTTTTGTACGTACAGTTTCCAGAATGAGTGTTTTGCTGTCGGCATCGGGGTTTTTTGCAATCAATTCACGATATCGGACTATCAGGTGTATGACAATGGCCAGAGTGATAATGAGCTGTAATGATATGAAGTTAGAGGAGATAACCGTCACTTCCCATCCGAACATGCCTAATATGCCCATCATGGCGAGAACTGAAAAAAAACAGCAGAGCATGGGCAGGATTATCCATCGAAGTTTTTTGAAAATAAGGCCGAGCATGATCACCAGAAGACCGAATACACAAGAACCGAAAAGCTTCAGGTCGTTTTTGATAAAAGAAATCATATCATCAGCTATCATGTTTATGCCTCCGAGAAACAGCTCTGCATGATCTCTGTATTTATCCATGACCTTGCGGACAGTCGTGATATTCTGATGCCTGGCTATGCTGAATTCATTTAAAATCTTGCGTATCTGTTCTGTGACATTCTCAAGCTCTTCGGCTTCTGATTTTGATAATTTGCTCCCTGCTTTTTTTAACCTGAGTTCGTCCCTTTTTTTTACTATATCCTGATAATTTTCCACCGGTTTCAGATTCGCTATGAGGGCTGTGGTTTTCATGTCCATGCTTACGAGCAGTTTGTTGTAAAAAGGGCTTTGCTCAAACTCGATTCTGGCCAGTCTTTTATCAATGCCGGGGGACTGGAGGTTTGGTATGTTTTCCGATAACTTGTCATAGGGTACAGGAGGGCTTTCCAATAAAGGCACGTCGAGTATGGATATTACCGATGATACGAATTTCATGCTTGAAAGCTCGTCCCGCAGGCGTTTCATCTGTTCCAGAGTTTTATCGGAAAACAGGTTTCCATCTTTTGGTGTATAGGATATTAAAAGGAAATTATTCACACCATATCGTAAGTTCACTTCCCGGCTGTAACGCAGATCAGTGTCATTTTCCAGAAACAGAGATTCCGCTGACGCATCAATTTTAAAATCTTTTGCCCTGTATCCGAGAATTGATATTACAATCAGCAGCAATATGATGACAAGGCCGGGTCTGGCCAGAATATATCTGTCGTAAATTTTTGTGACAATATCGGTTTTTTTCTTCATTTTCTGTATCCTGATTTAATATATGCATTGATAATAATTACTCTCCAAGCTCCGTTTCTTAACCCAAACTGGAACAGTGCGTCAAGACTTGATATCGTTTTGGAGGATGCCTGTCAGATTTTCATCTGTATTTACCTCCGGGGTTTCCAAAATTTGAGGGATTGAAAAAAAAGAAAAACTTGCCAGGCAGTACCCGGAAAATCTTTGATAAGGCAACGAATATGGATATAAAGGAGCAAAATTCACCTGAGCCTGAAAGTCCCTGAATGAAATTATGAACATGACAAATGACCGGTTTCATGTTAGCCATCTTATTATACTGTTTTTAATCTAACATTGAGACAGAAGAGGCGGTTCTGGTAATCTGGATATGTCTGTCCATTTGAAATTAATGGGAGCTTTTAAAATTTAACATCTTCAAGACAGGATATGATAAAAATGAATCAAGATACCATGACCTGCCCGCATTGCGGAGAGGAAACCAGATTGAAAGAAAATCCCTGGCAGGATCTGGCACAGGATCAAAAAGCATGTCCGGTATGCAGCCATTGTAACGGACTGCTGACGGAAAAGTCAGTGGAAAAATTTGTGGAACAGTTGGTGAATAATCCTGATGCTGTCCAGGATATTCAGCTGGAAACCGTATCTGGTAAAAAGCGGTCAGGTAAAAATGCGGGATGGATCAGATTTTTCATTTTCATGGGGATCATGATCTGTCTGATAATATGGCTGAACAAAACCTTTGGCAGTGGATCGTTGAAAGATAATGCAGGCCAGATTATCTATCAGTTACTGTTACTTGCGTTTGTCAGCGCCAGTTTTTCATTTCGCGGTCAGGGTAAAATGGCCTTGAAATATCTGGCTATATGGGGTTCAATTTTTCTAATAGCTCTGATCGGGTACAGTTTCAGGGCGGAACTCGGTTCTATCAAGGACAGAGTGATATCCACTCTTGTTCCGGAATTTGGCCTTGCCAGTCAAAAAGGAGCTATGAGTTTTCAAATTGCCTCTGACGGGCATTTTTATATCAGAGCCAGAATTAACGGAATGCCGATCAGATTTCTCGCTGATACCGGAGCGAGCAGTATCGTTTTAACTCTTCATGACGCAAAACGACTTGGCATTGATACCGAAAATCTTATTTTCGACCGGTTTTATGAAACAGCCAACGGCCGGGGCAGAGGAGCTTCTGTTCGATTGCCCAATATGGCTGTCGGAACTCTCCAGATAGAGAGTATTGGAGCTTCTGTAAATGAAGCGCCTATGGATACTTCTCTTCTTGGCATGAGTTTTTTCAAGCGTCTTTCAAGTTATGACGTAAAAAACAATGTTTTGACCATCAGATGGGAAACCCGCTGATGTACTTTAGGAGCTTGTTATCAGAAGAAAAATATTTTTAATCGGTATCCTTATCCTTCTCTCTTTAAGTATCCTTGCCGGTAATGCCTGGAAAACTAACCGTGCCATTCAGGCAGCTTCTGACAAGGCAGCTGTTAGAGATCGCCAACTCGACCTTTTGAAAAAACTCAATTTTGTTTTTTCTGATCTGATGTCTATTGCAAACGGTGCAATCATGGACAGGGATAAAGCTATGTTGGATGGAGAAAATGCTGAATTTATTAAAAATACAATCGCTTACCTGTACCGTAATTTTTATTATCTGGAAGAACTTGTCGAATCAGATCAGGAAAGAGCCTCAGTAAACGTTATTTTAAACACTTTTCCTGTTCTTACAAAAAGTATCGAAAAGGATCTGTTTCCCCTGCTTGACTCCTATATGCGCCATCGACTCAGAGCAAAACAAGATTTTGCAGATATGGATCAGAAGACAGGTATAATGGGGGCTAAAATTCAGACATCATTAAGAACAATATTCGAAGGGATGGAAAAAGAGAGGCAGGATTCAGTTGATGCTGCTGTGTTGAGAACCCAGCAGATCGCCCTGATAAACAATATTATACGCTTTCATTCCGAGCTTATTCTGAATGCCAAAGACGCTCTTCTTGACAGAAAAACTGGATTTGTCAGCAAAGAGCATATCAATAAGTTCAACAAAAATATCAAATTTATCATAAGACACCTTGACAGCCTTCTTGAGATTGTGGACAACCCCTATACAGAAGATGAGCGGGAGGCCGCAGAGAGCATAGCTTATATATATCCAAAGCTTGCTGTGAAGATACAAAAGGATCTGATCCGTATAATCGATAATAGAGAAAAAGATGATAAATTCGGGCATTTGAGCGATGTGATCAACCTTTATCACAAGCAGATAATAAAAGATATTGAGAAAATTTTTGAATATATAAGGCTTGAACACAGCGAAGTCACTACACTTACAATCCTGCAAAACGATAAATATACCATCATTAACAAAATTATCAGATCTCACTCAAAACTGCTGCTTTTATCGGCCAGGGCAGTGACCTTCAAATCAGAAGGCAGAATCAATACAAAGATAAGGCGGGCTATTGATGAGAATGCGGATTTTATCATCGCCCATATAGATGAACTCTATAATATGGCTGTAACCGATGAACAGGATATTGCCGCAGATACAGTCAATGATCTGTATCCTGAGTTTGTAAAAATTATAAAGATTGATCTTGAAAAACTTATACAGGAACATACTAGAAAAACAAACGATGTCAAAAAGGATCTGGCAGATTTGAATGATCTTCTGGATCGAAGCTCCAAAAAAATCGATACTGCAATGTCGAATATACTGGCATTTGTGCATGAACGGCAGAACAAGAGCGCTGAATCCCTGGCCGAAACAATCGCTGAATCAACAACCCTTGTCATGTGGGGTTTTCTTATTACTTTTATCACTATCATTCCAGTCTTTTACCTGATCAGCCGTTCCATTATTCTGCCTTTGAAAATCCTTAAACAGAGGGCTGACTGGCTGGCAGAAGGTCATCTGGAACAGAAAATCGAGATTGATCAGGATGATGAGATAGGAAGCCTTGCCAGAAGTTTCGAATATATGAGAAATTCCATACGTGAAAAAATCCTTGAATTACAGAAAAATGAAGTTTCATTGATGGAAGCCGAGGAAAGATTCAGATCTATTTTTGAAAATGCTGTAGAAGGCATTTTCCAGGCCAGTCCAGACGGCTCGCTGATAAGGGCAAATCCGGCTCTCGCCAAAATGCAGGGATATGATTGCGTGGAAGAGCTGATTGATTCAGGGTTCAACCTGTTCTCACAAAGATTTATCAATCCTATGAATGCCGGACGGATCGGAAGGATGATAGGGAAAAATGGGAGAATAATCGGATTTGAAAGTCAATTGCTCAGAAACGATTGCGAGATCATCTCCATTTCCATGTCTGTGCGGGCTGTGAATGATGAAAAAGGGTCACTTCTTTATTATGAAGGTTCTTTGATTGATGTGACGGAAAAAAAGAAAAAAGAGATGGCGGAAAGGGCCAGGGAAGCAGCAGAAGCAGTCAACCGAAAGATAACAGAGAGTATCCAATATGCAAAAATGATTCAGAGTTCTTTATTGCCAAGCCCTGAACATATGCAGACATATTTTTCTGACAGTTTTTTTATCTGGCTGCCCCGTGACATAGTGGGCGGGGATATCATATATTTCGATGCTTTGAAACAAGGGTTTGTAATAGCTGTGATCGACTGCACTGGTCATGGGGTTCCAGGTGCTTTTATGACCATGATCGCTTCTTCAGGATTGAGGAGGATAGTGAGAGATGAAGATTGCCATGATCCTGCCATGATTTTGAAGCGCCTGAATTTTATAGTTAAAACTTCATTACAGCAGGATACCTCTTTTGGAGTGTCCGATGATGGTCTTGATGCTGCCATTTGTTTTATCCCGCGTCTTGCTGCTGAAACCGGGAAGAATATTGTATCGAAAAATAAGCTTATTTTTGCAGGTGCAAGGCTTCCTCTTATTCATATAGAGGGTGATAATGTCAATTTGATTAAGGGCGAGCGGCAGAGCATCGGATATAAACGATCTGATTTGAATTTCAATTTTACAAATCATATAATCAATATCACCAAAAAATCAAAAATTTATATGTTCACGGACGGATTTATCGATCAATTGGGAGGGCAGAAACAGAGGCGGTTTGGCACACCTCGTTTTAAGAATTTGCTTCATAAGGCATCCCAGAAAACCTTTGAAATTCAGAAAACGATCATTCTCGACGCATTTTATGACCACAAAAAACACAACGAGAGCCAGGATGATGTTTCGATAATCGGTTTTTCTCCTATAGAATAAACTCCCACCTGATGGTCACAACGCTTTGAACCTTGATTACAAGGATTAAATGATTTCCTGATCATGTAATCATGGTTCAGGAATTTTTGAGTCAAGTCTTATCAAGATTCTCAAGATTTTCAGAATCCTGTTCATCCTTTAATCCTGTAAATCCTGATTCAGACATTTTGCCCATAAAAAAAGCCTCTCCCGATAATGGGAGAGGCTTAAAATCTGTCTTATATTTTTTAAATCTTACTTGTCCTGCTATGTCTTATTTCTCCAAGCTGCTTCTTTTTGATTCGTAATTTTTCATTCTTTCCTTATATTTCTGAACCCGTACATTATATTCTTGAAAAGATGCTAAAGTGTTTACATTATTTTTTGCTTTATCCAGTAATTCAAATTCTTTTTCAAGATCTTTATATTCTGATCTCAGTACGTCTATGTCTATTTCAGAATTTGTATCTGGTAACTGTGCCAGTGCTACGAGCTCACTTTTTTTCTCGGTTCTGTTCATTCTTTTCTGCGCTCTTTTTTTCTTTTCTGCTTTTGTTATAAAATCGGCAGATTCCGAATAAACTCTTATATTTTCTTTTACCTGGGCTATTATCATTGGATTATCTGTAAAGCGGGTAACACCGTTTTCATCAACATAACGGAAAAATTTTGCAAAAGCAGGGGATGATGCTACCAGCAGACTTATTATCAGTGTAAAAGTTATTATTTTTTTCATGATGAATCTCCTTTCCATAATTGTTCGTTTCTTGCCAAATTGAAATGCAAGTCACATGCCAGGAAATGTATCAAATTGAAAAATAAATAATAATAGCAATATTATCTTTATGTTATATTGGGAAAATTTTTGTTTCTCTCGTGGGTGGAATGGAGCGAGGCTGTACCTTTATTATCTTATAATAATAAAATGGCAGAATAAGCACACCTGTCTTATTACATTATTATAATTAAAGAATAAGCATTATAATTTTCTGCTTGATTTTTTTGCCCTTAACCAACTTGCTATGATGGAAACACTTCCAGAGGTGGCTGCCGTACTTTCACTTTATGCAAGGGCATAGAGCAGATAATCCAGCAACATCCTCTATTTCTCAACATTAATGTAATGTAGGGAAGGCCCTGTGCCTGTCCTTGTAAGGGGCAACCACGAGGGTTTGCCCCTACAATAAATGTAACATAATTTATGCACAGGTACTATTCCTATTTTTCCAATCTGCTTCTTTTGGATTCGTAATCTTTCATTCTGGTTTTATATTTCTGAACTCGTACATTGTACGCTTGAAAAGATGCAAGCGTAGTCACATTGTTCTTTGCTTTATCCAACAACTCAAATTCTTTCTCAAGATCTTTGTATTCAGATCGCAGCACATCTATGTCTATTGCATGCTCTGTTCCCGGCAACTGCGCGAGTGCTACAAGGTTACTCTTTTTTTTCTCTGTTCGGGCTATTCTTTGCTGTACTCTTTTTTTCTGTTCTGCCTTTGTTATAAAATCGGCAGCCTCCGAGTAAGTTCTGACATTTTCTTTTATCTGGGCTATTATCATTGGATTATCTGTAAAACGGGTAACACCGTTTTCATCAACATAGCGGAAAAATTTTGCAAAAGCAGGGGTTGAAGCTATGAGCAGGCTTATTATGAGTGTAAGAGCTATTTTTTTTTTCATGATGAATCTCCTTATTAATGTCGTTCATTTCCTGATAGATTGTCTTGCAAGTAACGTGCCTATTTTTGTTTTTATGTTTTTATATGGTGATAAGTATAATGTTTTTAGTCTGTTGTGTGAGATATCTGCTTTTGGGATCTCATGAAATTTATGGTGTGATGGGTGAAATTATTATTTTATAATAATGAAATGGTGATGGATGCCGGATAATTTTATAATAATACAACTATTATGGAAAAAACATTAAACCGAATTGACTCAGAAGGTCAAAGAGGTTAAGATTGGTAGCATATTATGAAGGCAATGAGAGATGTGCAGCCAGATAAAAAAAAAGGAATTTTACAAAGGTGGGATTTTCGATGAAACGATCAATTTTGATCATATTGACAGGATATATATGTTTCTTTTATTCCTGTCCGGCATTCTCTGCATATATCATCAGGCTGAAAAACGGCACAACCTTTTATACTGATACCTACTGGCAGGAAGGAAGTAAGATAAAATTTATTTATCTTACAGGAACAATCGGAATAAAAAAGGAAGTGATCGATAATATCATCATGGCCGATGATAAGCCGGTCAGCAAATCAAAACCTGAAGACCAGGTCTTTTTTATCGAATCAATAGAAAGGCCGAAACCGCCGCCGATCAACCCTGATGCCGCGAATAAGACAGGCGGTAGCGGTAAAGGAAAAGATCCCTATGGCTATATTGAGAGTCTGAAAAAATTGACGGTTTTATATAAAAAAGCATCTGTCATGCCAAAAAAGGAAAAATTTCAGTTGATTATGAAATTGATGAAACTGAAGAAAACCATCATGGTTAAGAAACATGGAAAAGCTTATGCAGATGTAATAACCAAGATCAATATAATGGGTGCGTCTTTGCAGAAAATGATGGCGGAAAAAAAATAAGGGTGAATGAATAAGGTGGCGGAAAAAATAAGGGGCGGTATTTTTCAATACCGCCTCTTTTACGATTTAAAAAATAATCGTGCAGGATAAAATTAATATATCTGACGCCAGCTCAGTATAGCGTATGGCAGAAGGCCAAAGGCTTTTTCAACTTCACAACTGTTATAATTGACATCCACGCCTCCGCCGACTGTAACCGAGCTTTCTCCTAATGCAGCTCCATGTATATTAATACCGGTTTTTCCGCCGCCCTGAAATGTTATTGTACCAGTACACAAGATCAGTCCGTACCATTCCAAACTGCCTGCAAGATCAAGATCACCTTCCACAAGGAGGGTTCCGTAACCTGAAACACCGTTGAGTCTCAACCCTTGAGTGAGAGCTTCGGCATAGCAATATATAATTAAATAATTACTGTCGCTTCCGTAAGTTCCGCCGTTTTCGTCGCTTGTAAGAACCATATCTGCTGAACTTTTCAGACTCTCAACCCATTTGTCGATATCCACGTTAAGATCTCCTGATTGCGGGGCAGGTGGGGAGCCTAATAATTCCGGTCCACCGTTTACAGTCGTTGTCGCGGGGCTAAGGGTCATAACCGGCGGTTTATCATTTGATGAGTCAGGTTGTTTGCACTCATCTCTACCATCAATATCGGAAGTGCCTCCAAGCGTGATATCCGACTTCCCATACAAAGGCCCCGGAATCGGCGGTCCCGGAGGCCGGGCTATTTCAACTTCTATAACTCGCTGAGTTCCATTCGCGTATCCATAAGAAGTGACGATCATCACCGGTTTAAGTGAAGGACTGGTGGACGTATGCTGAAAAACGTTGTAGGGAGCAAACGGATTTCCATAACCATAATGAAGGATTTCACCGGGATCAGTCGAACTGTTTGTAGTTGTATCCCCGTCTCCGTCATAATAATGCTGAGTTGTCGTGGTATGGCCTGCTGCTTCAGCCTCATATTCTCTCTTGTACCTGATTCGGACGTAATATTCTATATCCGTCTGGAGGCTGTTGGCAACCTGGGCTGTCTGGGTATATGGATCTCCTGTGGGTACATAATTCTGGAAATTGGAATCATATTGAGAGTCCTCATCAGCCGGGTTCCAGGAAGCTGATGTCATCAGATAGGACGACCACCAGATATTTCTGTTAGGATCAGGGTCTCCGATATAGTCAGGATCTCCAATACCCAGCCGCAGTCTTTCTCTGGCTTCCTGTATTCCTGCTTCGGCTGCAAACAATGCAGCCTTGGACAGTTCGTAATTTTTACTTATCGCAAGCTCATTGCTTGTGGACATATAAGCGGTGGTTCCAAGTATGGTCAGAATCAGCAGAAAGAGTAATCCTGTGACAAGCACATATCCCTGTTCGCCGAATTGCTTATTTTTTATTTTCATAACATTCTCCTGATCTGCTTAGGGTTCGTTGTATTTATTTTTAATTTTTGTGATCCCCTTACCCGTTTTGATCAACCGCCCTGGTCGTAACTTGACGAACCACTGCTGGACGAATTATTAAAATCGTCTTCAGCCCATATCCGATATGCTACGCTTTGGTTATTCTGTTTGGTAATCGTACCACAATATGTACCTGAATATTTGTCACCGTCAGTCAGCTCCATAGTGAAATCACCCTGATCCATTGTTTTTATAGCTGTGCTTTTCACACCATCAGTATCTATGATATCCGCACAGATGTAAACTCCCTTGTTCTTGGGTATGGTCGATCCATCCGGGTCCTGAGTCACATTTGCTATGGTCGGCCCTGGTTCACCGACATATGTTGTAGTAGTAGTCGTTGTAGTAGTCGTCGTGGTGCTGGCTATTGTAGTTGTAGTTTCTCCTGGCAAAGTTGTTGTTGTGCTAGTGGTGGTACTTGTATCCAGCGTTGTTGTCGAACTGGTGGCCGTAGTCGTTGAGGTTGTTGTCGAACCGGAAGTGGACGGTACGGAATACGGTGGCATGTTTCTCGGCGCGATATCAATGGAGTATGACTGGATCGTTCCCTCTGCCGAGGCTATTGTCATATTCAATGCAATTTTTTTTATATCATTGGTCGATGCCACAGGAGTTGACAGTGCCGTTCCTGCTGAATCCTCATATGTTATTGAAAAGGCACGAATACCTTCGGCCATGGTAAGTCCGTTTCTTAATAATTCTTCTTTCGTGCTGTCGAACTCATACATGATGGTTTCATTTGTATCTGCAATATCTCCATCCCCGGTAAGGTCCATCGAATATTGAATCTTATTGGAGTCGGCAATCATAACACCTGGGCCGGCAGCTCCTGTCGGATTTAATCCTGCCATCAACATTTCCCTGGTCATAAGTTCCATGCTGGCTCTGGCGTTTCCCTGTATTTCGACGATTGCCGTTTCTCTTTGATATGCTTCATTGTACATGACAAACGTCATTACCATTATTCCAAGGACGATAGAAGCGAGCGCCATGACGATCAACAATTCTACCAGACTGAACCCTTTTTCTTTTATCTTGATGCTCATAATATCCTCCAAATTATTCATTTTTACATGATTACTTATTATTTGGCAAGAATGGTTTTCATTTCCATTTCATGAATAAGACTTGCGCTTGTCCGGCTTGCCCAGCTCACTTTCACTTCAATGGTTTTCATGTTTGCTCCGGGAGAGTCGTCTGTGACTGTCCATTCTCTCGTATATATGAAAATGACCTCACTTGTTGTTCCTGCTGCCGCATCGGAAAAACCCGCATTTTGAATTTCTTCCATCTTGTCCTGAGCCAGATTGGTTGCAACAGAACGTTTCTTTGCCAGATCGTTGTTCACGATTGTATTTGCTAACTGACCAGCCATAGCAAGCATTCCAACGGTAAGGATGAACATTGCTATCAGGACTTCGATCAGGGTAAAACCTTTTGATGTGCTGCTCATTAATTTTTTCTTATTCATTGTCATTTTCTCCTTATATGAGCTTCCACAGTTAAATTTTTGATATTTGAATCCGGCCAAGCAGTGAAATGTCTATTTCTCTCTTTTTTTCTCCGGAGCCGTCCGATAAAACAACCTGAAGATTGCCTGAAGCAGGTAAGCCTGTGGGAAGGAAGGTCAAAGTATTGGAAGTAGCGCTGAATAACGATATTCCCGGATAGCTGTCGGCGATAACAACATTCTTGGTCATTTCCCCTTCATCAATCTGGGAATTTCTGTTATCATCCCGGTAGATCTGGTAAGATCCAGATGAAGTGTTGAACGTGAATGTGTAATTTTTCCGCTCGGCGATGGCCTTCATCTTCGCTACCTGCAATTCGGAAAATAACTGACTTGAAGCTCCCTTTACCCGGTAAAGGGGTATCCAGCTCAGAAAATTCGGGATCGCTATTGTTGCCATTATTGCAATGATTGCGATGATGATCAAGACTTCCACTAATGTAAATCCTTTATTCTTGTTTTTCATTGCTTCAAGCTCCTGGTATCATCTGGTTTGAATTAGTTTGTCATACTTTATATAAGGTATATAGCAAAAAGCGTGCCATTGGCGCATAAATAATTATTTGTTTTAAAATCAAATTGTTATGTGATTTATCTTTTGCTGTTATCTCCCATATTAACTGTGAAAATATGATAATTATAATTAAAATATAGTGATTGTATTCAATTTCAATTGTTTGCTATCCTGTACTTTCTATATAATTGATACAGCCTTGGCTGGGAAAGACCGGATAAGCCTGCCGCTTTCTGTATATTTTTATCCGATTTTACATAAAGAGATTTCAGATATTCGCTTTCTGCCTCGGCTATGACCGATATTCTGAAGTCATGCCATTTGGGAAGGGTGTCAATCGATTCAAAATCCTGGATAATTTGTGAAACCAATGTTCCAGCCCTGTCCTCATCTGGTGATACATTGGCTGACAAAGGAGCAGGAGCCATTGTTTCTTCTACGGACTCACCATCAAAAGATGAACGTGCAAGGCAGACTCTGATCTGCGGGGGAAGGTGCTGGGGGAACATTGTAGGGTCATAAAAAGCTCTGGCAATGGCCCAGTCCAGTGTAGCGTACAGTTCCCGGACATTTCCCGGCCATTCATATGCATTGAGAGCTTCCATGAAATCGGGTGAAAAGCCCTTCATTCCAATGTTATGTGATTCGCACAGCTTCATCAGATAGCTGACAGTTAATTCCTTTATATCTTCGATTCGCTTTTTAAGAGGCGGCAGATTAATGGAAACAGACCGTATCCTGAACAAAAGGTCATTTCTGAATTTTCCCTCCTTTACCATTTCATCCAGATTCCTGTTTGTGGCGGAAACGAGCCTGAAATCACTTTTGATTTCCTGGCTTCCACCAAGAGGTCTGAATCGCCTCTCTTGAAGGACTCTTAAAAAAGATTTCTGGGTAGCAAGGGGAAGTTCGCCAATTTCATCAAGGAAGAGTGTGCCGGAATCTGCCTGTTTGACCAGCCCTTCCTGTTTTTTGTCAGCTCCTGTAAAAGCGCCTTTTGCGTGTCCGAAAAGAAGATTTTCGATCAGATTTTCGGGCAGAGAAGCGCAGTCAACGATCACAAAATCGTTTTTGGCTCGCTGGCTGTTTTCATGTATGGCCCTGGAAAAAAGTTCTTTTCCAGTACCAGTTTCACCAGATATCAGGATGTTTGAGTTGCTTTCAGCAGAACGAGCCAGGATATCAAGACATGCCAGAATTTCGGAGCTGTTTCCAATAATTCCTTCCCGCTTGACACTTTTTGAGCCTGCCTGGGACATAGCGACATCTCTTTCAGAACGATATTGAAGAGCGCGGTTTAAAACAAGCTTGATTGCACCCATTGAAGCAGGTTTTTTCAGATAATCCCAGGCATTGCTCTTAATCGCGAGTTCAGCGCTGTCAGGATCTGCATAACCAGTTATTATTATTACTTCAGGTGAAGATGATGCCGCTTTAATTTCCGGCAGTTTATGGATACCGTTTCCATCAGGCAGTCTTACATCCAGAAATACGATATCTGGATTTTCAGACATAGCCATGTCTACGCCTTTTCCAAGCATAAAAGCCTGGATCACCTGGTGATTCATTTCCTTGAAAATACGTGCAAGTGAATCATTTATCAATTTTTCATCGTCGATAATCAGTATTTTTGCCATGAAATCCATCCATTTAATTAAAAATGTTATTCTTTGCGAGTCCCTAAGATATCATTTATCAGTTCGGTCAGTTCGGAAGCTATGACCGGTTTCATAACAAACTTGTGAATTCCTGAAGCTTCTACATCTTCCTTGTTGACTGTTTCACTGAAACCTGTACACAGAATCACTGGAACATCAGGCCGGATTTCAAATATTTTTTTACACAATTCAAAACCGGTCATTTCAGGCATGATCTGGTCAGTGATAACAACATCAAACCAGTCAGGATTTTCCTTAAATTTTTCCCAGGCTCTGCGTCCGTTTGTTTCGGTGGTGACTGAAAAACCGTAATGGGTGAGGATTTTTTCCAGAGATTCCAGAAGAAACTGTTCATCATCAACCAGAAGAATTTTTGCATTGCCTGTTGAGATAATGGGAGCATCAATTGTATCTGAGCTTGAAGTACTTCTGACTTCAGGAAGATAAACCCGGAAGGTGCTGCCTTTACCTGTCTGGCTTTCCACACTTATGACACCGCTTATTCCTTTGAGTATACCGTGAATGACCGAAAGTCCCATGCCAGTACCTTCACCCGGATTTTTTGTGGTATAAAAAGGTTCGAAAATTCGCTCTATCAGGCTTTGTTCCATGCCAGTTCCCGTGTCTTCGACTTCCAGCATAATGAACGGGCCTGGTTGAATGTCTCCAATTTTCATGCCTTCTTCAGATATCTTCTGTTGTCGGGCAAGGCGGAAAGTCAAGACACCGCCTTTGTTTTTCATGGAATAGGCGGCATTGGAACCAAGATTGAAAACAATCTGCTGCATCTGGGTCGGAGCGACCATGACAGCTTCCGTATCTATTTCCACATATTGCTGAATGTCGATTGTTGAAGGGATTGAAGATCTCAGCATCTTCAAGGTTTCCTTGACGATGGGAACTATAGATAAGGGTGATATCTCCTGTTCCGATTTTCGGCTGAATGTCAGGATCTGTTCAACCAGATCTCTTGCCCGATAACTGGCTTTCAGAGAAATATCCAGAGATTCACGAATTGAATCATCATCCTCAATTTTTTCAAGAGCATATTCGACATTGATCATGATCGACATTAATATATTATTGAAATCATGGGCAATACCTCCGGCAAGAGTTCCTATGGCCTCCATTTTCTGGGATTGACGCAGTTGCTTTTCAAGCAAAACTTCCTTATTGGCATCTTCCATAGCTATGATCACCTTGACCACGTTGCCTTCTTTATCTGTTAAAGGAGACATGAGAATATCGAGCCAGCTCTCTGATTTGTCGGGCCTGACATATTTCTGCCTGGTTCTGCTGGCCCTGCCGGTATTGAATACATATCTGAGTATCCGTTCTTCTCCTCTTCGCTCAAAAATATCCTGGAATCCGGGGTAAACATTGAAACAATAATGGTTGAGAATTTCACTTCTTTTGTGTTGAGATGTCTCAAGGAACTCCTTGTTGGCATCGGTTATTCTATGCTGTGCATCAACCACGATAATTTCTTCATGCATACTATAAAGCAAGGATCGGTAATATATCTCACTGGTCCGAAGATTTTCTTCGGCCAGAACCCGGTCGGTGATATCATATATAGCACCCTGAATAAAGACTGGAGTATTCTGACGGCATATATTATGGATAAAGACTTGTATCCAGCGGCTCTGGCCGTCTTTTCCTATGATACGGCATTCATTTCTGCTGGAATAATTGGGTATGGAACAAAGTTTTTCAGCTTCTTCCATTATAAGAGACACATCATCGGGGATAGCGATTCTTTCCCAGACCGATATTCCAGACAGCAGTTCTTCTTCGGTATACCCAGTGATTTCTTTTGATGATCCATGAAAAAACAAAGGAACAAAATCCATCTCAAGCCGAAACGCTATGCCATGAAAATTCTGGACAAAGGATCTATATCTGGCTTCGCTCTTTTGCAGGTCTTCTTCTGTTTTTTTGCGTCTTGCAATATCTTTTTGAAGAGCTAAGTTGAGTTCTTTTGCATCAATTGCACCTTTTTCCAGTTTCTCCATCATTCTGTTGAATGCTTGAGAGAGAAAACCGATTTCATCCTTGCGCTGCATCGAAAGCCGATTGGATAAATTACCTGTTTTTTCAATCAATTGTATTTGTTTTGTCAGGTTTTGGATAGGGAGCAGAATCGAACGTTCCACAAGCATGAGAATAAGAATGAGCAGCAACAGGCCGGCTATTACAGAGGAAAGAAGTTTATATCCCAGAGCAGTGTTTCCTATGGAAGATATTTTTTTCGGGGTTTTCAGGCTGACCAGAAAAGCTCGATTTCCCTTAATGTCCGGAAATACCGAATAAACGATCAAATATCCGTCTGCTTCATTATCAATGATATGGGGAAATCTTTTGATATCGCGTTCAAAAATGGTTTTCATCGCTTTGGGAACAGATTTTAATATTCTTAAATCTACCTGCAATTGTTCGACAATGGTTTTGATGAAATCATCATCAAGCAGACGGCCCATAATAAATGTGCCGTTTACCGGGCCTGAGTTTTCACTTTTCAAAACAGGACGTGAAGATATGAGCATAGGCCCCTGATTTGTCATGAAAATGCCAGCAATTGATACATCTCTTAACGTTTTCCTGGTATCTACTGGAGGGATCAGGGGGTGACCCGGTTCAAGATAATCTTTGGCAAATTCAGGCAGGCTGATTTCTTTTCTGGTTTTAAGTTCATATATTTTTCCCCATATTTTTTTTCGGTCTGAATCATAAATCATTATCAGGTTGATTTTGTTATCTGTAAATGAAGATGGAACCAGATTGGCATCAATATAGTCTGGACTCTGTGTTTTTATGAAATCATAGGTGTCATTCCAGGCTGACCAGTCATGGCACAGGCTGTCCAGATAGCGAATTTCTCTTTTTATCATATGTGTGGCATTTTCAATATAATGGAGAGCTTCATTATGCTCCAGTTGTTTGAAACTGGGTAAGACAAAATATCGGCTGCTGATAATGTCAATCCCGATCATGAAAATGAACAAAAACAGCATAATCAAAAAAAATCTGGGCTTTACGGACATTGAAACCCCCGGTATATTCCATAGAATGAGTTGTTTTTACTACACATTGCCAGTATCCATGAAAAAAAAAAGAAAATTTTCTTTGATGAACATTCTTAAATGATATATTATAATATGAAATATTATTGAATACCAGCATTAAAAGATGTATCAAGTCATGAAAAACTTAAATATTGATCAACAGTGGAGGATATATCAATAGATGGGTGACAATGCTGCAACTTGAATTTAATAATAAAAAAATAATAGCGATGAGGGTTGATGGTAAAATCCTTTGATCAGGCAATCATAAAATGTCCGGAGGGAATCATATGTTGACCGATCTCTACAAATTCAAGCAAGATCTCAACAGGCAGGGAATTTTCTTCTGTTTCAGCGGACCGATATCCCAGAACCTCGTGTCTGAAATCGGTTCGATCCTTGAACAGAAAATGGGACTGGAAAAGGCCAGCCGCTCTACCGTACTGCGGGTCTTTTCCATGGTGGTTGAAAAGGCTCAGAACATCATACATTATTCGGCTGAAAAATATATTGATAAAAAAACTGATAGAGATGAGATTGAGTTGCGCCTTGGAATTATAGCGGTCGGATACGAAAATAATCATTATTTTGTATTGTGCGGAAACAAAATTCATAATAAGAAAGCCGGAAAACTTAAGAAGAAACTTGCTCTGTTGCAGTCGATGAACAAGGAGGAACTTAAAAAATATTACAGGGAGCAGCGCAAAAAAGAACCGGACAAGGAAAGCAAAGGTGCAGGCCTCGGGTTTATCGATATGGCCAAAAAGGCAAACAAGCCAATTGAGTTCGATTTCAAGAAAATTGATGATGAAATGTCATTTTTTTCTATGAAAACGGTTATATAACTCGTGTAAAAGGAGTAGAGATGGAAAACTTGATCATAGAGGAAACAAAATTCAGCCCCAGCATCGTATTTGATGGTGAGAAACACTCCCTTTCCATTACCGGCAAATCATATCCTGAAAATACGTCTGTTTTCTATGCCCCGGTCTTTTCCTGGCTGGAAGATTATATCGAAAAACTGGATGACAATCAGGAAGTGGGAGTCAATATTGAGTTAATATATTTCAACAGCAGTTCTTCCAAAGTTCTCCTGGATTTTTTCGATATCCTTGATGAGGCGGCAGAAGATGGAAAATCCATAGCAGTCAACTGGATATATGAAGAAGATGACGAAGATTCACTTGAGTTCGGAGAAGAATTCAAAGAGGATTACGAATCTCTGACATTCAATCTGGTGGAAAAGAAACCGGAATAATAATTTATAAATCTGACAATTGATAAAGCATTAAAATCATTTTCCAGGAAATCGATATCATCCGGTTATCAAGGGTTATCATATGTCTACTGATAAAGATTCGCTGTTTTCCAAAGAACGTGTAATTGTAAAATCTGCGGAAAATCTTTTAAAAAATTCTGATATCCCTTTGGAAACCCTGCTTGGCAGTTACAGAAAATTGTTGAAGGGATATAAAAAGCTTCTGCGTCATGCTACCACTCTTACAAGGGTCAGCGACAATCAGCAGAGGAAACTCAATACCCTTCTGGAAAGGCTTGGGCGCTATGTCTCGTTTCAACTTTTTAAAAAAATTGCCGAAGAAAAAGATGATAATGAAATCAAGGCACGGCGGACAAAGCTGACGGTTTTCTTTTCTGATTTAAAGGATTTTTCCTATACAGCCTCTCATCTGGAAGGGGAAACTCTTTCAGAATTTTTAAATTCCTATCTGGAAACCATGACCAAAATTGTTATCAAATGGGGCGGAACCCTTGATAAATATATGGGGGATGCCATCATGGTTTTTTTCGGTGACCCTGAATTTATTTCAGACAAGGATCATGCCATAAGATGTGTGAAAATGGCTATTGAAATGCGGGAACAAATGAAAGGTCTGCGGAAGAAGTGGTATAAGATGGGGTATCAGGAACCCCTGCACTCCAGAATGGGCATTGCTACCGGATATTGTACTGTCGGAAATTTCGGTTCCTCCGAGCGTATGGATTATACCATTATTGGTTCACCAGTCAATCTGGCATCAAGACTGGAAACGGCTGCTGACGTGGATGAGATATTCATCAGTCATGAAACCTGGGGATATATCAATGATGAGATCATATGTGATGCGCCATTGACTTTAAATCTCAAAGGATTTCATCAGCAGATTATAGCCCATAAAGTCCTTTATTTAAAGGGAAACGACAATAACGATGTCTTTTGCATTCTTGATGAGATCAGAGGTGAAAATATCGAGATTGATTTTTCGAGTATTTCGAAAAACGAACTGATCCGTATCATCAAACTGCAAGAAACTCTCAAGTACAGGGCAATTCATGACCTGACCACCGGATTGATGAACCGCGAAGCAATTTTGAAACGCCTTGAGGTTGAAATGTCAAGATCAGAGCGTGAATCAAACGCACTGGGTGTAGCTCTGATAGAAATTGATACTTTACATCGTATTGAACAAAGCGATGCAGTATTAGAAGATGTTGTGCGGAAAATTGCTGAAATAATCTGCACTGCCATTCGAGATTATGATATTTGCGGTCGTTTTGATGAATCTGTTTTCATACTTATTTCCCCCGGAACAGGTATTGATACCATTCCCTGTTTTTTTGATAGAATACGCAAGAGTGTCGAAAATAAAAAAATTCTCGTACATGGCCATCAGATGCGGATGACTGTAAGCGTTGGAGGCACTTGCTATGAAAAAAAGATTACCCTTGAAAGTCTGCTTCAGGCAGTTGAAGCAGCATTGTCAAAAGCAAGGAAAAAGGGCGGTAACAATGTCGAATGTATCAGAAGTTCCATAGAGTGTTTCAATAAATCATATTCTTAAATTCTAATGTAAAACAACAGGTTTATACGTATATGAAAAGTCTTTGTTCTTCATACAGACAGTTAGTTATTCCCGAACAGGTCGGACATCTTTCTCTTGTATTTCAACAAGGGGTTTATGTAAATGTCACGGTTGGTATCAGTCTTGACCGGCTGCTTTCAGATTTCTGGGGTCTTTCTTCTGATTTTATAGAGCAGAATATCCAGACTCTGTTTCTGGATTCAAAGCCAGTTGATGATCTGAATGCTGCCATTGTGGGAGATAGATCTGTGATAGCCCTTTCAGCTGCTATGCCGGGCCTGGTGGGTGCATCCATGAGGCGAGGGGGATATTATTCCGGTATGCGGCATAATATATCCTTGAAAAATCAAGTTAACATCAGACAAACTGTTCATTCCGGGTGTATCAAGGTAAAACTTTTTAATACGCTGATAAAAGATATGGGGCCTTTGCTGCTGAAAAACGGTTTTTTTGTCAAGGCCGGTATTTTACAGGACAGCGTACCGGATCTTGTTAAAAAGCGAATCGATGAAAACGCATTTGTTTTTATCTGTTCGGACATATCGAAAATATGAAGGATGAAAATTCAATATGGCGGAAGCAGCCGTAAAAATCCGTGAATGAGTACGATAAAAAGAAAAAAAAGATTTCTTGGTATCACTCCTGGCCAGAAGTAGGAAACCGGTTCACCAGAAGACTTTCTGGTACTTGTTTTTTCGAGTGTATCCGCTATTTTTATCATTACGCCCACTGACCTTGGCCATTCTATTATATTTGCTATCCAATTACCAGGGATGCCGCGCTCGCCAGTAACCGCTCCGGCCAGCGCTCCTGCAATAGCGGCTGTAGTGTCCGTATCTCCGCCACATTCTATCACAGAAGACACAGTGTCTTTGTAACTGCCAAAATGTTGATACCAGGCATATAAAACAACTGGAACAGTATGGTAAATATATCCGGTAATCCCTTTTGAAAGTCCCATTTGATCTGCAAAGATGCTGACTGGACAATTTGCGTCAAGCGCGTCAGCCATCAGGTTTACAATGTTTTTCCATTCTTCATCTTCATTTTCGATTTGATGGAGAAAAGATATAAATGTCTTTAAATCCGGCCTGTTTGCAAGCTGTTCATTAATAATCCAGGCAGCGATTGAAGCAACTGCCATAGCTCCGGTTTCTGCTTTTGGATCAGTGTGAGTGATTTGTGTGCATACCTTTATATAAGAGGATACCTTATGAGGGGCATCTGAAAAAAATGCTCCTATGGGTGCTGCGCGCATAGCAGGGCCATTGCCGGCTGAAAATACGCCGCTGCCGCTCAAAGGTAAAAATCCGAGCCACAACCGGCAAATTGCCCGCAGCGTGGCAAAACCAACTCCTGCTGGCAGGGATATGAGCCACCACCTGAAGCACCATGAAAGTCGTTTTTTAAAATTTGAGGGAGAATCAGGATGTGCTATGAGGGACTGGGCAACGAACAGAGTATGTTCTGTATCATCGCTGACCATGGAATAACTGGTTTTCAACAAGGGAATTAATCGATGATCAAGGCCATTGTTTTTTAATTTGCGTTGAACCTTTTTTTTTGACATGCCTTCAAGAGCCAGTCCGATAGCGTCTCCAGCTGCTGTTCCAAGTATAAGCCCTCTGAATTTATTCTGACGATCTGATAAAATCATATTAAATTAAATGTTTCAGGTTGAAAAACAGGGTTATGAATGAACAGATTTTCTCAATATTGGATGGAATTGAGATTTATGAAAAAAAAGCATTGAGGATCGGTATTTATGATCCTCAATGCCGCAAAGAATACAGAAACTGATTAATCTATAAATTTATCAGTACAGACCAAGCGCTCTTAAAGATTCCAAAGTAATTCCTCCTTCAGCAAGTCCTCTGCTGCTCTGGAATTCCTTGAGGGCACTTTTTGTATTACATCCGTAAACGCCATCAATTTCACCAGGATCGAATCCCTGGCCTTTCAGGGCTTCCTGAATCTGTTTGATTTTGTTTCTGGTCACCTGGACATCACATACAGCCTTTCGCCATACGATTTTGCTGTCACTGACCTTGACTTTTTTTGTAATGGTCTTGTATCTGGCAGGAACAGGGGTGCGGTTGACCTGCGATTCCTTGACGATTTCCTTGACTCTTACAGTCTTGTATTTGGCAGGAATGGTAATCGATCTGGTCTTAGCAGCTTCTACTATTATCCTCTTTTTTACTGATTTATATTCGGCAGGAATGGTAATCGATCTGGTCTTAGCAGGTTCTACCATTACCCTTTTTTTAATGGTTTTGTATTCTGCGGGGATCGTTATTTTTCTGGTCTTAGCAGGTTCTACCATTACCCTTTTTTTAATGGTTTTGTATTCTGCGGGGATCGTTATTTTTCTGGTCTTAGCAGGTTCTATCACGACTTTTTTTCTGACAGTTTTGTAAGCTGCCGGAATTGTGACTTTGCTGCTTGAAGCAGATTTGTCCAGAATCCTTTTTTTAATGGTTTTGTATTCTGCCGGAATTTTGACTTTTCGATCTTCTCCTGGAGTACGAACTGTTTTTGTGACAGTTTTATATTTTGCAGGAGTTTCTTCCAGACATAATGTCTCGCACTGGGTAAGACCTTTTGCTATGTCTTCAGGAGTGCATAGAGTCCATTTTTTTACCCACTTTGTGGAAGAGGGTTTGACCATAACTTTTTCCGTCAATCTCTTGACTTTCGGTGCCGTTTTGACAATTTTATATGTAGCGGGTTTGACCATTACGGTTTCATTGACCCATTTGTATTTTGCAGGAGTGACCCTGATATCTTCCGATGCTTCCCTTTCAAGTATCTCTTGATCGCGCCATCCATATTTTGCAGGAATGACTTTGATATCTTCCGATGCCTCTTTTATAAGAACACTTTCCGTACGCCATTCATATTTTGCAGGAATTGTCTGTATTGTTTCAGAAGCTTCCTTGACCACAACACTTTCCGTACGCCATTCGTATTTTGCAGGAATTGTCTGTATTGTTTCAGAAACTTCCTTGACCACAACTCTTTCTTTGCCCCATTTGTACTTTGCAGGAATCGGTTCAATTTTTTCAGAAGCTTCTTGTGTAAGAACCTGTTGTGTGACCCATTTGTATTTTGCGGGAATGATATTGACTTTTTCAGTTGCCGCGCTGACCATAACACTTTCTGTAATGGTTTTATACTTAGCAGGGGCTACACACCGGGAATAACATTCACCTGGGAAGGCATCTGCCGGACGATTGTCCTCATCTGATTTAGCAACTGTTTTTTTCTCAACTATTACGGAACTTGTCTTAGCTGTCTGAGATTTAGCTCTTCTGGCTTCCTGCTCGGCCCTTGCAGCTTTTGCCTCAGCATCTCTGACTGCTGCCTCAGCATCTCTGGCTTCCTTTGTCCGGGCTTCGATTCGAGCATCTTTTTCTTTCAGCGCATTTTCCAGGTCAAGAATTTTTTCCTGATATTGTTTACCACTGTCGATATCTGGTTCATTTGTTTCACTTGGTGCGATCGGCTGGTTGGATGCACATCCGACTACTACAAGAAGGATAATCAGAAAACCGGGAACAATCTTGTTGAATAGCGATGTTTTTACCATCATCTTTCTCCTTTCAATTCATAATTTTTCAAAGTGTAACTTTTTAGAGTCTAACGTAAGGGGACTTATATCTTTTTTTGCTTTAGCGTACACCTCCTTTCTCTGGTTCCGGTTTCGAGTTAAATTTTAAAGTGACTTTTGCTGATAAGAAAAATGCCATTGTCAACGGGAATGTGGACGCAGTCCACTATTTTCAGTATTATTCATAAGCAAAAGCAAAATACTCAGGCATTTTATGTTCTGAAAATTTTAATTGCAATGAAAATCTTGATTTATTATTATTTCAGTGATGGACATTTTTTAATGCTCACAAATTTTATATCTCAAAATGTGAGTTTTAAGGCATATGCCACAATTTTTTTTAATCCTCTGTGAAAATATTCTTGAAATAAATACTCCGGCATAATATTGTGTCCGTTTGTGATGTGTACAAAAGAGGTGTAAGGATGAAAGCAAAGAGTGTTCCCACTGTTGAGGAAGACAAAGCGGAAGGTATTGTCAGAAACAATATCGTGAAGCTCTTTCTGGATATTTTCAAGATTCAGAACGGAGTTCCTCGTGACACACCGGCAGGTTTTTCCCTGTTAAACCGGAGATCGGACGATATCGAACATGTGTATGAACTGAGAATCCGAAGGAATAAAAAGTGGGAGACCAGGCGGATGAGTGTTTCCAGGATCGGAGAGAGTTCGGGAACACGAACACGGAGCAGCAAAAGCGTTTGTTTCAAGGTTATCTTTGATGATCTGCTTGTTATCAAAATTCCGCCTGTTCCAATAAAGAGTTATAAAGAATATATACAAAGCCTTTCTCTGGAAGGACGAATAGCTGTCAAACTTGATCCGAAAATCGAGTTTGTGGCACCTGGAGTGGCAGCGTTATTAAAAAGGATACACCAGTTCGATAATGCAGATGAATATCCCCCGGGCATGCTTGAAAAAAGATATCTGTTCTGGCTCAAAAAAAATCCTCGTTTTCGTCAATACCTTAAAATAGGGGGAGTATTTGTTTTTTTCATGGATCTTTCCAAATACTCTTTTTTATCCAATGTTGTGGAAACACTCCATGATCCGGCAATCATCCAAAAAAGAATGCAGAAAGATATCCTTAATTCCCATGACTTCATATGGGATGTTCTTGGGTTTGAAGGCAAGTACGGATCAAATCATCTTTCAGTATGTTTCAGTCTGAACAAGATTTTTTCCGAATTTGAAACCGATATTTCCAGACTGACCAAGCAGTATGAATCTTTACCAGCCATATCCATGTATCAGCGTCAAGATTGGTTTTTGACTCACCTTGCAGGGAAATATCTCGATAAAAAAGATATTTCCATGAAACCCGATTTTATAGACAGTGTAAACAACATGCTCTGTGGGATTTTTGAGAAGAATATAAAGGTCGTCAACTCCCACAGAACAGCTGTGACCGAATATATCCGGGAAACCACATTTTCCCGCAATAAGCCACTTATGGCAGGGCTTATCGCCAATCTCCTTGATCTTATGGCCTGGTTAAAAGAAAGAGAAGTTTCAATAAGAGATTTAAAACCTGATAACCTGTTTGTGGTTGGGGATTCTGAAACGAACCCTCTTTTTCTGGCTTCTGTCAATGACTCTTCCCTTGGTCTGATAGATTTTGAAACAGCAGTCGACTGCAAATTATCTTTGAAAAAAACGGAGCTTTCTCAGCCCATGCTTGCTGGAACTCCAACCTATTCAACTCCATCCCATCTTTTTCCGAATGATCTGCTTAAAACTTTTTTTCCAGATCTCCCTCATCTTTTTTATCTTCAGGACTGGCAGGCTTCCATAGGCATGATCTATAATGTCGTAACCGGAGAATGTCTGTTTGAAAAGACCAGGAAAACCCTGCCTAAAATAAAAAAACTGGCACAGGAAGCATTTTTGAAAAAAAAACCTTTGTCCGACGTTTTTATTCGCGGCAGCAGGCTGTTCTGGTCTTATGCAGCCGTTGAACTTACCGAAAAACTGAAACAAAATCGGAAAAATTTGAAATCAGTGGAAGTCCACATTCCTGAGAATGCAAGAAAAATGTTTTTGCATGCCATGTCTGTACAGATTAAAAAAACAGCTGGCACTTTGAAAAAATATGTTATTTCCCAAGTTATTTTTAACAGCAGTAAAAATCGGAAAAATCTCATTCAATGTCCTGTTGAAAATATTCGCAAATACCGGAAAAAATGGGAAGAGGGCAGGAATAAGGCAAAGACACCAGCAGATGTTCAAAGGCAGATAGTGAAGTTCTTGAAAAATCTGGAATGGTTAAAAGCCAGAATTGAAGAAGAGCAATCCGTTCTTGCCAGATTGCGCCAGACTGACTTGAGCATGACAGCTTACGACCTGCTCCAGCTTATTTTTCAAATAGTTTTCAAGGCCATGTACAAGGAAAAATGGGGAAGGCTGCCCGAGGTTGACGAGAAAATTCTGCCAGACGGATTTGAAGATGACGAAGATGGAGAGGCTACTATACTGTTCGAGGCCACTATTGCATATGAGACCACAGAGATATGAGACCACAGAGATATGAGACCACAGAGATATGAGACCACAGAGATATGAGACCACAGAGATATGAGACCACAGAGATATGAGACCACAGAGATATGAGACCACAGGCTGATAGCCTGTGTAAAGGTTTTGTCACATCTTATTGCAGGGCTGGCATGTTTTTTACACCCACCACATCCTCACAATTTTAAAATATCGGATGGATTGAGCCAATGGTATTGATGCTCAGTAAGCTTGATTTTTTACATGTTTGACAATTATATGAAACAGTATTAGCTTTGCATCTGTGATCATTTTTCATCAGGATTGGACTTTTGTACGGGGCAGCCCTCAACCCGGTTGCAGACCAGAGCCAGGCGACTGACTGAGTATAACCTGTTTTGTTCAATCTGTCTTTGTTTGACTTGAGATATCAAGGTTTTTAAAACTTCAGATGTCTTATGTAAAGAAAAGTGATGTACTTCAATGGCTGTCTTTTGTTTTTTAATTTGTTTTGCGAGGTAAATTTTATGCCGATTTATGAATTTAAATGTTCAAAATGTGAAGAATTTTTCGAGCTGCTTTTTATAAGCGGAAGCGATGACGCTGACATGAAATGTCCCAAGTGCGATTCAGAAGCATTTGAGCGTGTATTGAGTTCCACGAATTATGCTATGGGAGCTGCTTCAGGGAATGGACAGAGTTCAGGCGCGAGTACACAGACAAGAAAATGTTCAGGAGGTTCATGTACGACCTATAATATCCCTGGCCCGGATTAAACTTTATCTGGTTTAAATTATGCACGGGAACACCGTCTATACTTTAATGCTGGAACGCCATAACTGGTGGGCAGGGCTTCGCTTTTGCCCACCTGCGTCATGTGGCGGCATTCTATGAACGTTTCAAAATTTTTGCACAGGTACTTTTTAGCAGTAAGCTGATATCGCCGGGAATGAGCTGAGGTTCATATCTTACAGATCAAGTTTGCAAGGTACTTATCTTATGTGGGGACTGTTATGTCGCATATGAAACAATTTCAGATAAACTCCCTGATGCTTCAACTTTTGTGATCAATTCGCGGAACCGATCATAATTTTTTGTCATAAAAATCTTCTATCATTTTTTCAAAGCCAATTTTTTCAAAAGATTTGGCATGACTCCTGTTTCAAAAATATTGCAAGAGACTTATCCGATTGCAAGAGACTTATCCGATTGCAAGAGACTTGATACAGTCGCCATCATGCAGTTGAACTCCTCTCCGTTTTCTCATTTTTCGAAAGTTTTACGCCTCGCCCTTTCTGTATAACGCATTGAAATAGCAAGCCATAGGATGTTTTATACTTTAAATTACATCACAAATCACAGGACATTTTTATACGTTAAATCGTATCATAAAGCATTGCCTGGGCAGGTATATTCTGACTCATTGGAGAAAGTGAAATATGACATAACATCGTTTTCAATATGCTTTTTTACAGAGAAAACAATAGAAGTTTTTTCAATCCGATAATTTATTTTACATTATTATTAAAAAAAGTTCTCATAACGATTGCCTTTCTGTCAAACTTTTGCTATACTATTTTTTATGTGCATCAAGGTACCTTTGATCTAAAGACTCAGGGGATTGTGGTGGAGCTTATAAGCTACCACAGAATATGAAGATATTTTTCAGGATTTGGAATTGATGACGCATTTATATGCCCGAATCCGGCGGTTTGTGTTTAAACCTCTCTGAATGGTAGGAGAAGCGATACAAAATTGCAAAAAAGGTTGAACAAAATGGCCAGTATGTTCATTGTTACCGGGAAGACAGCATGAGGATCGCTGTCATTTCAGATATTCATGGGAATCTGGATGCCTTGATGCAGGTAATCCATGACATAGATCGCTCCGATATAGATGCCACTATCTGTCTTGGCGACAGTATCGGATATGGCCCGGAACCGAATGAGGTATTGCAATTGTTGATATCGAGAAAAATTCCATCCGTATCAGGGAATCATGAAATGGTGGTGGAATACCCGGATAAACTGAATCAATTTAATCCCGAGGCGCGGAGGTCTTTTGAAATCACTATCAATATGCTTTCAGAAGAAACTCTTTGTTTCATAAGAGATATGGAGCGATTTCTAATCTTTTACGGGTGCAGATTCGTTCATGGATTTCCACCGGAATCGGTGTCCACATATTTATTTCAGATGACAAAAAATGATATAAGGAGGGTTCTCACACAGACAAAAGAACGGCTTTGCTTTGTAGGTCATACTCATGAGTTGGAATTTATCGGATCTGATGGCAGACATCTCATTCATCTGCGTCCTGGAAAAGGGATTATACAGCTTTTAAAATATAACAAATACATAATGAGCGCGGGCAGCGTTGGACAGCCGAGAGATGACGATAATTCCGCCAAGTATCTGATATTTGACTCAACTGAAGATACTATTGAGATAAGGTATATTCCATATGACATTGAGCAGGTCGTCAAAAAGATAATTGCGGCAGGCCTTCCCAGGTCTAATGCGGACAGGCTTCGATAAAAAATAATTGTTATACAAACCAAATAAAACAAGGAGGGTATTTTAATGGGCAATCTGAATCAGGATCTGGCAAACATGATTTTAAATCTCAAGGCGCTCACCGCCAGCGTTGAAAGCCTTATCGGAAACATTGAAGAGAACCCGGCTATCGCCGACACCACACTTGAAGATGCAAAGCCTAAAGCAGCAGCAAAACCTAAAGCAGCAAAACGTAAGGCAGCAAAGCGTAAGGCAGCAAAGCCCAAAGCAGCAGCTAAGCCTAAAGCAGCAGCAAAGCCAAAAGTAACAGCAAAACCCAAAGTAACAGCAAAACCCAAAGCAGCAGCAAAGCCCAAAGTAACAGCAAAACCCAAAGCAGCAGCAAAGCCCAAAGTAACAGCAAAACCCAAAGTAACAGCAAAACCAAAAGCAGCAGCAAAGCCAAAAGCAGCAGCAAAGCCCAAAGCAGCAGCAAAGCCCAAAGCAGCAGCAGCAGCAAAGCCTAAAGCAGCAGCAAAGCCCAAAGCAGCGAAAGCTTCTTCCAGGAAGTCCAAAGAGTCTGCCAAATCAGATCGAAAAGCTGTTTTAAGGACTATCAAAAATATGAGGAAAAAAGGTGCTAGTTTTGAAAAAATAGCCAACCATCTTGAATCAAAGGGTATTCCAACATTTTCCGGGAAGGGGCAGTGGCGCAAACAGACTATTCATAAATTGTGTAAAGTTATGTAATCTGGTCAAAGGGGAAGGCATATGAATCAAGTAAAAATACATCCGGGATATTTGATGGAGATGTCAGGCAGCTTCTGGAAAACCTGTACCCTTCATGCTGGCGTAAAACTTGATGTGTTCACGGTCATCGGAAGAAAAAAGATGAGTGCGGACTCGGTCGCCGACTTGACAGATACCAATGAGGATGGAATGACGAGATTGCTTGATGCCCTGTCATCCATGCAGCTATTGAAAAAGGAAGATGGTCTTTATTCCAATGTTTCCGGAGGGTTCGATTTTCTTTCAAAAGATTCTCCTGGATATATCGGTTATATGATCATGCATCATCAGGATATTTTTTCACATTGGGGGCATCTTGATGAGGCTGTTAAATCAGGGAAAAATGTCCGGGAAGAACCTGTATGGGAAGATGATCGGAAGCGTGAGAATTTTTTAATGGGTATGTTCAATATTGCTTCGGCAGTAGCACCCGCCGTGGCAGATGCTTTCGACCTTTCAAATGAGACCCGTCTTCTGGACCTGGGAGGAGGTCCTGGAACCTATGCCATCCATTTTTGCAGGAAAAATCCCCAATTAAATGCCGTAGTCTATGATCTTCCCGGAACGAAGCCTTTTGCTGAAAAAACCATAGAACGTTTTTCCATGTCAGACAGAATAAAATTTGTCGAGGGCGATTTTGTGACAGATGATATAGAAGGAACCTATGATGCCGCCTGGCTTTCACATATTCTGCATAGCTCTAAGCTAACACAATGTATTGAAATCATTCGCAAGGCAGTATCTGCTCTCAAACCGGGTGGTATCATAGGTATTCATGAATTTATCTTAAAAAATCGGATGGACGGTCCTGAATTCTGTGCTTTGTTTTCGCTTAACATGCTGGTGGGAACCGAGTCAGGACGGGCATATTCGGAAAAACAGATAGTGGGTATGCTGGATGAGTGCGGTGTCAAAAATATCGAACGGATCGATTTTTCCGGAGTGAACGATTCAGGCATAATCTGTGGGAGGACTTGATCGAACGATTTCATGAATCAGAATCGTTTTTTTGTAATTTGTCGATTATGATTCGTATGACTCGATCAGCATCTTGTCTGGGAACTGCACATGATGCAGCGCCCGGATGACCTCCGCCTTCGAACACGGATAACATTTTTCCGGCGTTTACACGGCATCTTCGGTTTACGATACTGTGTCCGACGCTTATAATGACTTTTGTGTCATCCGATTGATGATATCGGATTCTGACATTAGCCACAGCTTCGGGAAACAGGGCGTATACGAGAAATCGATTACCTGAAGGAGCAGGTGTGACGGGACGGAAGTCAGTCACAGAGACTGCTTTCTGCATAGTCGTATATTCGTAAACGAGTTTTTTAAATATCATGTTCTGTTCATTTACAATTCGGCATTTTTTATTCACATCCGGTTCATTGATGATCTGCTCTAAAGAATCTTGTCTCAACAGGTCGACCAGCCGATTCCAATATGGCTCGTCAGACCTGTCTGAGCCTGAAATGGTCATGGACAGCAGCACATCCGTGTAATTTTCAGGATGGAGAATCTCATCATGTGAAAGATCGGCAGAATCAATTTTGTCCGCTGATTCAGAAAGCTGTTCATAATGAGCGGTCTGTTTCAGCCTGTTTTGATAATAATCGAAAATGAGTCCGGCAGCAGACGGAGCCTGTTTATATACTCCTTCAAAAGGCTGTGTTATCATGTTCGTATAGTGATGATCGAACCATAGCGAAGATTCTCTGTGCCAGGGGAGGTTCGCTATGATATCTCCATTACGGATATCCACGAGTCCTTTTTGAAGTTTGGACGGTTCCACCCATAATGTCGGATGAGTGATTTCATTGGTATCAGAAAGAAAAACAGCGCAAATGACACCATCAAAATCCGGTCTTGTAACGATCCTCATGCAGCCTCCATTTTAAAAAAAAGGTTCAGGGTACTTTTATTTACATCTGACAATATTTTTGCTACACTATAATATAAGTTGAAGGTCGGTTTCAAGCATGTTGTGCAATAAAGCGGATCAATTTTCCATTCGAAGCGAACTTTTTATTACCAGTTGAGGTGAAAAAAACATGAAAATCAAAGCGTATGTTGCCTTTCTTGTCTGTTGTCTGTCTGCTGTTGCTGCTGTTGCTGCAGAAGAAGGCACTAAAGAAATTCCTGTAAAACAAGAACAAGAAATTCCCGTAAAACAAGAACAAGAAATTCCTGTAAAACAAGAACAAAAATATGTCTCCTATCCTTTTCCTGACCTTATCAGCTATACCAGAATCAAAGGAAAGATCGATTATTGCGGCGAAGAAGTGCCTCTTGAAGACGACCGGGTTCGTGAAAGAATTGAAAAGGAAATGCTCCTTTTTTTGTGGAATCGCCCACAGGTCATTCTGTGGCTCAAGAGAAGCGGCAGGTATATGCCCCATGTAGAGACCATACTGAAAGCAAACGGCCTGCCTGATGACCTTAAATATCTGGCAGTTGTAGAAAGTGCGATGCTCCCGCATATAGGATCTTCCAAACGCGCTATTGGTTTCTGGCAGTTCATAAAGCCGACCGGGCTTACATATGGCCTTACCATAAATGGTGAAATCGACGAGAGAAGAAATATCTTTTTATCGACAAAAGCCGCAGCTCGTTATCTCAAAAAACTTTATAAAGATTTCGGATCATGGACACTTTCGATTGCAGCTTACAATATGGGAGAATATGGACTTAGATCCAGAATCAAGCATCAGGGAACCAACGAATTTTTTCATCTTTATCTTCCTATGGAGACTCAAAGGCATATATCCAAAATCATAGCTGCCAAACTCATAATGTCCAATCCGGCAAAATTCGGATTTCATCTGACCGAAGATGATTTTTACCCAAAACTTGCGTTTGACCGTGTGGAAATTCAATGCAAGAAGGAAGTATCCTTGAAAAAAATTGCCGATGCGGCAGGCAGCTACTTAAAATATATAAAGGATCTCAATCCTGAAATCAGGGGCTATAAACTTCGCGAGGGTACACATATTATTTCAATCCCGGAAAACTCAGCCAAAACTTTTTACGCCCGATTCGGAAAGCCTGCCTCGAAAAAAGTTGTGGCAGCGATGAAGTCAGAGGTAAAAGGTGTCTCTAAAACAGAGAAAACGTTGCCGAATGCAGCAGTAAAGAAAAGGTCGAAAGTAAAAACCAAAGTTAAGCGAGCGATACTCAAGAAACCTAAAAAATATATTTATATAGTGAAAGCAGGTGATTTTTTATCCATGATCGCAGACAAGTTCAATGTTTCCATCCACAGCCTTGTGTCATGGAATGATTTAAGTATTGATGATTCTGTGATTTATCCTGGTCAACACCTTATTGTTTATATGAAATGATTGTTTATATGAAATAAAAGTTTTATGACTTGCATGGTGGGTATGTTTTTTTATGCCCACCACCAACCCTGGCCAATGCTTTACATCTGGACAGATCCAACCCCACTCCGACCCATGTTCTGAAGCATCTATAGCCGTATTCATTTTTTTTTCATCCAATCGGGCAGATTATTGCCAGAATCGGTGTCTGACAAAGGAGGTGCTGGTTCGGACTTATCCGCCGGGAGAGAATTTTTCATCCAATCGGGCAGGTTTTCATCTGGATTACTTTGACTGCTGCCAAAGTCAGGGTTTTTAAAATCGGGGGGATGCTTCATCCATTCGGGTATCTGTTTGGATATCTGTGCCGATTCGGGTCTTCGCTCTGGGGAACGATAATTTGTTTCATGCTGTCGTTTATAGGTTTTTGTTTTCTTCATCCAATCTGGAATTTCTGTTTTCGAGATTTTTTGCCTTTTCCCATTACCATACGAATTTTTCTTTAATTCCGAAGGCTTATTTCCCTTCTCTGCATGTCCGTAAAATGGTTTGCGTATAGGGAAGACAGTTGTTCGGATCTTCAAATCAAACTCGTCTGGATTCATACCGAGCTTCATGCATATTTCTCTGATAACAGTCTTTTCATCATTGTCGAATTTGTCATCAGCTTTTGCGACAGCGCAGCATACAAGCACGATGAGCCTGGCCTGTTCTGGATTTTCTCCAATCTGACCTATATTTTTCAATGCTTTCATTTTGCCAAAACGAAAGTCGAATTCAAATTCCTCGATATATCTGTCAAACAGATCCAGGATAAGAGTCGGATCGAAAAGCGATAGCGTCTCATCAATCCTTGTGTAATGGATCATTTTTGCCAGTTCATCAGGATGCACCATGCCATCTGCAAAGGCCACCATAGCGCAACCAGCCACAGCCGCTTCCATGAATTTTCTGTTCTTGATCCGTCGGATCTTGCTAATCAAGCTCATTGTAGCTCATATCCTCCGTAATGAAACCAGTTTACCTGCTCTGCTTTTCCTGGCAGCTCATAAAATGCATTATCTAAAAAAGTATGAGAGCTGTTTAAAAATTCACTTTACACAAAACGGGCTGAATTGGCAAGATTATCTGCTCAAAAAGAGGTTAATGTATTTGTTTGACTCTCAATACTCGTTTTGGTATATATCAGAGGATATTCAGCATTTTAATTTGCCGGTTAATTTGCCAGTTAACTTGTCAGGCTATCTATCAATTTGTTATAAACAATTTTCCTGGCGATTTTCCGACAGCAACAAAAAAGATAACGAGTGCATTATTTTGACAATGGAAGAAGAAAAAAAATATCAGATCGAGTCAGAAACCGGGTTGACCAGACCTCTTTTCAATGAAGAACTTATTATTGAAATGGAGCAGATGGATACAAATTCTCTTATACCGAATTCAACAGACGGAGAAGATTTTAAAGTAAGAGAAGTTCCTGTATTGAAAAAAGGTGATGAAATAGCGGGGCTTTATCTGGTTGAAAAGGTAATTTCGGGCGGAATGGGGCATGTATATATTGCAAACCATAAAAAATGGAATCGAAAAATAGCGATCAAATCACCGAAGCAGCAGATGCTTACAAGTAAAAATTTTTTTGCCCGTATCTTAAGAGAAGCAAATACATGGATCGATATGGGACTCCATCCTAACATAGCATATTGTTATTATATAAGAAATATTGAAAATATTCCACATATTATGGTTGAATACGTGGATGGCGGCAATCTCAAAGACTGGATAAAGGAACACAAAAAAGAAAAATCGCCTGATTATAAATCGGGTCTCAATGTGGCCATTCAATTTTGTCATGGGATGGAATTTGCTCATTCAAAAGGGATGATTCACAGGGATATCAAGCCGGAAAATATATTGTTGACAAAAGATAAAATCGTGAAAGTCACTGATTTCGGCATAGTGAAAATAAAAAGCCTGATCGCTGAACCCACTGGCGTTGAATCAACTGATGCTGAACCAACTGGCGCTGAACCAACTGGCGCTGAATTCGGGCCATTGGCTGCACATGATTCATTGGATACCCCTTTGACACGTTGTGGTACCAGGATCGGTACGCCCAGCTATATGTCCCCCGAACAATTTCAAAACCCGCATGAAGTCGATGAAAGAACAGATATTTATTCATTTGGGATATGCCTGCATGAAATGTTTTACCGTCGGAAGCCCGATTCCGGCCAGGATACGAAAGCTGCATCTACTGATATAATGCCTGATATAATGCCTGATATAATGAATGGCCAGTTTCAGGAAAATGAAAAAATTTTCGGTGATCTTGCCCTGCTGATAAAAAAATGTATTCAAAATGATCCTTGTGATCGATATAGAAATTTTACAAAACTTCGAATCGACCTCTCACGCATATATTTTGATATTTTTAAAGAAGAGAGCGCTTATGCCGGACTTGAAGTCATTCCTCCTGCATCTGACGGGCTTAACAACAAGGGCGTTTCCTGTCTGGAACTGGGCAGATACGAACAGGCACACAAATGTTTTGAAAGTGCTGTTGCAAAAGACAGCCTGCATCCACAGGCCAATTGGAATCTGGGAAATTTTCATGTATTGAATCAGTCCTTGTTTCATCCCGAATATCAGGATCAGACAATCGGCATGTTACGTAACGTGTTAAAAGAAAGCGGAATGTCTGAAAAAAAATCCGAAAAACGTCTTCAGGAAACACTGGAAAAAAAGGATTTTCTCAACGCTGTCATGTTATGTCTGGACTGTCATACCTGTCGAATTAACTGTGCTGCAATATCACCATGTCAAAGTATGATTGTCGTAAGCATTCTGGATCAGCCCATTTCCCTTTGGAACACGGAAGAAGGAAAATTTACCAGAGAACTCGGAAGCCATGCACAGAATGTTATATGTATGGCCTTTTCGCCTGATGGAAAAACCATTGCAGCAGGTTCAAAGGATCATAAGGTAAGATTGTGGGATGTTGAAACCGGCCAGACTTCTGCTATTTTTTCCGGTCATACCGGACTGGTGTCCTGTGTATCTTTTTCACCAGATGGAAAGCTGCTTGCATCAGCAAGTGCTGATAATACTGTAAAATTATGGAATACAAAAGACGGCTGTCTCGAACAAACTCTTTCCGGCCATGAATACAATCTTTATACGGTCTGTTTTTCTCCAGATGGAAAACTTGTTGCATCAGCAGGTGCGGATCAAACGATAAAATTGTGGGACAGTGAGAACGGATGGCTGAAAAGAACTCTCGAAGGTCACAAAGGCTGTATATATTCTGTCAGATTTTCTCCCGATGGCAGACGGCTTGCATCCGCAAGTCATGACCATACCATAAGACTCTGGAATGTCAGAAAAGCTAAACTTAAAAAAATTCTTGTGGGACATAAGCACTGGGTAAAAGCCATCTCCTTTTCACCTGACAGCCAGTTTATCATATCAGGCAGCGATGATCATACCGTGAGAGTATGGGAAAGTAAAACCGGTCATCATCTTAAAACCTTGAAGGGGCATAAAAAAGAAGTAGCTGCGGTGGAATTTTCTTCTGACGGACGTTTTTTTGTCAGCGTGAGTTGGGATAATACAGTGAAACGATGGGATGCGAGTGTGTTAAGTCCTCAGCTGACACTGCCGCAGGATTATCCGGCACTTAAGAAACGTTTTGTCGAGAAAAAACAAAAACTGGAATATATTGAAAAAGAGGTTTTGAGAAAAAATTTTTCCAAAGCATATAAAAGTACAGTCAAAGCATGGGCGAGGGAAGGATTTGGCACGGAAAGCCTTTTTTATCCACTATTTTCAGATCTGAAATTACGGGGACGTGAGATTGGAATAGATTTTATTGCCCCGTTTATAAGGTTCAAAGGACATGAAGCAAATATTGATGCTCTTTGTTTTTCAGCTGACAGCCGGTTTATAGTAACTGGCAGTAATGACAAAACAGTCAGAGTGTGGGATGCAAAAACTGGCAGAGCAGTCCTGTCTCCTAATATTCATCCAGGTGCTGTAAACTCAGTCGCGTTTTCATCTGACGGCCTGCTTTTTGTATCTGCCGGCAGCCAGATCAGGTTATGGAATGGAAAAACCGGTGATTATTTAAAATCGCTTAAAGGACATACACGAAAAATAAACTCAGTTGCATTTTCACCTGATGGCAGGTTTCTCGTCAGCGGAAGCGACGATCATACCATTAGAATATGGGATGCAAAAACCGGTGAGCCTGGAGGGATATTTGTAAAGCTCAACCATGCGGTTCATTCCGTAATCTTTTCTCCAGACAGTCGATACCTTGCGTCAGGCAGCGGGCATACCTTAATATTATGGGATATTGAAACAAAAAAGTCGATATTTGATAAAAAAGGATTGAAGCTTTTCATAAAACCTTTCGCATTTTCTCCAGACGGGCGTTATATTGCATTGGTGGATCATGATGATACAATCTGCCTGCAAGATATAAAATCAGGCCAGATTAAAAATAAACGGATTAAAAGTAAACGGATTAAAAGTAAACGGATTAAAAATAAACGTATCAGAAGTAAAATGGCCGATCATGAATATGATATAACATCTCTTTGTTTTTCTCCAGACGGCAGCTTTCTTATCACAGGTACAGCAAACCATGTTATAATCTTGTGGAATGTCAACACCGGTCAGATCATAAAAATCTGTGAGGGGCATTCCGATTATGTCGGAGTCGCTGAGTTTTCTCCCGATGGTCTTTTCATAGCGTCCGGAAGTCAGGACAATACTTTATTGCTGTGGCTTGTCATATATAAACTCGAATTTGACGAAGAACTTTTTCCCTGGACGGAAAAACAAAGGCTCGCACACCTTGACCACCTTTTTTTACGAGGTAAATATGAAAAAGCCTGCCAGCAAGTCATGGATGAATGGACAAACAGGGATAATGACTCGAAACGAAGCCTCTATCCTTTTTATAATAAGCTGCTTTTAAAAGGAAGGGATGAAAGAATCGATTCCGTTCTTTTATTCGAAACATTGAAAGGCCATACATCTTATGTGGAATCCGTATCTTTTTCCCCGGATGGCAGACTCCTCGCATCGGGAAGCTGGGACAATACGATAAGATTATGGAATATGAAAACAGGCCGGCTGGTCAATACCTTGAAATGGCATATGTCCCATGTGGAATCAGTTGCCTTCTCCCCGGATGGCAGGTTCATGGCATCGGGAAGCCGGGATAATACCATTATAATATGGAATGCAAAAAGCTTCAGACTTTTGAAGATACTCAAAGGACATGAAGACAGCGTAAATTCGGTCTCGTTTGTAAAAGATGAAGAAATCATAGTCTCAGGCAGTGAAGACAATACCATAAGATTCTGGAAGATAAACAGCGGAAAGCTTTTAAAAAAACTTTCAGACCATAAAACAGGCGTGAGTGCTGTGGCATTTTCACGGCATGGACAATATTTTGCAGCAGGAAGCCCGGACGGCAGCATTCGATTCTTAAATCTTAGAGAAAAACAACCGGCAAAAACTCTTATGGGAAATAATACAGGCATAAACACAATCGCTTTTTCAAATGATGAATGTATGATAGCTTCGGGTAGTGATGATAATATGGTAAGGATATGGGATGTGGATACCTGCGAGTTGATTCATATCTACAGAGATCATGCCCGGAGTGTCCGTTCTGTGGCGTTTTCCCCGGACAATAGTTTGATTGTCTCAGGAGGAGACGATCAGACCCTCCGATTGTGGAACATAGAAACCGGCAAGCTGATCCGGACAATATCAGGCCATTTGAAAAGTGTAAAATCTGTAGTTTTTTCCCCGGACGGCAGGTTTATAGCTTCAGGAAGTGAGGATAATACAGTTCGATTGTGGCTTGTTATTCCGGAATTGAAGTTTGACAATTGTTCGTAACTATCTGCATATAAATTCGATGCATTATAGCATCATGGTAACATTCTTAATTTTTTCATTTAGTATTAGAATATGCACCCTTTACAGCGCCGTAATACGAA
>JAUCGE010000129.1 GCA_030377965.1 Desulfobacterales bacterium HSG16
TTCAGCAGAAAAACTGATAAAAAAATTGTCACAAGTTTCAAGCAGGCGTTAATAAAGATCAGGGCAAATGGAACATACGATAAAATATCAGACAGATATAAAATGCTGACAAAAACGAAACATTAGGAAGCGGCAGGAAAAAGTTTCGCCAGGATTGCACAGGATTCTGGTTTGTGTTTCGGGAAAGCTGAGGATATTATATGATGGCAGGGATCAATAAAAAAAACTGGCTGAAATTCACATTAGCACAGAAAATAACAATATGGATACTGGCAATAAGCGGTATTTTTACGATATTAACATCTTCTTTTCAGCTTTATATGGATTTCAGATCGGGAAAAGAAGATATATATAAGACATTGTTTATTATTGAGTCAAGCCACATTAATTCGTTGAAAAACAGTGTCTGGAATATTGATAAAGCCAATATCAACACTCAACTGGATGGAATATTCAATCTTCCTGGCATCGTACATATACAGTTGACAGGAAAAAATTTTGATGATTTTTTCCGTGGTGATATTCCTGATCCAAATTTTCAGATAACGCGCGAATATCTCCTCCACCATGTTGATTATAGCAGCAAAAAGAAGATCAAAATCGGTGTAATGACCGTTACTGCTTCTCTCGAAAATGTTTATACAGCACTCAAAGACAAAATTGTAATCATTATAATATCCCAGGCAGTTAAAACGTTCTTCGTTTCTTTCTTCATATTATTTCTGATTTATACACTGATCACAAGGCATCTGGAACGAATCGGAAAATATCTTATAAATATTGACATAAACAGTATGGCTGACCCGCTGACCATAGACAAAGGGAAGCATTTTCTGAATTTTGGTGATAAAGATGAGCTGGATCTGCTGGCCTCGGAAATCAATTCAATGCAGACAGACCTGAGACGAAGTATTAAAGAATTGAATAATGAAGTTGGAGAGCGCAAAAAAGCGGAAGATGAACTGACTGCCATAAATGCTCATCTGGAAGAAATGGTGGATGAAAGAACAAGGACACTGGTGAAAACTATGGAAAAAGCCAGGGCAGCAGACAGAGCAAAGAGCGATTTTCTCGCCAGAATGAGCCATGAAATCAGAACACCCATGAATGGTATAATTGGCCTGACCGATTTACTCCTCAAATCGACACTGAGCTTTCAGCAGGAAAATTATCTGAATAAAGTCAGTACTTCTTCCACCCATCTTTTGAATATCATTGATGATATCCTTGATTTCTCAAAAATTGAGGACGGCAGGCTGAAAACAGATTCCAGAGAGTTTATTCTGAATCATGTAATCGGCAAAGTGGCTGACATTGTCAGCGAAAAATCTGCTCAAAAAGAAATAGAGATGTTTTATGTTATTGATAAAATGATTCCTCTGTCTCTTATGGGTGATCCCCTTCGGCTGAAACAGATACTCATCAATCTGATGGGCAATGCTGTCAAATTTACGGAAAAAGGCCATATCATACTCAAAGTCCGGCTGGCTGATGCACTGGAACCGAAAAGCCTGTCGGCAATTCCGGTTCCGAATCAGACCGGAGAACATGCAAGACTTCTTTTTTCTGTTCAGGATACAGGAATAGGGATTTCTCCTGAAAATATGAACAACCTGTTTCGACCCTTTACTCAGGCGGACGGTTCTGTGACACGAAAATACGGAGGCACCGGTCTGGGGCTGTCCATCTGCCGACAACTGGTGAACCTTATGGGAGGATGTATATGGATTGAAAGTGTCGAAGGCGAGGGAAGCACCTTTTGTTTTACACTTACTTTTGAGCTTCAGCCCGACGAAAAAAAGTATGTTCTGACAGTTCCCGAAGATATGCATAACCTGAAAATACTGGTGATGGATGATAATGAAATCGCCCGGATTATTCTTAAAGAAATGCTGGCTGGTTTTGACTGCTTTCAGATAACAGCAACCGATTCCGGACCAAAGGCTCTTGCCGAACTTACGAATGCATTGCCGGACGCTCCTTATGACCTGGTTATTATAGACTGGAGAATGCCTCAGATGGACGGATTTGAGGTTGTCAGAAAAATCCGTGAAGCTTCGCTCTTTACAAAAAATATGCCAAAAGTTATAATGGTTACCATGTACGGACGTGAGAAGATTTTTCAGCGGATAAAATCAAAAGATATCGGGATAGACAGTTTTGTTTTCAAACCGGTCAGTTCGTATGATCTGTTCAATTCCATCATGGATGCTTTTGAAAGAGAAGACTCTCTCATATCCTGCTGGAAAACCGATGCAGGAGAAATTGATTGCAAAGCAATTGATACAATAAAAGGGGCAAGGATTCTTCTGGCAGAAGATAACTCTATCAATCAGGAGGTCACAGTTGCTCTGCTGAACAAATCGGGGCTGATCAACCAGGTTGCAGAAAACGGTCGGGAGGCAGTCGATATTCTCAAATCCAGGCTTGCCAGCAATGCGCCTTTGTATGATGCGGTACTCATGGACATCGAAATGCCTGAAATGGACGGATACGAGGCTGTGCAGCTTATACGCGAGATACCGGAATTTAAAAATCTGCCTATCATAGCCATGACTGCCCATGCACTGAAAGGAGACCGGGAAAAATGTCTGAATGCGGGTATGAACGACTATCTGAGCAAGCCAATTTATGAACAGCAGTTGTGTGCAGTTCTCTGTAAATGGATCAAGCCTGGCAAAAGAGAAATTTCTGAAAGCATGGAGGTACAGCAAAAGGGAATGCTGAGAATGCAAAAAATACCCCTCGAATTTTACCGTGTTCTGCCTGGCATAAATCTGGAATCGGCAATAACGCAGCTCAAATGCGATGAAAATGTTCTCAGAAGGATGCTGAGAAGTTTTTTAGATCAATATGAACATGTTGGTAGTGATATCCGAAATTTTCTGCATGAAGGCCACGTCCATGATGCTCAGATGCTGGTTCACAGTATAAAAGGAGTTTCTGGCAATTTATATGCAGAAGAACTTTTTCTCGCTTCACAAAATCTGGAAGCGGCTTTGAGAGATGAACAGACAGAGAATATTATGCCCCTGTTAAAGATATTTGAGAAGAATCTGGATATTGTCATCAAATCACTGAAAAGCCTTAAATTAAAAGAAAAAAAGATAGTGCCTGATCCGAAAGTCAAAAAAGGAGAAACAGATTCGGTCCGGCCCGGACAAAATGGAATAGAATCAAATGAGATAGATCAGATTCTAAAAAAAATGTATATTCTTCTTGAAAAAAAGCGGACACGCGGATGGAATTTACTGGAATTTTTGCAGAATCTGCTTCCAGATGAAAAATTCCATGAAGAGAAAATGACTCTGGAAAAATCCATGATAAGGCTGGACACTAAAAAGGCACTTTCTGTTCTGTCGGAGCTGGCTCGAAAATTGAAAATATCTCTCGGAGGAGACTGATAATTAATGGATATGAAATCGCAAAAACCCAGAATCCTGATTGTGGATGACACTCCTGAGAATATATGGACACTCATTGAAAATCTGGAAAAAGACTATGAAATTATGTATGCTGCCAGCGGAGAAGAAGCCCTGAAAGTAGCATTTTCAGACGAGAAACCTGATGTTATTCTTTTAGACATCATCATACCCGGAATGAATGGACATGAGGTTATAAAAAGACTGAAGGCTGATGACCTGACCCGTGACATTCCGGTCATCTTCCTTACTGCCAGAGCAGAGGAGGAAAATGAAATCGCAGGATTCGAACTGGGAGCCTGGGACTATATAACAAAACCTTTCAGTATGCCTGTTGTGAAGGCCAGGCTTCAGATGGTTCTTGATCTGAAACTGGAAATGGATCGGAGATTTTTTCTCAAAAAACAAATTGATACGCTGAATTTGCAGTTGGAGAATCAGGTTCGGCAAAAAGAGAAAGAACTCAGACATGCCAAGGAAGCTCTTGAGGTTTACGAAGCAAGATATCGTACTGCTTTCCAAAAAACGGGGGCATCCGTAAGCACCCGAAAAAAAATATTGATCGTGGATGACAACCCGGAGAATATTCATGTTCTTTCAGGCTCTCTGGAGAATAATTATGAGATTATGTATGCTATGGATGGGGAAGATGCCCTGGAAATAGTCTTTTCTGGAGATATGCCGGATCTGATCCTTCTGGATATCATGATGCCCGGACTGGACGGATATGAGGTATGTAAAAGGTTCAAAGCCAATGTCGAAACCAGGAACATTCCTATAATATTCATCACGGCAATGAGGCTGGCTGATGATGAAGCCAAAGGGCTGAGACTCGGAGCTATCGACTATATTTCCAAACCATTTTCCATGTCTGTTGTCAAGGCCAGGATATCTACCACACTTCGTCTGAAAGATGAAATGAACAGTCGTATCATGCTGTCACGACAACTTCAGGGTATGAATCAGGATCTGGAAAACCGGGTCAATGAGAAAGTAGCGGAACTTAGGCAGGTCAATGAGAATCTGAAAGAGAGTGAAAACAGATATCGATCCATTTTTGAAAATGCGGTGGAGGGAATTTATCAAATTACGCTTGAAGGCCGATTTTTAACTGCAAGCCCTTCAATGGCAAAGATACTCGGATATGATTCCTCTGAAGAGCTTATTTCATCAGTCACAGACATGGCTGCACAATGTTATGTCAATGCTGCTGATCGTGAAAAACTGTTCCGCATATTGACTGAAGATGGCATTACCCATGGCTTTGAAACCCAGATGAAGAAAAAGGACAGCAGCATCATATGGGTATCTCTTTCAGTCCGGCTTATATACGATGATCATGGTCAGGGCATATATACAGAAGGTGTCTGCACGGACATTACCAGGCAAAAAGAAGCGGAGAAGGCTCTTAAAGAGACCGAATACAGACTTCGCAAGGTCCAGAAAATGGAAGCCATAGGCACTCTGGCCGGGGGGATAGCCCATGATTTCAATAACATTCTTTTTCCCATTTTAGGCTATACGGAAATGCTGTTAGAGGACACCCCTGAGAGTAATCCGTTACGAAAAAGTCTGAATGGAATTTATAGCGGCGTATTAAGAGCCAGTGACCTGGTAAAACAGATACTGACATTCGCCCGTCAGGATACTGAAGAACTGCAATTGATGAAGATGTGGCCGATTATAAAGGAAGCGTTGAAACTTATCAGAGCTACTATCCCCGCAACAATCAATATCAAGCAGAATATCAAAACAGACTGTGGAGCAGTTAAAGCCGATCCCACACAAATCCATCAAATTGTAATGAACCTTGCAACCAACGCCTATCATGCTATGGGAAGTAATGGCGGGGAACTGAAAGTAAGCCTTGAAGAAGTGCAATTAGATGAGGTTCACAATATAACTCAGGACATTATAAAACCTGGAGTTTATGCCTGCCTTACAATAGCAGATACGGGCTGTGGTATGCATAAAGATGTTCTACAAAAGATTTTTGATCCGTTTTTTACCACCAAAGAACAAGGCAGAGGCACCGGTATGGGGCTTTCACTGGTTTATGGTATTGTCAAAAATATGAATGGTACTATCCAGGTACATAGCGAACCTGGCAAAGGAAGTGAGTTTAACGTTTATATACCAATAGTCAAAAAAACTTCTGAAAGGCAGGACGTAATAATAGAAAAAAAAATTCAGGGCGGAACAGAGCATATGCTGCTTGTAGATGATGAAGATGAAATAGTTAACATGACAAAACAGATGCTGGAGCGCATGGGGTATAAGGTCACTGCACATACAAGCAGCATCAAGGCCCTTGAAATTTTTCGTGCAGAACCCGATAAATTTGATATGGTCATTACAGATATGGCTATGCCGAATATGGGCGGAGACATATTTGCAGTTGAATTAACCGGAATACGGCCGGATATTCCCATATTGCTCTGTACAGGATTCAGCGAAAGCATGTCTGAAGAAAAGGCGATGTCTCTGGGCATTAAAGGTTTTCTAATGAAGCCGATTAGCAAGACTGATCTTGCTGAAAAAATACATGAGTTACTGGATTAATCTTCACCGCTGAATAGGTAAGTGCCTGTGCAAAAAATTTCATGACATTTTTCCGTAGGGTGGGCAAAAGCGAAGCCTTGCCCACCATTTGTCTGAACGCCTGGCGTTGTTGTTTTTACCCAGTACGGATGTTAGAAAAACTTTTGGTGAGGTGCTTACCATTAAGAAAATGTCAATAAATTATTGGGTAGGTACTTATTATCTACTTGCATGATACCGTATAATGAGTTGTTCAATATCATTGAAATTGACGATCTGGTTGCGTCCTTTTTCCTTGGCCTGGTAAACCGCTTTGTCCGCCAATGACACCAGATTGAGCGCACGTCCTAATGGTTGGCTCGCTGTGGCTAGTCCGACGCTTATGGTGACATAATCTGCGATTTTCGATTGCACATGAGGAACCTTTAAGGCGCGCACGCTCTCGATAATTCGTCTGGCAACTTTCAAAGCTCCTTCGTTTCCAGTTTCCGGCAGGATACATGCGAATTCTTCTCCGCCGTATCTGGCCGTGAGGTCTTCAGTCCGGGGGGCGGCATTGAAAATAGAATGTGCGACTTTTTTAAGACATTCATCTCCTTTCGTATGACCATAATGGTCATTGAAAAGTTTGAAAAAATCTATATCTATGAAAATCAGGGAAAAACTACGATTATACCGTAGTGACCGCTTCCATTCGGCATTCAGAAACTGGTCGAACTGCCTGCGGTTGGGAATACCGGTAAGACCATCCAACCCAGCGAGACGTTCCAGCATGTCGCCCCGCCTTTTGAGTTCAATATGATTTTTTACCCGTGATAAAGCTATAAGCGGACTGAAAGGTTTGGTGATATAATCCACAGCACCGACCCAAAAACCCCTGGCTTCATCATCTTCTTCATGTTTTCCGGTAATGAATATCACAGGAATATCGCGTGTTGCCGGATTGTCTTTGATCTTGATACATACTTCATAACCGTTCATGCCCGGCATTATTATGTCCAGCAGAATCAGATCCGGTAAAGGCTGTGTTTCCAGCCGTTTGAGTGCCTGCATGCCATCTTTGGCGACAACTGTTCTATAATATGGCTTCAATAAACCAACCAGAACGTCAATGTTTATTTTCTCATCATCTACAACGAGAATTTTGGATAGCTCCTCTTTTTCCTGCATAAAATATTCTCCATTTGCTCACTCGTTCAGGCTCAATTCTTTCAAAATTAAATCGAATGTTTCCCTGGCATCCTCGAAATCATAGTCCATGATCTGTGATTTCAGTTTCCGGACATTATCAGTGACCAGTAATGGCCCTAATACATCTTCAATATCATTTACCATCACCAGAGTCTCCGAATTTCCTTCATCAATAAGATCGGAAAGCTTTTCAAAGAACATTTTCATATGCTCAATATCAAACTTTTTCTGTGGTTCTGCACTTTTTACGTCATCAGACTTTGATATATCTCTTTCATTGATAAATTTCTCCAATCCTGTCATAACCTTATTAATTTCTTCGGAAAAAGTTTCCATCATATCTGGAATCTGATCCAGTTCTCCGTTTTCGAAAGCAGATTCCAGTTCAAAGAACATTTTATGCAGTTTCTCTGCGCCAATTGTTCCAGCCACTCCTTTGAAGGTATGGGCTGTCCGTTTGGCGACATCAAAGTTTTTTCGATCCATTTCATTTCTGATCTGTTCGATGATACTCTGATACTGCACAAAAACCTTTTCCAATATTTTTATATACAGATTTCGATCTCCCCCCATATTGAGCAGACCTGCTCTGGTATTCACCCCGTCCAGAACAAAAAAAGAGTCGTCTGATTGCAGAGGAGTGCATTTCGATATCGTTGCATTCCTTGAAAGATTTTTATCAGGTTCTCGCTTGACCTTGTGAATCAATATTTCATATAATTCTGAAGGATTGATGGGTTTGGTTATATAGCCGTTCATGCCTGCAGCAAGGCATTTTTCCCGCTCACCGGCCATAGCGCTGGCTGTCATAGCGATAATGGGAAGATCAGACGGAGCAAAATTTCGACGAAGCTCACGAGTGGAGGCCAGGCCATCCATCACAGGCATTTGCATATCCATCAAAACTCCGTCAAATTGCTCATTTCTCGCCAGTTCCACTGCCTGCCTGCCATCTCTGGCCACGATTATCTCAATTCCAATATTCTCCAGAAGTTCATAAGCAACTTGCAGGTTGATTTCGTTGTCTTCGACAAGGAGAACTTTAATGCCCGTAAGCAATTTTTCCGCCAGATCTTGTGAAAAATCCATGCAGGCAGGTGCTTCTCTGTTCGATTTGTCAAAACGCGCAGTGAAGGTAAACTGAGTTCCCACATCAGGTTCACTTTTGACATGGATTTTCCCCCCCATCATTTCGATCAACCGTTCACTGATGGCAAGTCCCAACCCCGTGCCACCGTATTTGCGGGTAATGTCTGTTTCTGCCTGATGGAAAGGCTGAAACAACTCATCGGTTTGTTTCCTGTTCATACCGATACCCGTGTCACGAACGTCAAAACTCAATGTCACATCTATGTCAGATTCACTGACCGGTTCTACAACAACCCAGATTCCACCTTTATCAGTAAACTTTACAGCATTGGATGCCAGATTGATCAGCACCTGCCCGAGGCGGAATCCATCACCTGTAAGACAAGGCGGGATCTGACCTGTAATTTCAGATGAAAAGCTCAATCCTTTCGCAGCGCTTTTAACCTTGATGACCGAAGCTAAGTTTTTGAGTACTTCTTCTATGGAAAAAATCCGATTTTCCAGGTCAAGTTTTCCGGCTTCGACTTTGGAAAAATCAAGGATATCGTCAATCAACCTCAGCAGCATGCTTGCAGAAGATTGTATTTTCTTTTGATAGTCCAGTTGTCGAGGAGTCATTTCAGTCTGAAGTGAAAGATGGCACAAACCAATGACAGCATTCATTGGCGTACGAATTTCATGACTCATGTTGGCAAGAAACACGCTTTTAGCTCTGTTGGCTGTTTCAGCTGTTTCTTTGGCCTTTTCCAGTTCTGCGTTTCGAGTTTCAAGCTGCTTTTGCAGGTTCCTCAGACGCAGATGTGTTTTCACACGCGCCAACACCTCTTCCTCCTGAAACGGTTTGGTGATAAAATCCACACCTCCTGCAGAAAACGCCTTCACTTTATCGACGGTTTCATCTAATGCGCTGATGAAGATCACCGGAATCTCGCGGGTTCTTTTATCTTTTTTCAACGTTTCACAGACATCATAGCCATTCATGCCCGGCATCATGATATCCAGCAGAATCAGATCTGGAAGCTGACCTTTGATAGCTGATATGGCTCCTTTACCATCGGATACAGGGCGAACATAGTACCCATGTTCAATAAGGAGTTTCGATAACAGGCGCAAGTTGTCATGCGTATCGTCAATCAATAAAATATCAGCGTTATATGCAGGAGGTGTCTCATTTTTCATCTATTTTCTCCTATGTAAATACATCCCTAAATTGTTGATTTTAATTTCTTAATTTTTCCGTTTTTTTTTATATGTGCATATGTTCGTAAACAATGATCATGCCCACTCCTTCCCTGTTTGCAGAACCATATTAACGGATATCTGAAATGAAACTGGAAAGCAACATGAAATCAATCCAGTTTTGCAGCCGATTTCACCCTGTACTGCCATTTATCTGAGGTATTTAAAAACATTGAATGCAAGCAAGAAAAGTGATATTCATGTCCTGGACATAAAATTTGCCATACGGGATTGCTTAGGGAAGTCAAAAATATGACCATGGAGGATGTTAAGTACCTGTGCATAAATTACGTTACATTTATTGTAGGGGCAAACCCTCGTGGTTGCCCTATGTTTTTAATAGATGCGCCTGACTTATGGAGTTTTGTAAATGTCTGAAAAATTTTTGATCCATTTTTTCAATGAGTGGCGTTACATCAAATTCTTCAACCATGTCAAGAATCGAACGGTGTCCGATACTTCCCGTAAAGGTATCCAATATTCCGGGGCCTCTGTTTTCGTTCAGGAATTTCGAATCGTTTTTCTTTAAGATTGAAATACACATACCACTTTTTATCGTACTCCCCTTCTTCCGGTCGCAGGAAAATTCCGACAAGTGTTGTGATTCTCTGTTGTCCATCTATAATCATCTGGGCAATTTTTTCATTTTCTTTAATAACTACATGGCCAAAAACACTATATCCTTCAACACAAAAACCTGAAAGTTTTATCATTATGAACCTTTTTATTTCATGTGAGGTGGGCAAAAACTAACGCATTCCACATGCATGGTCGTTATTCAGCCGCCTCATACCATTCCGCATAAGGTAATACTGTTTTACCAATAACTTTATTGTATTTTTCTAAGAAGTTTTTATCTGTCTTGTTGGA
>JAUCGE010000130.1 GCA_030377965.1 Desulfobacterales bacterium HSG16
CTGAAACGAAACAATATTTTTCAAATTAAACTTCGAGGAGGATTTATGTTCAAGAAAATGAAAGTCAAAAGTCAGATAAGTCTGGGGTTCGGCGCACTCATTGCGCTGCTTGTCGTGGTAGCCGTTTTTTCCTTTTTCGGAATTGACAAAACAAGCGAAGGTTTTCAACAATACAGGGCGCTTGCCAGGGACACAAATCTTGCCGGGCGTCTTCAGGCCAACATGCTGATGGTACGGATGAATGTGAAAGATTTTCTGATAACCCGAAGCGACAAGGTCATTCAGCAATATCATGAATACGAGAAAAAAATGAAAGAGTTTCTGGTCGAATCGAAAAAGGAAATACAAGATACCGAAAGGGCAAAGAATGTCTCGTTGATCGACAGCCTCGTCGACAATTATGGAAAAGCCTTCGAAAGGGTCACGACTTTCATGAAACAGCGGGACAAACTCGTGTATGGAACTATGGATCCCAAGGGGCTGGAAATGAGAAAGAATCTGACGGAGATCATGAAATCCGCTTACAGGGACAATGACAGTGACGCTGCGTACTATGCCGGCCGTATTCAGGAACATGTACTCCTTGCCCGTTTATACGCGGTAAAATTTCTGGATACGAACGCCCAGGATTCGGTCAAAAGATTCGAGAGTGAGATAGGGGAGAAAATAGATTCCCTGGCGGAGACATTGGACAAATCCCTGGAAAATCCGGAACGGCGAGCTATGTATAAAAAATTTCTCGACTCGAGGAAAATCTACAGAAAAACATTCGAAACAGTTTCAACAATCATCAATGAGCGCAACGATCTCATAAACAATGAACTCGACCGTATCGGTCCGATCATTGCAAAGGCGGCAGAAGATGTAAAACTCTCTGTAAAGGATGATCAGGACATTCTTGGGCCAGAGTTGGAAAAGCAGAATCGGAAGACCGTCATGCTGATCATCGCCATATCGTCATGCGGTCTGCTCCTGGGAATTGTTCTGGCTCTCTTTATCTCCGGAATGGTGATAAAACCCCTGGGCGGCGAACCGAGACTCATGGCTGAAATCACGGAAAAAGTTGCAGGAGGAGATTTGACCCACAGTTTTGAATCCAACAATGGAGATGCGAGCGGTCTTTTTGCTTCGATGAAAAGCATGACGGAACAACTCCGGGATATAGTAGCCGATATTCTGGTCAATGCCGACAATATTACCGGAGCGTCCTCTGAACTTTCCAGTTCCAGCGAAACACTTTCCCAGGGTGCGAGCGAGCAGGCGGCTTCCCTTGAGGAAATCTCCAGTTCCATGGTCGAAATCGATGCACAGGCAAAAAGCAACGCGGAAAAAGCATACGAACTGAACAAAAATGTGGATGAATTGAAAAAAATGTCCGATACCGGAACAATGGAAATGGGCAATATGAAATCCGCAATGAAAGAGATCGAGGATGCGAGCAAATCCATTTCCAAAATCATCGATGTAATCGACGATATTGCATCCCAGACCAATTTGCTGGCATTGAACGCCACTATCGAAGCCGCATCCGCTGGTGAAGCGGGCCGGGGCTTCGCTGTCGTGGCAAATGAGATCAAAGAACTGGCCAGTCAGAGCGCCAGTGCGGCAAAGGAAACAGCGGAACTCATTGAAAGTTCCATAAAGAAAGTCGAGACAGGAGGTGAAATTACCAACCAGACTGGCGAGGCTTTGAGGCAGATTTCCAGGATCTGCACAGAGGGAGTTGAAATGACGGCTGAAATATCTGCGGGAGCGAAAGAACAGGCCCAGGCCATCATACAGATCAGCCAGGCCCTCGATCAGGTCGATCAGGTCACCCAGAGCAATACAGCAAATGCAGAGGAAACCGCTTCGTCGGCAGAAGAACTCAACGCACAGTCGGAACAGTTGCGGCTGATTCTCGCAAGATTCAAATTGAACAGGGAAAGTGATCATCTTGGTCAATACCATTCCGGCGGAAAGTCGTATTCAAAACTTTCAGATGAATCATCAGGCCGGATGAAAACGATGATAAACTCGAAATCTGTCGATCATGAACAGAAATTGCAAACAGAAGGCATGCTCTCCGGATCAGATGAAGAATTCGAAAATTATTGAGCGATTGAACACGAGGTCCGGATATTAACAGAATAAAAGAAGGGAGAAAAAATGATCACACTCAAGGATATCAAACTCAAAAATATCAAAATGAAACCTAAATTGATAGGCATGTTCCTTATCATTGGTCTTGTTCCGCTCGTTCTTGTCTCTTTGTGGAGCGCGAGGCTGTCCACAAACGCTCTTGTCAAAAAGTCCTTCGACCAGCTTACGGGGAGCCGTGAATCGAAAAAAGTACAGATGCAGCAATTCATCAACGACAGCAAAATCGATTTGGAGATCCTGGTGGATACCGCTGAATCAATAAAAAAAGAGGCGCTTGAGAAGATCGAAATTGTGTCTGAGTTCGGAACCGGAATATTGGAAAACTGGGTTCGAGCCCGTATGGATGACACCCACCTTCTCTTTCTTACCCCGTTTTATGCCGATTCCGTGAAAACAATTCTTTACGGTACTCTGGATGAAGCCGAAAGGGTCAGGAAAAAAATACTGCATGAATTCGAGAACAACAGGAAAATTCACGGATATTACAATGAAATGAAAATTCTCGATATGGAAGGCAACCATCTGGTCAGCCTCAAGGGGATAGATAAGAATGAAGCAGATCGAACCTGGTTTTCGGGTGCATTGGAAAACGCGAAAAAAACGGTCAAGCGCGACAAATGCAAGGATCTGTACGTCAGTACGATCGAACACTGCGATGAACTGAATCTTCCAAGTATCCATATGGCTCATGTCATCCGCGACTGGAAAACCTTCGCTCCCATTGCAGTCTTTGCCGTAGATTGCAACGTGGACAATCTCATGCGGGTCATGGCTAACAGGGCGGGACTCGGAGAAACCGGAAAGAGTTATCTGGTTGGAGCGGATTTTATCATGCGCTCGAACCTTACAACAGAAGATGAGCCGACAATTTTCAAGAAGACAATCGAAACAGAGGGCGTAAAAGATGTTTTTGCCGACCGTGAGGTAAGTCGCGGTAAGGATATATGTAAAAACTTGACTTACATCGGATACGGGGGAGGCCTGTACTTGGGCATAACCACTATCTGAAGGAACTCGATCTGGCGGTAATGACCGAAATGGAAATGGCGGAAGTCCATTCTCCTAAAAACGGGAATGACGAATATTTGTTTGTCAGGTTCAAGGAGCTGAAGGGATACTACGACCTGTTTTTGATAGAACCCGACGGATTGGTAATTTACTCCGTGGGAAAAGAATCTGATTTTGGCACCAATCTCGTCACCGGTAAATATTCGAGCTCCAACCTGGCAGGGCTTTTCCGGAAGGTCATGAAAACGAAAAAGTTTGGTTTGACGGATTTCGAGCCATACGCTCCCAGCAACGACGACCCTGCCGCATTTTCCGCCATTCCGATAATTTCTGACGACGGAGAAGTGGAAATGGTCATGGCACTTCAGCTTTCCCCTGAATCGATCAACGATATAATGCAGGAACGCGCAGGCATGGGAAAAACAGAGGAAGCCTACCTTGTGGGGGACGACAATTTCATGCGGTCGGACTCTTTTCTCAATCCGGCAGAATATTCGGTAAAGGCATCTTTCCAATCGAAAAGAACCGTCAAAACCGAGGCTGTTTCAAAATCAATTTCCGGTCAAACAGGGGAAGAGATACTCATAGATTATAATGGGAATACGGTATTGTCGGCTTATGCCCCTCTGTCTGTGGAAGATCTGAACTGGGCGCTTGTGGCAGAAATAGACCTGGCCGAGGTGAAAGAGCCCATAAATGCACTGATCATATCCGTGCTTATCGCAAGCGTCATCATAGCGGCAATTGTGGCATTTGTAGCGTTTGTCATTGCCGGGAACATTGCAAATCCGCTTGTAAAAGGTGTCGAGATGACGAAACGTGTCGCAGGGGGCGATCTGACTGCCAAAATCGATGTGAACCAGAAAGACGAGGCGGGTATGATGGCGGACGCTTTGAGAGAAATGTTGTCGAGGCTTCGTGATATCATGGCTCAGATAAAATCCACGTCCGACAATGTAGCCACGAGCAGCCAGGAACTTGCCGGGGCAAGCGAATCCCTGTCCCAGGGAGCCAGCGAGCAGGCAGCATCCATTGAGGAAACCACGAGTACCATGATTGAGATCGACGCGCAGGCTAAAAGCAGTGCAGGAAACGCTTCCAACATGAACGGAACTGTAAACGAATTGAAAGATATGGCTGAAGCAGGGACTGAGGAAATGGATAATCTCAAGTCTGCTATGAACGAAATCGAGCAGTCCGGCAAATCCATTTCCAAAATAATCGATGTCATCGATGATATTGCATCCCAGACTAACCTGCTGGCTTTAAACGCCACAATCGAGGCTGCATCCGCAGGTGAAGCCGGGCGCGGTTTCGCTGTTGTGGCAAATGAAATCAAGGAACTGGCCAACCAGAGCGCAAGTGCGGCCAAGGAGACAGCGGAACTCATCGAAAATACCATAAAGAGGGTTGAAAAGGGAAATGAGATCACAAAACAGACTTCAAAAGTGTTGACACGGATTTCCGATGGCGCACTCAGAGGCTCGGAAATGGCGGATGAAATCACCACAGCGGCAAATGAACAGACTCAAGCCATTGTTCAAGTCTCTATGGCATTGGAGCAGGTCGATCAAATCACCCAGCAGAATACCTCAAACGCTGAAGAAACAGCTTCGTCTGCTCAGGAACTCAACAACCAGGCTGAGCAGTTGCAGAAAATTCTTGGGAGATTCAAACTGGATCGGGATGGCGGTCATGCAGCAGGAAGGACTCGTGCCGGCATGGCGTTTTCCAGGATTGGAGAAAAATCGAATCAAAGTTACAGGAAAGTTTAAAAATTGAGGGGCTTGAACGAATTTCTGTGCATAAGGGTCGTGGATGAAATGAATTCCATAAGATTGCGCCGAATTTGGATCTGTTTTACGGCGCATCGATGGGTGAATACTTATTGTCTGTACCCATCAATGCAACGCAGAAAACAGATTACAGGCAAGCAAGGTTGTGGAAGTTATTTTATCCACGGCCATTAGTATGATAAAATTTTGTTTGCCGGACATTTCGCCTAATATTTCGCCGGGCATTTCAGTGAATTCCCCGGCAGTGGCCAATCTTTTCTTATAATCCTATTCTTATCACGAATCCTTGTAGCAAAAAAAAACGAAACAGAGACCCAAAATACCTCAAGAACGCTCTGCCTCCAAAGAGGAAGCAGATCGTCGTAACGAGGATTCGAGTATTTCATATTTATCGCTAAATCCCCAGAACTGTCCTGGCCTGTTCCAATGTCGCAACAGGCCGATCCATCTCACCTGCGATCCGAACTACCCGTTCCACCAACTGGGCATTCGATTTTGCAGGTTCACCTTTACGATAATAGAAATTATCTTCGATACCAACACGGACATGGCCGCCCATTGCAATGGCATGGGCTGTCAGTGGGAGCTGATACCTGCCCACACCTGCCACTGTCCATTCCTGGCCGGGTTTGAGACGGTCTGAAAGAGATACCAGATTACGGATTTCACCACTCATGCCGCCGGGTACGCCTAAAACGAAATCCACATGAAATCTTTTCGGGAGCAGCCCTTTTTTTATAAACCGTTCCATTGCTTCTATCATGCCGTAGTCGAAGATTTCCAGTTCCGCCATGACATTGTTTTCGATAATCGATTTTGCTATGGTTGTGATGGTTTTTTCCGTGTTTTCGTATATGTCAGGCCCGAAATTCATGGTTCCCATAGATAAAGTCGCCATATCCGGTTTTAATGAAACCGGAGCGCAGCGTCCTTCCAGAGGCGTGCCAACTGCGCCGCCTGTGGAATACTGGAGAATGCAGTCGCAGCGTTCGCGGATTTTTTTCGTTACGGTTTCAAATACATCCACCCGCTGGGTCGGTTTTCCATCTTCGTCACGGACATGGAGATGGATAATCGTCGCACCTGCGCGAACTGCCTCTGCTGCCGCCTCCGCTATTTCATCCGGGGTAATGGGAAGAGCCGGGTAAATCTCACGGGTCAGTTCCGCACCGACCACCGGACAGGAAATGATCAAAGGGGAATCAGCCATGTTTTATCCTCTGATTTTCTTTAGGAGTGACGCATGTGCCTTTTGCACGGCATACGACAATAGGTTTTTCGAGCAGTTCCGCAGCGCTTTCTCCAAATTGCGGGGCAGGCACGATTACCTTGCGGGCTTCAAATTCCATTTCTCTGGAAGTGTTGCCAACTTTAACGATACGGCCAACGGCTTCTATATAGTCCCCTCCGTGGACAGGTGCTAAAAATTCAACAGAACTGTAGGCACGGAACAGCCCTTCATCTCCGTCGTATCTGATCAGAAGTTCTGTGGCAACGTCCCCGAACAGGTTCAACATTCTGGCACCATCTACAAGGTTGCCTGCATAGTGAACTTCGTGCTGGCTGATTCTCAGTCGGATAATTACTTCTTCATTCATGATTTTATTTTCCTTTTCGTTTCAAATGTGTGTTTACAATATAAGATGCCACATGGGAGGGCAGCGTTCCGGGGCCAAAACCCGCATCATAGCCCAGTTCCACTGCCAGTTCATTAGTAATTCTGGGGCCTCCGGCAATCACGATAAATCGGTGTCGGATATTTTCAGCTTCCAGCAATTCCATAAATTCGGTGAAATTACGGATATGAGCGTCCTTCTGAGTCACGGTCTGGGATACCAGAATTGCGTCCGCTTCCATTTCAAGGGCTTTTTCCATCATATCTTCCGAAGTTACCTGCGCGCCCATGTTTAAAGCATTTATTTCTGGATACCGTTCCAGGCCATAGTCCATGTTATAGCCCTTCATGTTCATGATGGCATCAATACCCACTGTATGAGCGTCAGTGCCTATAGTCGCTCCGACCACGTTAAGTTTTCGATTTGCCTTATCTTTGATCAGGTCGTTGATCGTATAAAAATCCATGAACTCGGTTTTGACTTCCACAGCCTCTATTTCTGAATAATCGATAGCAGGAATCGCCCTGGCATAAACCACGAACATAGTAAAATTTTCGGCTATTTTTTCAGCACTCGCAACGGAAATATTCTCAAAATTTAGCTGTGCAACATATGCTTCCGCAGCTTTTTTGGCACGAGGGCTGTTTTCTACGGGCAATGTGAAAGTCAGTTGCACGATACCGTCGTTTAAAGTATCACCATATGGTTTTATCAGTTCTTCAGTCATGAATTACTCCTTCCTCTTCCAGCAATGCCATTATCGGGTTGGAATAAGCCGGATCTTTTTCAAACACTCCTGTCAACCCTTTGCCGCCTTCTTCTGTCCTTTTGATATCAGCAAACTTTCCAGCCGAAATTCCTGACATAAGGCCGCCTTCTTTCAGATCTGCAAGAAATGCCTCTGCTTCGTTCAGCACCTGCTGCGCTCGTTTTGCAATAACACCTTCTTTTTTAAATTCGATCTCACTCCCTAAATCTTTTGCTATATTGAATACATAGTCGATACCGGAAAGGGCTTGAAAACGATCCTGCATCAGGGGAGTATGAATTGCTTCGGTCAATATGCCTGCCAGATGAATGCCCTGTCCTGTGGTAACAGATGCCAGGTTGAACATGGTGTCCATGCAGTGCGAATAGAAAATATCAGTTTTTTTGTACTTGGTAGGCGGCATGTATTTTAAAGGCGCATCAGGAAACAACTGCCGTGCGAGCTGTGCATGTGCAAGTTCCATTAAAAATGCGTTTTCTTTCTTTGGATTAATTTCAAAAGCGTGACCCAGGCCGAGCAGGTCGTCGGTGAGCAATGCGTTTTTGCCCATTGCCTCGTTTATCAACTGGGATGCTGTCACCGTATAGGCGCTTTCAACCGCATCGAATGTTGTCAGATAATTATCTTCCCCGGTATTGATGATGATTTTAGCACGGGAGCAGATCAAGCGGCTGAAATACTGGTCAATGAAAGTACGCTTCATATTGATGTCCCTGAACAGAATCCCGTACATGGAATCATTGAGCAGCATATCCAGATCCTCAATTGCGGCACAGGCGGCTATTTCTGCCATACACAGCCCGGATGCATAATTTACCAGCCGGATATAACGCTTGTTTTCTTCTGATGCCTTATCCAGGGCTTTTCGCATTATGGCAAAATTTTCCTGGGTTGCGAATGTACCGCCAAAGCCTTCTGTAGTCGCTCCGTAGGGGACATAATCGAGAAGAGACTGGGCTGTACTCCGGATCACAGCTATGATGTCCGAACCTGCCATAGCAGCAGCTGCAGCCTGAGTCCGATCTTCATATATATTGCCTGTGGCGACGATCATGTACCGCCAGGGTTGAGGTGGAACGCTGAACTGTTCCTGTTTTTCTTTCTTATTTTTCCGGCTTTTGTCCAGGGTATCTACAGCATTTTTTGCCAGTTCAGACTCTTTTTCCCGAATAGCTCCGGGGGAAAATTTGCCTGTATCGGTCTTTCCGAAATCAATTTTTCCCTGCTCAATGAGTTCTGCTGTGGTCTGCGGATCTCTTCCAGATTCAAGCATGGCAGCGGCAAAAGCTCTGGAGACACCGGAGGGCAGGCTCCCGTTTTCCTGAAGAATTTCCACCAGCCGGTTGGGCAGAGGCGTTTTACTCTCGTTAACTCCGTCAACTCCGTATAAACGCAGAATGGCACGCTCCACGCAGACCGAGGAATTCTGCTGGATAAGGTTTTGAACCTGGTCAGCAATCTCTCCTGCATATTGCTTGACTCTGGCGATTTGCTCCATATCTAAAGGTATATTTGCCATTTTCAATCCTTTCTTTTATTTTGTAACATTTTTTAGCAGATTTATGCGAATTTTTTCTTTGATGGAATCAGAAAGCGGAAACTCCAATGCTATTTCAAGGGGACGGCGGCTTTGCGCCAGCGCCTCTTCGATCCGATCAGCACAAATTTTTTCCACGGCATAAGGTACACTGCTTTTTTTATTTCCGTTTGTATCTTTCATCCGGAATAACATTAGATCTTTTATGTGCAGCACATCTGGATAATGGGAAGTACAAAAAAATATTCCATCCATTTCGGCATGTTCTGCAAGAAAAATCTTTGATAATTCAACCCCGCTTACCGGATCTGTGGACTGGAACAATTCATCTGACAGGATATATGCATATGGCCGCTGATTGTTGCAGAAAAACTGAATTTCTTCTGCAAAACCCGACAGGTTCCGGCGCAGATCTCCTGATGTTTTCAGGTGCAGATCCGCCTGTTCCGGAAAATGAAGCCGGATGGATTGAGCAGGAACAGGAAGGCCGGCCCGGATCAGAGTCAAATGAAAGTAAAGTGTTTTCAGCACAGTGGTCTTGCCGGTCATATTCGCGCCAAACAGAAGGTTCGATCCTCTGCCCAGTGCAATGTCCAGAGGAACGTAGTCAGCGACCTGCTGCTTTACGCATGGCAGCAGCGCTTTTTCTATCCGACATCCAAAAGTATCCTGAAATTCTGGAAGCGTGAGTTCGTGCCTGTTTTTTATCAGTAAAAGAGCATATCGATAAACCTGATCTTTGCGTTTTTCGTAGTATGCAGCAAAAATGCTGAAAAATGGTTCAAGTTTTTGATTGATACGAGCCAGCTTTTCTTTCATGATACCGGCAAAACTGTCTTCCAGCTTCTCTTTTACCGCAACTTTCTCCAGAATCTCGGAAGGCAGTTTGTAATCGATAAAACAGATATTTTGCTTATCAGTCACGGAAACCAGGCTGCACTCCCGGATTTTTACAAGATTTGCAGCATCCGGTTCAATCTCTTTAGGGTATGGATATATCATTTTCAGACCGGTCAGCTTATAAATTTTTGCTTCAAACCGGTCGAGTTCAACTGCTATTTCAGCTTCCGCTGCTGCAATTTTTTTTTGCAGGTTCTGTTCATCAGGCAACAATTTCAAGTTTGAGAAATCAGATTCTACAAATCGAGCGAAAACATCAAAAATTCCCGCACAGCAGGCGCTATATGTCCCATTTTGGGCTGTCCCATTTTGGGAATGGCTGACATTATCAGATGCCAATTTAAAAGGGCCGTTGTTGTTTTCTTCCAGCTTTGTCAGTTTTTCATTTTCCGAGATAAAACTGCCCAGGTCGAACAGGTGGTATTGTTCCAGTTCCCTGGTTTTAAAAAATGGTAAGACTTCGTCTAAAGCCGGAAGTTTTGAAATTTGTGCGACAACAGCTTCCAGGTCAAGATTTTTTTCAGTCACCTGTTCCTGCAAATTTTTCAGGTACTTAAAATGAATAATCCCGGAATTTTG
>JAUCGE010000131.1 GCA_030377965.1 Desulfobacterales bacterium HSG16
CAATAGTGTAAACAGCTTATGATTTAATGAGTCAATCGGTAAAAATCTCTTTACTCCGGTCGCAGTATGGGATAAAGCCGCGAAGCTGTCAATGTCAAAAACGAAGGCATCCAGCGGACTTTTCAAAAAACTGAATTTGTGATAAGGCTTTTAAACATGGCACATACCATTTGTATAGCAAATCAGAAAGGCGGAGTTGCCAAAACCACTACCGCAACAAATCTGGCAGCAGCTCTGGCGCTTTCAAGAAAAAAAACACTTCTTATTGACTGCGATCCCCAGGCAAACGCCACTACAGGGACTGGCATTGATAAAAACGCAATTGAGAAAACTCTTTATCATGGCCTGATCGGAGAAGCATCGGTTAATGATATTATCGTGGACACTGAAATCAAAGCCCTGAAGATGATACCATCCAGAGTGGAGCTGATCGGTTTTGAGGTTGAAATGATGTCAAGCACAGGCAGGGAAAGTGCCTTGAAAAATCTGCTTGCGGATCTGGAAGACAAATTTCAGTATATCATTATTGATTGCCCACCATCTCTGAGTCTTCTGACTGTCAACGCCATGACAGCGGCAAGCGGCGTATTGATCCCCCTTCAATGTGAATTTTACGCACTGGAAGGTCTGGGGCAGTTAGTGCAGACAATGAAAAGGATAAGATCCAGCCTGAACCGGAATCTTAAAATTATGGGAATTCTTTTGACAATGTTCGACAAGCGTACAAGGCTTTCACGGGAAGTTGCTCAGGACGCGAGAAACAATTTCGGGGATCTTGTCTTCAAGACCATTATACCGAGAAATGTGCGGATAAGTGAATCGCCGAGTTATGGCAAATCTATTCTGCTCTATGATCCAGGATCAACCGGGGCCAAGAGTTATAAATCACTGGCAAAAGAAGTACACAAAAAACTGAAATAGACACAGGAAATTATGAAAAAAAGTGTTGGTGCCAAAAAAGGGAAAGGAAGAAAAACCGCTCTCGGAAAGGGCCTGGATGCTCTTTTGCCTGACATGAACGATATGGAAGAAGAGCGCAAGGACTTGTTTTTATGCGATATCAATCAGATTCGAGCTAACCCGTTTCAACCTCGGCGCTCTTTTCCTGAACAGGAACTCGAATCTTTGAGACAATCCATAGAAGAACAGGGAGTTTTACAGCCTCTGTTACTGAGAGAAGCCGGGAAAGGATATGAGCTGATCGCAGGTGAGCGTCGTTTGAGAGCCGCTAAAAAGGCGGGTTTTACACAAGTTCCCGTATTTGTGAAAGACGTTTCAAACGAACAGTTGCTTGAAATGTCCATAGTTGAAAACGTTCAAAGGGAAAACCTGAACCCTGTCGAGGAATCTGAAGCATACCACAGGTTGATGTCCGAATTTTCCATGACCCAGGATCAGGTTGCACAAAAAGTTGGAAAGAGCCGGTCTGCGGTAGCAAATTTCATAAGACTTCGGCAACTGCCTGACCAGATAAAAGACTGCCTCAAAGATGGTTCATTGAGTACAGGCCATGCCAGGGCACTTTTAGGGGCAGCAACCTCGGCTCAGATGAGTGATATATGGCGGATTGTCATGGACAAAGAATTGTCAGTGCGCCAGACTGAAGATCTTGTCAAAAGGCTCAAGGCCCTGAAAAAGCCGGAAGAAAAACCTCAAAAGGAACCCAGTTCCGAAGAGATTCATATAAACGGTATAGCAGAAACTCTGTCACTCCGTTTTGGCACAAAAGTGCAGATCAACCGCCGAGGTAAAAAGGGAAAAGTGACAATGGATTTTTACAGCAACGACGATCTTGACCGATTAATCCGCTTGCTGGACCAGTAATTACCTTTATGAAAAAAATACCATTATGAAAAAAATTTGTGTCATTGACGGACAGGGAGGCGGTATCGGCAGCGCTGTTATCCGCAAGATAAAAGAGGTGTTTGCCGAAAATGTTGAGATTATGGCTCTGGGTACAAACGCCATTGCCACAGCTCAGATGCTCAAATCAAGAGCCAATCGCGGAGCTTCGGGAGAAAACGCAATTGTTCGTACCGTAAACCAGGTCGATTTAATAATCGGGCCAATCGGTATAATCATGGCCCATTCCATGATGGGAGAGGTGACTCCCAAAATGGCAGAAGCTGTTGCAGGCAGTCCTGCTGCAAAACTTTTACTCCCCCTTTCTCAGGACAATATCCGGATAATCGGTGTTTCGGCATCCCCTCTTCCACATCTTATAGAAGAGCTGATCGAAAAACATCTGAACATTGAATTTTTAAAAAAAGAGGTGGATTGTCATGTGTGAGGCCAACGCCTATCTAATGAAAGAAAAAGAACCCGCATTGATTATGGAGTCCGTTGACCGGATAGAACCGGAAGAAGACGGAATCTGTATTGTCAACATTTTCGGAGACCAGAAATTAATAAAAGGCTTTATCCATTCGGTTTCCCTGGTTGATCATAAAATTTTTATACAGGAAAATGCTTAAATTTTTTGGGCATCCTTCATATTCGTCCAAAAATAGTTTACACTTTTTCTTATTCTGGCTTGTTTTTTATTGCCTCATTTTGTTTGAATCAGGATTTTCAGGATTAAAGGATTTTCAAGATTTTCAAATGCTAATCCTGTTCATCCTTGAATCCTGAGAATCCTGATTCAGACATATGGAAAGTGTAAACTACTGAATGAAGGATGCCAATTTTTGCATGGTTAAAAAATGAAAATTACAATAGCAAAAACAGCAGGATTCTGCATGGGTGTCCGAAGGGCTGTTGAAATGGTACTGAGCGCACCCAACAGACATAAAGGCCCAATCCATACATACGGCCCTCTTATTCATAACCCCCAGGTACTCCAGCTGCTTGAGGAAAAAGACATTTTTGCTCTGGATAAAATACCCGAACGGGGTGAAGGCACAGTCCTGATCCGCGCTCACGGAGTTCCTCCTCAGGCATCCGAAGATCTTGCAAAAGCCGGATTTAACGTGATTGATGCAACATGTCCCAGAGTTATCAAGGTACAGAGCATAATAAAAAAACATGCTGCAAAAGGATTTGAGACCATTATTGTCGGAGATCAAGATCATGCCGAAGTGGTCGGTCTGCTGGGATATGCTGGCAAATCCGGGCATGTGGTCAATTCTCTGGATCAGATAAAAACACTTGCCCTTTCTTTGCCGGAAACCAGCCAGGCAATAATTGTTGCCCAGACCACACAAAACAAGCTTTTTTTTGATAAAATCAGGCAATGGGCCGCCGCTGAAAAACCTCATTACAAAATATTCGACACAATTTGCGATTCAACCGAAAAAAGGCAGAAAGAGATAACCCGGATGGCAGAATCCGTGGATGCGGTTGTTGTCGTGGGCGGACGAAACAGTGGAAATACACAGCGCCTTGCTGAAATAGCGGGACAGACCGGAAAACCTTCCTATCATGTGGAATCCGAAGAAGAACTCGATATGGATGCGCTCAGAACGTCTGCATGTATCGGCATTACCGCAGGAGCATCTACTCCCAAATGGATAATAAGAAAAATATGCAGACAGATCGAAGATATTGATTTAAGCCGAAGGCAGAAGTGGCACAAAATCCTTTTTATGATCCAGAGAACCCTGCTTCTGACCAATATCTATGTTTCAATGGGAGCTGGATGTCTTTGTTACGCATGCTGTCGACTGCAGGGGATAACAGACTTTCTACCATATGTGCTTATAACTATAATGTATGTCCAGTCCATGCATATGCTGAACAATCTGACCGGCAGAAAAGCAGATCAATACAATGACCCTGACCGGGCCGCTTTTTATGACAAGCATGCTTTTTTTCTGACTCTTCTGGCTGTAATCTGTGGTGCCGCCGGTTTATTGACCGCAGCCACCAAAGGGCTTCTTCCCTTTCTCCTGCTTGCTGCCATGTCGGGGCTTGGACTCTCTTATAAATTGAAAATCCTGCCAGATGGTATTTTTAAAGGCAAATGCAGGAGAATAAAGGATATCCCAGGTTCAAAGACCATTTTGATAGCAATGGCATGGGGGGTTGTCACTTCCCTGTTTCCCAGATTGTCAGTATCTGGAATGCTCACCATGAGCAGTATTTCTGTCTTCATTTTTGCCACTTTTATGGTATTCGTGAGAACAGCCTTTTTTGATATTTTAGACATTCAGGGAGATCGTATCAGGGGAAGAGACACCATTCCTATTCTCATAGGAGAGAAAAAAACCCTGAGCCTGCTCAGATCAGTTCTGGGTATTGTGTGTGTGGTACTTTTTTTATCTGTTGTGTTCAACCTGGTTCCGGCGTGGGGTTCAGTTCTATTATTATTGCCTGCACTTATGTTCTCAGTTCTTTCAATCTATGCCCACAGGCCGATCTTACCGGGAATCAGGCTCGAATTTCTGGTGGAAACCCATTTTATTCTTGCCGGCCTGATAACAGTTATTCTCCACGATTTTTGATATTGGGGATTTCCCAACAAATAAAATACCTGATATGGTAGGGCGGGGTTCCGTCCCCGCCATCTTTCGTGGGACAGCAGCCCATTGATAATCGGCTATATTATTTCTTTGGAGTTCCCTTAGACCCGGTAAAACTGAAAGCAGGTTCCGTGCCTTTGATCAGCCGATGGATATTATCCTTATGACGTATGCAGATCAAAATTGAAACTAATGCCGCAAACAGGGCTATAATAAATGACTGACAGGATATCAGGAGGGCAAATGGCAGCAGAATCGAAGCGCCTATGGAGCCAACAGATACACGCGCTGACGCTGTAACAAGCACGATAAAGGAAATAATGATCATAACAAATGCGGCAGGAGAAACAATGATAAAACAGCCGCAGGCAGTTGCTACGCCCTTGCCTCCGCCCTTAAATCCGGTGAAAACCGGATACAGATGGCCAAGAAAAGCCGTCAGGCAGACAATACCGATATAAAAATCTCCGTTTCCCGTGTACACGGCAATAAAAACCGGAACAGCACCTTTTAAAATATCACAGGCAAGAGTAAGAATCCCGAGCCTGATTCCTGCAAGACGTGCTACATTAGTGGACCCAATATTACAGCTTCCTTTTTTTCGAATATCGATATCAGTAAACAGGCGGGTCCATATCAGCCCCCAGGACACAGAGCCTGCAATATAGGCAATAAGCGGCAGCCACAGCCATGAAATATTGATAGAATCCATTGTTTTCATTGTCTTTTTTAACTCCACAAACGATTTGATTATTAAAAGCTCTTGTATAAATTCGAAATATTATTATATATAAAAAGATTAAGATTGACAACTTATCAACAGGCAGCAAAAATTATGAACGAAACCAACGATAAAATCAACGACAGCTCATTGCCCGAAAATACAACGACAGAATATGAAAATTTTGAGGAACAACAACCCATTGTTGTTCCCATTGAAGACTCCATTGATCTGCACACATTCAGGCCAAAAGAAATTCCAGATCTTTTATTGGATTATTTTCTGGCATGTACTGAAATGAAAATCTTTTCAGTACGGGTGATTCATGGTAAGGGAAAAGGCATATTGAGAAAAAGAGTTCATGAGGTACTGAAAAAAAATAAACTGGTAAAATCTTTCAAGAACGCTCCTCAGGAAGCAGGTAGCTGGGGCGCAACACTGGTGAAACTGAAAAAAAAATGAGATTGGAGTTTTAATGAAAATAATTGTTGTCGGAACTGGATATGTGGGTTTGGTTCATGCTGCTGTTTGTTCGGAATATGGTCATGAGGTGTACGCATATGATAATGATTTGAAAAAACTTGAAGCTTTTTCAAGCGGAGATGCGGAAAAGATAGAATATTACGTCAATGAACCCGGACTGGTCGGCATTATAAAAGAGATGAGTGGGAAGTACCTCTTTTTTTCGTCTGACTTAGAATCAATTTTCGAAGGATGCGATGTTGTATTTCTATGTCTGCCGACTCCTCCGAATCCGAACGGATCAAGCAATCTTGTTTTTTATAATGCGGCAGCAGAACAGATTGCAGAGGTTGCAGCAGCCAGAAAGGATAAACGCAGGGTCGTATTTGTCAATAAAAGCACAGTACCCATAGGTACAGCGCGGCATATTGAAAAAATCATGAAAGACCATGAAGTGGAAAATTTCGGAGTAGCATCCAATCCTGAATTTCTGGCAGAAGGAACAGCAGTTACCCAGGCCAGAAAGCCTGACAGGCTGGCGGTGGGAGCCGATCATGAAGAAGATTTTAAAATTCTTCGCAGGGTATATTCTCAATTCGTTCATCATGTGCGGATTAAATATATCGAAACAACTCCAGAAACTGCCGAAGCCATAAAATATGTCGCAAACACAATGCTCCTGACATACATATCTTTCTGGAACGGCGTAGGCGCAAAACTTGGGGAAACATGTTCCAACGTCAATATCGATGATTTGAGACTAGGAGTGACAGCTGATGACAGGATCAGCACCTGGGGTTCTTTTGTAAGCAACGGTGCTGGCGGAAGCTGTTTTGGCAAAGATATTGCATCATTGATATACCAGCTAAGAAAAGTCAATGTAAGTACGAAAATGCTTGAAGCATCTTATGAAGTCAATGAATACCAGAAGATCTATCTTGTTGAAAGGGCTGTGACTGAAAGCAATTTTAAGTTCAATAACAAAAGTATCGCTGTGCTGGGTTTAGCTTTCAAGAAACATACCAATGACATGAGAGATGCTTCATCCATCAAGGTGATAGAATCATTGCTGGGCAAAGGAGTTGCAAAAATCAAGGCATATGATCCTCTGGCAAATGAATCCGCAAAAGTCGAGTTTTCCCCGTCAAAAAATATATTGTTTGAAAAAATAGAATATTACGATACAGCCAGAGAGGCTATCGAAGACACTGACGCTTTATTTGTGTCATCAGATTGTGAAGAGTTCAGGGGGCTGTCAAGAACGATAGAAGAAACTGTCCAGCCTCCCTATCTTATCATGGATGGCAGGCGGATGATTCCCGACTATCTTGATCTGGTTGAAAAGAAGTATAATTATCTGGCAGTTGGTTCCATGTCCATGCCCTGTCAAAAAAACCACGATTTGTAAGTAGGACGGGGTTTCGCCCCCGCCGAAAGATGGCGGAGACGGAACCCCGCCCTACCAGAAATTCTGTAATATTTAACAGATTCCCAAGATTCCGTGATGTTTATGTTTTACAGGTTCCCACGCTTTGCTGGGAACCTGTATTTTTTTCAGGATCGATTTTTCAGGATTGGTTCATCAAATCTTCGATCTCTTCGATTTCTATAGGAATATTCCCTGTAAGGTCTACAGGGCCGTTTTCGGTTATCAGGATATCGTTTTCAAGCCTTATGCCCAGATTTTCATCTTTTATATAAATTCCCGGTTCGCAACTGAACACCATGCCCGGTGCAAATTCTCGATACCTGTCACCGTAATCATGGACATCCAGCCCTATGTAGTGGGATGTTCCATGCATGAAGAATTTTTTATACAACGGCTTGTCTTTCGGCTGGCTGGCAACATCCTTTTTATCTATCAACCCAAGGCCGATCAATTCCTGTTCCATCTTTTTACCGACAGATTTGTGATATTCTTTCAAGGTATTGCCCACTGTCAGCATTTCAATTGCAGATTTTTGAACTCTCAGTACAGCGTTATAAACCTCTTTCTGTCTGGGTGAAAAACCCTTACTGACTGGAACAGTGCGAGTCACATCCGCTGCATAGTTGGCGTATTCAGCCCCAAAATCGATCAAAACGACTTCATCTGCCGCGCATTGACGGTTCTTTTGAACATAATGAAGGATACAGGATTTCTCACCTGAAGCTACAATGGTTTCAAAAGCCGGCCCCCTTGAACGCTGACGTATGAACTCATGTGCAATCTCAGCTTCTATTTCGAATTCCCAGACACCGGGCCTTATGAATGACAATATTCGCAAAAATGCGCTTTCAGTGATCTTGCAGGCTGTCTTTATCAGATCAATCTCAATTTCAGATTTGACAGCTCTCAAATCATGCATGACAGGCGCGAGCCTCTCATATTTATGGACAGGAAAGGCTGTCATGCACCATTTTATAAAACGAGAATCACTGGTCTGCACCGTTGTGTCTGCCCTGAGATGTTCGTTGGTATTCAGATAAATATATTCTGATTCCATAGCCAGAGGCTTGAATATCTGCTCGAACTCTTCTGTCCAATAGACGGTTTTTATTCCAGAAATTCGGGTAGCTTCTTCTTTGGAAAGTTTTTCCCCTTCCCAGGTAGCAATTTTTTCATCTGTTTTTTTTATAAAGAGGATTTCCGAATGTTTTTCCTCTTTTGAGTCAGGACACAGCACCATTATCGATTCTTCCTGGTCTATGCCGGACAGATAAAAAAGATCAGTATTCTGGATAAATGACATCACTCCGTCCGCATTGGAAGGCATGATGTCATTTGAATTTAAAACCGCTGTGGAAAAAGGCTTTAAGGCTTTTATCGCTTGAGCGCGGTTTTTCTTGAACAATTCTGTATCAATGGGAAAATATTTCATATTTTTACCGAATAATCAGTTGTTACCCAATTTTTCTATAAAGGAGAGATTATGAGAAGCAATCGTTGAATTTGTATCGTCCAAGCTTTCAACCAGATATTGGCCATCGCTATTATCTTGAGCCAAGCGAATATCATCAAGTTCATTTCTGAACAATGCCACTTCAAAACAGAAATCATCAATAAAACCCTTTTTTACCGGAACGGCAGAAGGAATATCTTCCTTGATGAAATTGACCTGCTTTCCATTTTTCCAGAACCTGAAACAAACATGAGGACCTGTTGCAAGTCCGGTACTGCCTACATATCCAATAACATCTCCCTGATAAACTCTTGTGCCGGGCTTGATGTTTGAGGCAAATCTGGTCATATGAAAATATTCAGTGGCATATGTGCCGTTATGTCTGATTTTTACAAATCTGCCTTTGCCTCTGTTATATTGGGCTTTGAGAATAACGCCGTCTCCTACGCTCGTGATCGGTGTTCCTTTTGGAGCTGCGTAATCAATGCCAAGGTGGGCTCTGTATCTGTGCAGAATAGGGTGGAAACGCTTGGTGGTATATCCTGAAGTTATGCTGGAATATTTGACAGGTGCTTTCAAAAAAGCTTTTTGAAGGCTACGACCATCCTCGTCAAAATAGCGCCCGTCTCTACCATCCTGTTCGTAATAGAAAGCATAATAATCCTCTCCATGACTGGTAAGACGTGCAGCAAGAATATTCCTCATGCCTACTGCTTTTCCATTCACAAATTTTTCCTCAAATATAACTTGAAAGCGGGTATCTTTCTGCAGATGGTAGAAATCTATCGTCCAAGCATATAATTCGGCAAGTTTCACCGCAAGTTCATAGCGATGCTGCTCTCCTTTCAAGGCGTTCCAAAGGGATGAATCAATGACTCCTGCTATTTTTCGATTCCGAATTTCAACATCTTTCCTGCCGTTATACACATCCACAGCCTTCGTATCGTCCATATCGAACACGACATAATCAACGGAATTTTGTTCATATACCATATAACTGGCATCTTCGGACGAATCAGCATCTTTTATGATGCAATAGGGATTACCTGCCCGAATGCTTCTGACATCAAAAACATCCTTTGATTTACTGGCAAGGGAATGGATAACAGAATATGGAACATTGTTGGCAAGAAGAATATCGGAAAGGGATTCATTACGGCGGACTACATTCTGGATAATCTGGGAAGATTCACAATCGATCCCATATTTATTTATTTCGATTTTCTTGATTTCAGGTGTTTCATTTTCAGCAGAAAGTCCTGTTTTTGGAAAAAAAACGTTGAGAGCGATGAGGCATATGACACAAAAAGTCAGTGAGGGTAGCGTGTTGTCGTGTTTTTTCGTGTTGAATGTGGTTATCTGCATAAAACTGTTATAACTCCTTGTAATGCTGAATAATTTTTAATTAAAATTTGTTTGCACATTAATTGATATTGTTTGCAGGTTTCTTGCAGAAATAAGTCTGCTTTGGGGGGATAGAAACATCGGGAGTGGTAACATACATAGCACAAAAAGCCGATGATAGTGTGCTTCCATATTGTTGATGTTGCATATTTAATCGCATAAACTATTACAACTCCTTATAAACAATAGACAAAATTTCACATGAGGATTTCTTGTACATTCTGTATTTGAATACGCAATTCTCGGACTCTTTTGATACTGACTTTTTCACCATATTCTCTGTGACAGTATATTGCAAGAAGCAGATAGGTTATAAGTCCTCCCAGAATCTGTACCATCAATCC
>JAUCGE010000132.1 GCA_030377965.1 Desulfobacterales bacterium HSG16
ACTACGCTTGTTTATTCAAACACCTTCCAAGTACCCTTCTTCTTTGATGATCAGAACAACATTGTACAAAATCCCTCTATCCGAAGTATACCTTCGATTTTCAGTTCATTCGTCCCTGATTCTGATTCAGGAATAGCAGGCAGGCCATTGATAAATTTTACACTTGCTTTAAATTACGCTGTCAGCGGGCTGTCACCCTGGAGCTACACCTCTTTAACTTGCTGACTCATATATTAGCGGCGCTTGTTCTGTTCGGTGTCATTCGAAGAACATTTATCCATCTTAAAACATTGTCCAGATTTTGAGGTACATTATATTGGAAATAATCAAAACAAAATAAATCTGAAAACAATTGGAAATTGATATTATGGTACAGAAAAATAACGATGAAAAAACCTTTTTAAACATAAGATGTGATCTTTTGATCTGTTTGTTTCTCGTTATTGCCACGATTGCTGTTTACGGGCAGGTGAGAGAGTTTTCTTTTGTCAATCTTGACGATAATCTGTATCTTACTGATAGGCCATATGTGCTTGCGGGCATTACTATAGACGGAGTGATATGGGCTTTCCACACCATAGACGCGTCAAACTGGCATCCACTTACATGGCTTTCGCATATGCTGGATGTTGAACTCTATGGAATGAATCCGGGACAGCATCATATAACCAATGTTCTTTTTCATATAGCCAACACGTTGCTGTTATTCTTTGTTCTCAAACGAATGACCCGGAATTTATGGCAGAGCAGTTTTGTAGCAGCTCTGTTTGCGCTCCATCCGCTTCATGTTGAATCTGTCGCCTGGATAGCTGAACGTAAAGACGTTTTGAGTACATTTTTCTGGCTCACAACAATGTGGATGTATATGCGATATATAGAATATCCTGGAATAAAGAGATACTTGCAGGTGCTTATTTGTTTTACATTGGGCCTTTTAAGTAAACCCATGCTGGTGACATTGCCCTTTGTATTGATCCTTATGGATTACTGGCCGCTCAGACGATTGCGGATTTCAATTTGTGAATTGAAAATTCAAAACTTTTCCGAACAATCTTCAATGTTAAATCTTAATTCATTAATTCTGGAAAAACTTCCTTTTTTTGCTCTGACACTTGTATCCTGCATCGTGACTTTTTTTGCTCAAAAAAGCGGAGGGGCAGTTGTTTCCATGGAGGTTTATTCTTTCAATATGAGAATTGCCAACGCTTTGGCTTCTTATGTAAGTTATTTATACAAAACGATCTGGCCGTACCAGCTTATAGTTTCCTATCCTCATCCGGGAATGTTGCCTTTATGGAAAGCTACATTAGCATGTTTGTTGCTTATATTGATATCCCTTCTTGCACTTCGTACTGTAAAAAATGCTCCATATTTTGTTGTAGGATGGTTATGGTATCTGGGAACACTTGTGCCTGTAATCGGACTGGTTCAAGTTGGAAGACAAGCCATGGCTGACCGATATACTTATGTGCCTCTTATTGGTATATTCATTATTATTGCCTGGGGCATTCCCGATCTTTTGGAAAGATACAAGATACTTCAAAATGGATTAAGGAAGCTTGTGATCATTGTATCGACGGGGGCGATCCTCTCATTTTTTATGCTGACAACATGGTTTCAGATACAATACTGGCGTAACAGCATAACACTTTTTGAACACGCTATCTATGTAAATCCTGATAATGCATTGGCACATAATAACCTGGCATTCAGACTAGCTCAAACAGGTAAGCCGGATGAAGCTGTCAAACATTATACTGAAGCCTTGCGAATTAATCCGAACTATTTAGATTCATTCTACGGCATGGGACTTGTTTCAATAACTCATGGCAAATTAGATAAAGCCGTTGAATATTTTATCAGAGTACTGAGCATAAATCCCGAACATTTACTTTCACACTTAAACCTGGGAATTCTTTACTTTAATATCGGAAAATTAGATAAAGCCGTTGAACATTATACAGCAGCATTAAGCATAAATCCCAAATCTTTTGAGATACATACTAAGATTGGCTTTATTTTAAATAAGATAGGAAAAAATGAAGAGGCTATTGCACATTACCAGTATGCATTAAGAATAAATCCTGATTATGAACCAGCATTTCAAAATCTTAATGATGCATTGGAAACAATTAAAATAAAACATAATGACAATGAATGAACCTGCAAAAAAAATGTTTCGGCTTGAGTCTGAGTTCATGCACGTCCTTCCGACAAACGTGCTGGAATTATCCAGATCGCTACGCAATACTGAAGCGTGTTATTTTTTCAAAGAGTGGCATTGGATGATGATTTTTTATCTCGCTGTTCCATTTTTAATTGACAAAAACTGATAATTTTGTTGATATGGCAATTAAAATTGCTGTTTGAGGAGGTTATGCAATAAAAAAGACACTAACTAATCGATTATCACAACGAAATAAAAGAAAAGGCGGGTAGAGAAGGATTTGTTACAGCCTAAAAATAGTATAGAAAATAAAAATCGTAAATCCTTACCAACTGGACAGACGTAAATTTGTAGAATGATCAATCCTATAAGATTGTAAACGCTTGAAATTAAATGTTTCATCTCAATAAAAGGAGGCGGTCATTCATCACCACGAAAATCACGATCATAAACACGACATGGCATTTAATGAAAAATGTCCAAAGTTCTTGATCATTGGATTGCTCACAATGCCGATCATGCTATATATTACAGAGACTGGACCGCAAAAGTAAAGAAAAACAGCATGGGGGCTGTTGTTGCTCTTTTGGAAGAAAGTGATGAACTGACTCTCAGAATCAGTAAAAAATTTGAGGATGCAATGGACAGACAGAAGCCGGAAAAAATAATGTCGAATATAACGGCAGGATTATGATAAATGCCGCCACATTCGTAATATCAATTCTTCTGAATTTTTCGTTTTTTTATATGCCAAGAGGTAACAATTGAAGAAAACCATAGATGATTTAGCTGTACGGGGGGGAGAACCCGCATTTTCAGAAATTTTGCATGTGGGGCGTCCGAATATCGCTGACAGGAAGCGTCTTTTAGAGAGAATGAACGATATTCTTGATCGGCGGTGGCTTACAAATGGTGGAATTTATGTACAGGAGTTTGAACGTAAGATTGCCCATATGATCGGAGTAAAGCACTGTATTGCTATGTGCAACGGGACTATGGCTTTGGAAATCGCTATCAGGGCACTCGGACTTACCGGAGAGGTAATAATTCCCTCGTTTACGTTTATAGCAACTGCTCACGCTCTTCAGTGGCAGGAGATTGCACCTGTATTTTGTGATATAGACCCTGAAATTTTCACCATTGACCCGGATAAGATAGAACAGATGATTACTCCGAAAACTACCGGGATCATTGGGGTACATGTGTGGGGGCGGGTCTGTGACACCGATGCGTTAACGAATATTGCGAAAGATTACAACCTGAGACTTCTTTTTGATGCCGCTCACGCGTTTGCCTGTTCACATAAAGGACAGATGATCGGAGGCTTTGGTGATGCGGAGATATTCAGCTTTCATGCTACAAAATTCTTCAATACCTTTGAAGGCGGCGCTGTAGCAACAAATAATGATGAGCTGGCTGCCAAAATCCGGCTTATGAAGAATTTTGGATTTTCAGGTAAGGATAATGTCATTCATATCGGTACTAACGGAAAAATGACTGAAATATCAGCAGCGATGGGGCTGTCTTCCCTTGAAAGCCTGGATGAGTTCATTGCCGTTAATTATCAAAACTATAAACACTATCAGCGTGAACTCAACGACATCCCTGGTGTGACGTTGGTATCTTATGATGAAAATGAAGCATCGAACTATCAATATATAGTTCTCGTTATTGATGAGAATGTTACAGGCATCAGCAGAGATCGACTGGTTGACATTTTACATGCTGAAAACGTAATTGCACGGCGCTACTTTTATCCTGGCTGCCACCAGATGGAACCATATCGTTCATATTTTCCCCATGCCGGGTTGCTGCTGCCCCGAACAGAACAGCTTGTTAAAAAAGTGATGAGTCTGCCCACGGGTACGACCATAGGTGAATCTGAAATCGCTGAAATCTGCTGTATTTTAAGAATAGCTGTAGCTGACAGGAGCAAAATATGACTGCATGTAATGGCTATAAAAAATTCTTCAACTCGCACTATTTTCATGTAATAAAACTCATGACAATATATTTTCTGAAAAGGATTTTTGAACGTGAAAAATAGAGAGTCAAGATACTTCACCAAATCGCTGCCTATAGTTTTCATATTCCTGTTAACGATTATTTTTTTTCATCCAGTAATTTTCCAGGGGAAAACATTCTATGCTTTTGATGCTCTGTTGCACTATCTCCCCTGGTCAACTTACGCTCCTGATTTTCAGGCGAATAATACGTTGATTACCGATCCTGTTAACCAGACTTTTTGTTTCACTCATTTTTTGAACTCCTGGAACAGCCAGAAAATATTTCCGCTTTGGAATAATTCTAATTTTTGCGGAACGCCGATTGTCGCAGGAGGACTGTCCAACTTCGTCAGTCCTATTATGTTTTTCTTATACATTTTTTTTACTCCCATTACTGCCCATGATCTACTTCTCTGGTTCCACCTGTTTGGCGCGGGCCTGTTCATGTTTTTATATCTGAAAGAAATCGGCTTAGATATCTGTCCAGCTCTTATCGGTGCAGTTTCATGGATGTTCAGCGGTTATGTTATGGTCTGGTTTGAATTCGAGATTATTCCGATTTTAGCTCTGTCTTTACCTGCTTCGTGTTATTTTATAGAACGATGGTTTAAAAAAAGGACAAGATTTAATGCGCTGTGTCTCACCAGTGCCATGGCTGTTTCAATCACCAGTGGTTTTGCTCATGTTATTATCTATCAGTTTCTGTTTATCGGCGTTTATGTAGTTTATCGGTATTTTCTGCCTGAAAAAAAAGGATCGGCATCCTGCAGAATCACCAAAGTGGATTTGGGCAATTTAGGTTTGGCACTGCTGTTAGGTCTCTGTATCTCCGCCACTTTCATTACCAGCCATTTATCTATGCTTGATACTTCTCAGCGACAAGGTTTTGGTTTTGAAGAATTATATCGTCAGACCGGAAAACTTCCGTTGAAATATCTTATAACTTTTATATTCCCTGATTTTTTTGGAAATCCTGTTTCAAATATCGTGTTTACCCCACGCCCTGAAGGGTCACAGCCGTATAATAATTATAATGAATTATGTATTTATACAGGGATTTTATCCCTTTTTCTCAGTATAATCTGCCTCCCCTATCTTTTCACAAAAAAACATGTCCCCTTTTTTCTTTTGAGTGCCGTTATTTTGTTAAGTATGTCCATGGGAAGCTTTCTTTACTATCCTTTGATGAAATTCATTCCTGGGTTAAATCTCTCCACACCTACTCGAATCCTCTATCTTTTTAGCTTTTCTTTTTCCGTACTGGCCGCGTTTGGCGCTGATATATTGCTCACTCTCGAAAAAAAGCAGAAATGGCTTATCTTTATTTTATGGTCTCTGATCCCTCTGGCGGCAGTAAGCATATCCTTTTTTGTTCAGACTGTTCCGGGCATCAAATGGGCATTGGAACCTGCCATTCAGACAAATCAGGGTCAGGTTTATGGAATCTTCAGAGAGTATTTTGCCCCTTGGTCACTGGTAATGTTCAAGCCGCTTATTTTAATCTTCGTCTCTTTTCTTTTTTTAACCCTGACCCTTTTTTCCAGTAAGAAACGGTCAAAAACCCTTTTCCTTATTCTCAGTATCGGGGTTCTCTCTTATGACCTGATTTCCTTTGGTCTGTCGTACAATACCCAATCTCCCGTAAGTTTAGCATTTCCACCGACAGATGCCATTCGTTTTTTGCAGAAAGATACGTCAAAATACAGAGTCCTCCCCTATGGAAAATTTATGCATAATTCATTTTCACCTTTCGGAATTGAAGATATTGGAGGATATTCTTCTTTTTATCCGAAACGCTATGGTGAGTTTTTGCATTTAAGCCAGAAAGGAATTGCTGCTCCATTACCTGACCGTTTCAACAGATGGATATTTTTTGAAAAATTCGATTCCCCGCTTTTGAACCTTATCAATACGAAATATGTCTTGCTTCCGCCATCTTACTCGGCACAAACGCCCAAATTCAGACTCGTTTACGATAAGGAAATTAAAATTTACGAGAATATGGATGCATTTCCACGGGTATTTTTTGTTCCCGAATATCAGTTCTGTGGCAGTCGGGAGGAAGCATATCAGGCGATAGGAATCTGCACAAACTCGGATTTGAAGCAAAAAGTTTTTTTGGAATCTCTTCCACCAGCGGACTTCCGAGTTGAAAAAAATCTGATGAAACAAAAGTATCAATAAAAATAATTTCTTATACTCCGAACAAAATAGAGATGGAGGTCTCGACTGATCAAAAAGGATTTATAGTTTTAAGTGATAATTATCATCCCGGATGGCAGGCTGAGGTAAATGGAAAAGTGGTAAAACTGTTTCGAGCCAATTACATCATGAGAGCTGTTCCGATAAGAGCTGGAATTCACAAGATGCTGCTCACATTTCAGCCCAAATGGATAATCATGGGAATAAGACTTACAACTTTCGGATGGATTGCCCTAACAGTGCTGATAGGAATTTCTTTTTTTCAATTGATGTGGTTGAGAAAATATGCAACCAATTAAATTGAAAAATTATAATGCACTCCAAAATCTGGAAAGTGTGTTAAGGTGGAACTCACAAAATGCAAAAATCGAATTGGAGGATCTCTGCTTCAATGCCCATTGGATTTATCGATTGATGGACCAGAGTATTTAAAAAGAGCAATGAGAATAGCATGGCATGATACGTCGTCGGGTTTCAACCTCGGCGCTCTGGTCGTCTCGCTGCGGGCAAAGGCTTTTGGTGGGATATGGACTGAATTAATAACGTAAAAAGCATCATTTCTGTCTTGGCAATGGAGTACATCGTTGTTTCGGTACGGTACTTAGCTCGCTCTCCAATATTGTCGTATTCCCTCCGCCAAGCAAAACTTTCTGATGAGCTTGTCGTTGGGAGGAGACAAAATAACATGGATACATCATTTTATTCGGATAACGAACTTGCAGAAATCGGATTCAAGGACGTTGGAACTGAAGTCTTTATTAGTAAGAAAACCAGCATATACAAACCTGAAACCATTGTAATTGGCAACAAGGTCAGGATAGATGATTTCTGCGTTCTGGCGGGAGGTTTTGGAATCGAACTAGGGAGTTTCATTCATATTGGTTGCTTTTCGGCTCTCTACGGTGGTTTCGGTATTATCATGCGTGATTTTTCTGGTCTATCTGCAAGAGTAACGATCTACACTGAATCCGATGATTACTCTGGGCATTCTCTCACCAATCCTATGACACCCAACGAATTTAAACCCAGGTATCACAGAGGCCAGGTAACTCTGGGACGTCATTGTATCGTGGGGGCATCTACTACAATCCTACCTGGTGTGACAATCGGAGATGGTGCTTCAATAGGTGCTCATTCATTAGTGACAAAGAACTGTGATGAATGGACTATGTTCACGGGTGTTCCGGCCAAACGCTTGAAGCATCGTAGTAACGATCTCTTGACCCTTGAAAAACAATTCATAGAACAATGGAATTCCCAAAAGCGCTGCTCTTAAGTGTCTAAGGTTAAGGTGTACCCCACCGCCAAGACAAAAATAGCGATTTCTTTAAGGTGATTTATGCAGCCCTGTCCCATAAGCCTTTGGCAACACTGGAGAGAGTGAGCAGATCACCGAGGCAGGAAGCCAAATATCAGGGCAGCGCTTTTAGCGCTGTTCGTTTTTTCTCATACTTTGTTCCATCAAGCGATAAACCCATTGGACATCAATACAGCCCCACCAAGGTTCAATTGTCGAGTTTTGTTAAATCCACTTTGAAACATGTCCAAATCTTGGGGTACATTATAAATCTTCGATTAGCAAGACTCAACTATTAATTTAGTCATAGATATGATGATCAAGCCCTTTTACATAAATTTCCCTAATGATGTAAGCTGGCTTTCTTTGCAATATTATGAAATTCCGAATTACAAATTCTCCAATAATAGTAAGGACAGAAAGAATGCTCAAGAGATTCACTATGATTATATTTAAAAGAAGCCCTCCCGTAACCTGCTTCAAAATTGAAAAAGGAAAGAAAATTCCTATAATAATACGGATCAGAAATAAAGAGACTATAAACAGGCATGTTGCTCCTAATAATTGAAAAGGCATTTCCGAAAGATTGACGATGTTTTCCATATTATACATAAAGAGTTTTTTAAATGTCCAACCTGACTGCCCAAACTGCCTGGAATGATGATTAAGAGGAACTTCTGCAATTCGTTGTGCATGTGCAATAACCGGGACCGGCCTCCATGGCTTGAAAGGTCCAAACTCAAATGCACGTAATAGTCGTCCATCATATATCTTAAACGTACATCCAAAATCTCGAATATTACTGTCAGAGGTTTTTCGCATGATAATATTGGCTATGACTGAAGGAAGTTTTCGACTGAGAGAGTCTTGTCTTTTTTTTCTATACCCGCTTACAATATCGTATCCTTCGTCATACTTCTCCGCCAGCAGTGGCAGTTCTTCGGGATCCAACTGTAAATCGCTGTCAATAAAAACCATTGCTTTACCTCTCGCCAGAAGAACTCCAGGGGTCACTGCATTTGCCTGACCTGCATTTTTGAAAAAATCAACTACCGCTGTCACATTCGGATCAGCATCAAATATTGCTTTGAGTTTTTCAAAGGTTTTATCCGTACTTCCATCGTTGATAAAAATAATTTCATAGCTCCGTCCCATAGATCGAAGTGTATTCGAAAGTCGGGTATAAAATATATCGATACTTCGCTCTTCAAAATAACAACTTATGATAACACTGAAATCTACTTCTGGCTTGTAAGGTCTCAATAAATCATACATCATTTATCTCCTCATTCGAATTTAACGATTTCGGAACAAGTTCAATAAAGCTCATTCTCTCACGAAAAAGGCAGAATATACCCAATATGATAATCGGGATCATACTGAACGCATGGGCAACAATTGCCACCGCTTTTGCCTCGTCAATGTTTATGTCAGGTATAACTAAAAGCAGGCACGCCACAACTGCGATGTGATACTGCCCCACCACTCCAGGAGTCACAGGAACGCTGATGAGAACGGCAATCATTGCCAGCATGAGAAAGGGCATAAACCAAGGAAAATCAATTGTAAATGCAGTCAGAATAGCGGCTATTGAGAGAATGCTCGATCCCCAAATTATGGCTGAAAAGCAGGCGGATTTTGCCATCTCAATACCTGAACTAAACACATTCATACCCTTGATAAAATTCAAGAATAACTTGACAATTCGGCTCGTTAATCTTTCAGATATTTTCCCTCCAGCAATGTTGATGAAACTCAATACCTGAGTTTGATTGATATAAATCAAAACAAAAACGCCTATAATAAGGCACAACAAGACTGACAGGCTTACGGCAAATGGTTGGATCAGCGCACTTGGCACAATAAAAGGGTCCGCATTGTTGAATATTCCCGCAGCGAATCTGATATCTCTGTACATGGGAAAAGAAACCACAGCCACAAAAATAATTGCAAGCAATGCGAGCATATCGTTTACACGGTCCAAAGCGACCATGACCACACACTGAGATAAAGGGATCTTTGCCATTTTTGCGAGCATATAGGCTCGAACCAGTTCACCGATACGGGCCGGAATCGTAAAATTTACCAGAAATCCGATTTGTGTCGCACTGAACAGGCTGCGGAAGGTAGCCGTTGGATGTGCTGCACGCACCACGTAGCTCCAGCGTTGAGTCCTGGCAAAATAACTGATCCAGGCAAAAATTTGGGACAATATGAGCCAACGCACGCTGGTCCCGCGTATTGCAGCGGACACTGCCTGCCAGTTGGTGTTTCTGAACAAGAACCATATTAAAACCACACCCAGACCCAGGCAAAAAATGAGTTGAATCAATTTTCTCATTGTTTATTCACTGGCACAGTAGAAC
>JAUCGE010000133.1 GCA_030377965.1 Desulfobacterales bacterium HSG16
TCAAAATCTTCGGATTGAAAAATTATAGAAAGGATATAAACATGGCAGAAGGAGTTATGGATATTCAAGACAGCAATTTCGACGAAGAAGTAATGAAATCAACTGTTCCCGTAATGGTCGATTTCTGGGCACCCTGGTGCGGTCCGTGCAAGGCTATCGGTCCTGTGGTCGAAGAGCTTTCAAAAACATTTGGCAATGACATGAAATTTTGCAAGTGCAACGTGGATGACAATCCTGTGGCCCCTGGCAAATATGGTATAAAAGCAATACCGACTTTGATTTTTTTCAAAGACGGTATCATAGCCGAGCAGATCACCGGTATGGTAGCCAAATCAAAATTGGAAGAAACTATTAACAGCCTGATTTAAATAGTTTTATAAAAAAATCTTATCCAACCGCTGTCCAAAAATGGTAGATTAGGGTTGTGGATGAAATTAATTCCATAAGATTGCGCCGAATTTGGATCTGTTTTCAAGGCGCATTGATGGGTGGATACTTATTGTCTGTACCCATCAATACAACGCAGAAAACAGATTCAAAGGCAAGCAAGATTGTGGAAGTTATTTCATCCACAGCCCTTATCTCTATTTTTATGGTTTGTATCCGGTTTTGAAAGCCTGTAAACATTCAAGAATTTGTTCAGGTAATTAAGACAATATAATCGGCGACAGGTTAAAAATGCCTGCCGCCGATTTTACTTATTATTTCCCAATTAATAAAATACCTGATGGCAGGGCGAAGGATTAGCCCAGCCATCTTTTTTGAAATGAGAAACTCAAGATGAAAATGAAACATATCAACGCTTCTATCGTCCTTTTTTTCCTGCTGTCCTGCTATGGATGTGCATTCTTCAAGACAGAAACGGAAAAAACTGCCGAACAACTGGCCGAAGAAGGAATGAAATATTTTGAAAAAGAGAATTATCACAAGGCCATTGAATCATTTGTGAAACTTAAAGACAGGTATCCTTACAAAATTGAATTAGTAACCCTTGCAGAGCTGAAAACAGCCGATTCGTATTTTTTTCTGGAAGAATACGGTGAATCGGCCAGCGAGTACGAATCTTTTAAAAGCTCCCATCCTCGTAACGAGGCAATACCTTATGTAATCAACCAGATAGCTCTGTGCTTTTTTAACCAGATAGATACGGTCGATCGTGACCAGACCCCTACACACCAGGCTCTCAACACTTTCAAGCGATTGATAAAACAATATCCTGACGATCCTGCTTCTGTGAAAGCAGAAGATTATATAAAACAATGTAATCAGAGCCTGATCGGTCATGAACTTTATGTGGCCAATTTTTATTTCAAGTCCAAACATTACAAAACAGCGTTAAACCGTTTTAAAAACGTGCTTTCCTTTCCGGATATTGATGGCAGCCATGAAAATGCCAGGAAATTTATCACTATCTGTGAAGCAAAGATTCCAAAATAAAAAACTCTTTACATCAAGCCATCTTTTCTATATGTTGCAAGATTGTAATTTTTCAGTTTAAGTAAAAAAACAATACAGGAGCAGATATTATGTCGAGAATGTGCGAAATTTGCGGAAAAAAGCCAATGGTAGGCAACAATGTCAGCCATGCCCATAATGTTACCAAACGTCGATTCAACCCCAACCTGCAAAGGGTTCGGGCGCTTCATCAGGGAAGTATCAAGCGTATAAGGGTATGCACAGGATGCATCAAGTCCGGTCGTGTCGTAAAAGCCCCCTGAATGATCTTTTCCGAAAATATGGGTTTGTTATCAGAAGGAAAAAGCTTAAAATAACAGGATACTGATCGTATTTTGATAATTTCAAGGTAATTCCAGAAAATAACATACCCATTTTTTACCAGAAGAACTCTCATCTCTTTTTGATATTTTTTCTGTGAATTTTCTGAATGCCTGATTAATGGCAGGCAGTCTTTCCCCAATAAGCGTTAATTATAAATCCGTTTGACCCGGTGAACCTGTTTTACCCTCTTGATGCCCGCCACTATTTTTTTCAAGTGAGCTGTGTTCTCGACAGATACGGTAAGAAATGTTTTAACGGTATTTTCTTCCTGGTATGTTTCAGAATTTACACTCAGGATATTGGCTCCTATATTACTTATGCTGGTCGTCAAATCTGCAAGCAGGCCCATCCTGTCATTTGAAAGAACGCTTAAAGTAACCGGATAAGAGGCATTGGTATCTTCGTTCCACGAGACTTCAATCCTTCTGTCCTGGTTCATATTTTTTGCATTTATACATCTTTTTTTGTGTATAGTAACTCCCTGCCCTCGTGTTATATAGCCAGTAATGCTGTCACCAGGAACTGGCTGGCAACATTTGCCGAATTTTACCAGAATGTCGTCCAGCCCTTTGACAATGACTCCTGTGCGTTCCTTTTTTTTCTTTCGTACCTTTTCAAGAATTTTTTCAAGAATAGATTCGTGTGATTCTTCAGGAGCATCTTTTGCAACCAGTTTTTTGACCACCTGCAACGGCGTAATCTTTCCATAACCAACATTGGCTATCAGATCGTCTGTTTTCTTGAATCCGAAAGCAGCTAAAACATTCTCCATTTCAGGAGATTTTATCATCCGGTTGTAATTGAGCTTATTTTTCCTGAATTCTTTTTCACACATTTCCCTGCCCAGAGAGATTGATCTTTCTTTGTCCTGGGTTTTTATCCATTGACGTATTCTTGAAGTAGCCTTGACAGTCTTGACAATATTGAGCCAGTCTTTGGAAGGGCTATGTCCCTTGAGGGTAATGATATCAACGCAATCACCAGTCTTCAATTTCCTTTTCAAGGGAACCATGCGGCCGTTTACCTTGGCACCGGTGCATTGATGTCCAACTTCCGAATGTATCATATAAGCAAAATCTATTGGAGTGGCTCCTTTGGGAAGGCTTCGGATCTCTCCTGTAGGCGTGAACACATAGACATCGTCAGGAAACAGATCAATACGGACATTTTCCATGAACTCATCCGGGTCAGTGAAATTCTCCTGGTTTTCGATAAGATTCTGAATCCATGCAAATTTTTCACTCACAGATTCGTTTGCACTCTTTCCTTCCTTATAGCTCCAATGCGCGGCAATTCCGGATTTTGCGACCTTGTCCATTTCCTGGGTCCTGATCTGAATTTCCATTCGCTCGTTAAAATGACCCATTACCGTGGTATGCAGAGACTGGTACATGTTCGGCTTAGGTCTGCCGATATAATCTTTGAACTTGATGTCTATGGGTTTCCATCGGGAATGCATTAATCCAAGAGCTTCATAACACTGGGGCGTGGTATCGACTATGATTCTAAAGGCTATTATATCATAGATATCCTCAAAGTCCAGATTCTGTTCTTTCATCTTTTTGTATATACTGTAATAATGTTTATGTCTTCCGAGAATCTGGCAGGGCATATGACTGGCTTTCATTTCCTCAGCTATCATATGCCTGACTTTTTCTATATAATCATCCCTCTGATCCTTGTCCGTTTTGACCTTGTTTTTTATCCGTTCATATTCTTCAGGCATCAGATACATGAACGCTGTATCTTCAAGTTCGAGCTTAATCCAGTAAATACCGAGCCTGGAAGCAATGGGTGCATAAATATCAAGGGTTTCTGCGGCAATATTTTTTCTTTTACTCTCTTTGTGAAAAGAAAGGGTCCTCATGTTATGAAGGCGATCTGCAAGCTTTATGAGAATAACACGAATATCATCTGCCATAGCCAGAAACATCTTGCGGATACTCTCAGCCTGTCTTGCAGCGGCATTGCTGAAGTTGAGCTTGGACAGCTTGGTGACACCAGATACGATATGCAGAACTTCCGAACCGAATATCTCCTCAATCTCTTTTTCATCGGCATGAGTATCTTCAACCACATCGTGGAGCAGTCCGGCTGCTATGCTGACCGGGTCAAGTCTCATGTCCGCGAGAAGACCAGCGACTTCAAGGGGATGGGAAAGATACGGCTCACCGGATAATCTGACCTGCCCGTCATGAACCCTTGCGGAAAAAATATACGCTCGATCCACGATATCCAGGTCTGCTCCCGGAGTATGTTCGTCTATCTTGTCGAGAACGTCACTTATACGAATCATTATGTACTTTCCAGCCTACCCTCGGTGATGTTCAAACAGACACCGTAAAGTTCGGGGTATGCTATACGAGTGATCAATTCAAAATCCGAAGCACCTGCTGTATGTATTTTTGCGAATATGCATCTTGATAGCCAATAACGCAAGATCCGGGGCTAATCGACCGGACTTATCACAACCCACCTGAATCTTTAGTTTTTTTAGATCAGGATTTCTTGACATATTGATCAAGGCTTTTTGTACAGGACAAAAAGCCTCACGATAAAAGGCAGCTTACAATGAATAAGCTTTCCAATCAATAGGATTTTGCAAATACTACTCTGCCTTCTCCCGATTTCCCGCAGCAGATACAAGCTCCTCTTTCAGATCCGCTGTCAAAAGGAATACATCTGATTGTCACCTTGAGATCTTCTTTTATCTTTGACTCGCAATCTTCTGCCCCGCACCAGAAGGATCTTGCAAAACCGCCATGAATTTCGGGTTTTTCTTTGTTTTCAGGGGTAAAAAAGGCATAAAAATCTTCCTTTTTATCAATGTCTCTGGTGTGCTTGTCCATAAACATCTTTGCCCGTTCAAAAAGATTTTGCTGAATTTCATCAAGAGTCTGTGAAATATCTGTAACAAATTGATCCCTGTTCACAGATTCCTTTTTCCTGTGTTCCGTATCCCGCCTGCCCACAAAAACCGAGTTCTGGTCAATATCTCTTGGTCCGATTTCCACTCTTAGCGGAATTCCTTTTTTTATCCATTCCCAGCCCCTTGCGCCTCCAGCCGGGCTGTCATCAATTTCCACTCTTATTTTCCGACCGTGATAACGGACTCCTTTCAGATCTTTTGCCAGACTTTGAGTATATTCCATGACCTTTGCTCTATCTTCTTCTTTTCTTATGATAGGCATCAACACCACCTGGGAGGATGCTACTCTGGGCGGCAGGATAACTCCATCATCATCCCCGTGGCTCATTATCAGACCACCGATCAGGCGTGTAGAAGCGCCCCATGACGTAGTCCAGGCATATTCCTCGTTTTCGCTTGCTGACTGAAAACGAATATCAGAGGCTTTGGCAAAATTCTGGCCGAGAAAATGAGAAGTCCCGGCCTGAAGGGCTTTCCTGTCCTGCATCATGGCCTCAATACATAAAGTGTCCACTGCGCCAGGAAACCTTTCTGAAGGGCTTTTTCTGCCTCTCAAAACAGGTACTGCCAGATAATTTTCAACCAGATTCGCATACACATCAAGCATCATCCGGGTTCTCTCAACAGCTTCTGTATCCGTGGCATGAGCAGTATGGCCTTCCTGCCAGAGGAATTCACTGGTTCTCAAGAATATTCTGGTTCGCATTTCCCACCGAACCACATTGGCCCACTGGTTGATCAACAAGGGAAGATCGCGATAACTCGTGACCCATTTTGAAAATGATTCTCCAATGATAGTTTCAGAAGTTGGCCTGACGATCAGAGGTTCAGCCAGTTTTCCTGCGGGTGTCAAACCTCCTTCTCCATCCTTTTCCAGCCTATGATGTGTTACCACCGCGCATTCTTTGGCAAAGCCTTCCACATGTTCGGCTTCTTTTTCAAGAAAATTCAATGGTATAAACAATGGGAAATAGGCGTTTTTCACCCCAGTGTCTTTGAACATATCATCCAGTTCCCGCACAATATTTTCCCAAAGAGCATATCCCCAGGGTTTTATGACCATACAGCCCCTGACCGGGGATCTTTCCGCCAGATCTGAAGCTTTGACAACCTGCTGATACCATTCTGCGTAATCCTCATTCCGCGTGGGTTTTATTGCTGTTTTCGGTGCTTTTTTTCCCATTGTTTTCCTTTCTTGAAACTATGATCTCATTTGCCATGTTATTGTTGATTTTGTTAAATTTTCAGCCTTATAAACCGATAACAGACCCAAAATATTTATTTTGAGATCTATTTATTTTGAGGTCTATTTATTTTGAAGTCTATGGAGACGGCAGAGAATCTTCGCTTTCCTTGACTGCTTCAAGCAAAATATCGACCAATTTTTCTTCTGGACACTTTTTTATGACTTTTCCCTTTTTGAACAATATTCCCATTCCATCACCGCCTGCTACTCCGATATCAGCTTCTCTGGCCTCTCCAGGACCGTTTACCACACATCCCATAATGGCGATCTTGATCTGCTTTCGGCTGTTTAAAAGAGCCAGTTCCACCTGTTCGACAATATTGAACAAATCTATCCTGCATCGTCCGCAGGTGGGGCAGGATATGATTTCAGGCCCTCTCTGTCTTATTTCAAGAGCCTTTAAAATTTCATAAGCTGCCCGAATTTCATCAACCGGATCACGGGTCAAGGAAACTCTGAATGTATCTCCGATGCCTTCGGCCAGCAGCATACCGATTCCCAGCGATGATTTCGCTATGCCGGAAAACAGGGTTCCGGCTTCCGTGACTCCCAGATGAAGGGGGATGTCACTTTTAGATGACATAAGCCTGTATGCAGATATGGTACGCCACACATCCGAAGCTTTTAATGAAATCTTGACATCATGAAAATCGAGGGATTTCAACAGATTTATCTGTCCGAATGCGCTTTCGACCATGGCTTCCGGCGTGGCTCCATCATATTTTTTCAAAAGTTCTTTTTCAAGAGATCCTGCGTTTACTCCTATTCTTATAGGAATCTCACAAGATTTTGCACATTCTACGACCTTCTTGATATTTTTCTCGCTTCCGATATTTCCGGGATTAATCCGAAGCCCGTCAGCACCAGCGTCGGCAGCAGCAACGGCCAGGCGGTGATCAAAATGAATATCTGCTATAAGCGGAATCGAAATTTCCTTTTGTATTCTTGATATTGCACAGGCAGCGTCCATATCCGGCACGGCAACCCTTATGATTTCACATCCTGCTTCTTCAAGATGCCGGATCTGGTTTATAGTAGCCTTCACATCACTGGTAAAGGTGTTGGTCATGGACTGCACGGCTACAGGAGCGAACCCACCGATTTTTACATCGCCAATGCTTATCTGCCTTGTATTTTTTCGATTTTGGGCAAAACTCATTTCAGATCGAATGCCTCTCTTCATCTTTAAATTTTATTTCCGATTTTCGACAAATTAGGGCAGTGGATGAAATAACTTCCACAACCTTGCTTGCCTTTGAACCTGTTTTCTACGTTACATTGATGGGCAAAGACAATAAGTACTCACCCATCAATGCGCCGTAAAACAGATCCAAATTCGGCGCAATCTTATGGCATTAATTTCATCCACGACCCTTATCAAACACAAATTATTTGTTCAAGCAAAATGGAGTCATGGAGAGCAGCAGCAGCCATAGTCAAAGCTCTACAGGTAAGCGTTTTCTGATTTGAATACCGGATAAATCGATATGTACATCATATGCCAGGGCTTCGACTCCTTCATGGACAGCTTTTCGGAGAATTTTTCCGTATTCTGGATCAATATGATCAGCAGGGCCAAATCTTTCTGCGTCCATACGCTGGATCAAGAAAAAAATGACGCAGCGTGTTGTATCAGTCCGAAGTCTTTGAAGTTCTTTCAGATGCTTCTGCCCTCTGACTGAAACTGCATCTGGAAATTTTGCAATATTGTTTTTTACCAGAGTACAGTTTTTGATTTCTACAAAACAGCGGGTTTCATCCTTTTTTTCCAAAAGCAGGTCAATGCGGCTGTTACCAGCAGTCACCTCTCTTCTGATGTTATGAAAACCGTCAAGTTCCGGTATATCCCCTGCGTCGATTGCCCGGGCCACGAGCCGATTGGGAACCAGGGTGTTTACACCTGTAAGAGAGTTTTCCATCTGGATCAACTCCCAGGTATATTTCAGCTTTCTTTTGGGATTGTCATGAAAGGAGAGCCAGACTGGCCTGCCAGGTTCGCAGCAACTTGTCATTGCGCCTGTATTTGAACAATGGGCTGTAACCACCTGTCCTGTGCCATTGAGTTTGACATCAGCTAAAAATCTTTTGTACCGTTTGATCAAAATTCCGGGGATCAACTCAGGCCACATTATTTTTCCACGGTCAGCCGTTTTTTTTCCCATAGGCTATGCTTTTGCTTCAAGCTCTTCCCATCTAAGGTATGCTGTCTCAATTTTTTGTTGGGTTTCTTCAAGATTCGCTTTGATCCGTGCTATTTTTTCTTTATCCTTTTTATAGAACTCAGGGTCGGACATGACCGAATACAGATCTTTCTGTTGCAATTCCAGCGCGTCTATTTTTTGTGGCAATTGTTCAAGTTCCTGTTTTTCCTTATACCCAAGTTTTTTGGATTTTTCTTTTCGGTCATTTTTTTCCAGCGCTTTATTTTTTGATTTATCCCGAACCTTTTTTGGAGCTGGTGCGGCTTCTTCCTGCACAGGTCTCTGCACCAGCCAGTCATCGTATCCACCTGCATATTCGACCACTTTTCCCTGCTCTTCGAAAACTATTGTGCCTGTCACCACATTGTTTAAAAAAGCCCGGTCATGGCTGACAAGCAAAAGAGTGCCTGTAAATTCGAAAAGAAGCTCTTCCAGAAGTTCCAGAGTTTCCGCATCAAGATCGTTTGTAGGCTCATCCATGACAAGAACATTGGCAGGCCGGGTAAAAAGCTTTGCCAGCACAAGTCTGTTTTTCTCGCCTCCAGAAAGAATATTGACCGGTGTACGGCATCTTTCCGGTGAAAAAAGAAAGTCTTGAAGATAGCTTACCACATGACGTTTGTGGTTATTGAAGACTATGAAATCATTACCCTCACCGATATTTTCCCGAACACTTTTATTTTCATCAAGGCTTATTCGCAGCTGGTCAAAATATGCTACCTCAAGATTTTCGCCGTGGCGAACACTTCCCTGCTGAGGAGCAATATCTTTCAACAATATTTTTAAAAGAGTTGTCTTACCTACACCGTTAGGACCGATTATTCCAACCTTATCACCGCGCATGATCACTGTGGAAAAATTCTGGATAACAGGGGTGTTATCATATGAAAAACTCAAATTTTTTGCTTCAATAACGAGTTTCCCGGTTTTTTTTGCATCCTGAACCTGCAAACGGGCATTGCCTACTTTTTTCCTGCGCTTACTCAAAGTTTCGCGCATCTTAATCAAAGCTTTGACACGCCCTTCGTTCCTGGTTCTGCGGGCTTTTATCCCCTGCCTGATCCAGGTTTCTTCCTGTGAGATTTTTTTATCAAAGCGCGCGTTTTCCTTTTTTTCAGCAGCAAAAGCAGCTTCTCTTCTCTTTAAAAAGGTTTTGTAATCACAGGCGTAAGAAGCGAGGCTGCCCCGTTCGAGTTCTATTATCCTGGTCGCTATTTTTTTTAAAAATGCGCGATCATGGGTAATAAAAACAAGAGTCTTGACATGACGCAGGATAAATTCCTCCATCCATATAATAGCATCAATATCAAGATGGTTAGTAGGCTCGTCCAGAAGAAGGATGTCCGGTTCAAGGGCAAGCGCCCGTGCAAAAAGAGTTCGCCGTTTCATTCCCGCAGAAAGGCTGTCAAACGATTTTTCAGGATCGAGCCGGGTTCGGGATAAGACGCTTTCGATCCGTTTTAAAAGCGTCCACCCGTCACCTGTATCCAGAATATGGCCCAGTTTATCTCGCTTCTCAGCGATCTCAGGAGTTTCTGGCATTCTGCAAAGCCTGCCATGTTCGACCAGCCCTCTGCCTTTTTCACCGAGTCCTTCAGCGACAACTTCAAAAACAGTACCGCCTGGTCCGGTAGGCACATCCTGATTCAGCGCAGCAATGGTGAGTTCCTGCTGCTTCCGGATAACGCCTGCGTCAGCAAGGATCTCACCGGCCAGAATCTTGAACAGGCTCGATTTTCCTGCGCCGTTTCGACCAAGGAGACATACGCGTTCTCCTTTTTCGATCCGGAGGGTTATATTTTCAAGCAGGGGCGCTCCGCCAAATCCCCAG
>JAUCGE010000134.1 GCA_030377965.1 Desulfobacterales bacterium HSG16
TCGGTTTCACGCCTGGTTTCCCCTTTCTTGGAGGATTGTCTGAAAATTTGCACACTCCCAGGCTGGCAACTCCGCGAACATCTGTTTTTGCCGGATCAGTAGGAATTGCCAATAATCAGACAGGGATTTATCCGATTACCAGTCCCGGAGGATGGCAGATAATTGGCAGAACTCCATTAAAATTGTTCGATCCCGGACGTTCAAAGCCTTTTCTTTTAAAAGCCGGGGACAAGTTGAAATTTACGCCGATAACAGTCGAAGAATTTTACAGCCTTGAAATGGGTAATAAATAATGCAGATTTTCAGAGTCTTAGAACCAGGAGCTTATACAACTGTGCAGGACAGCGGTCGTTACGGATACCAGCAGTTTGGTGTTCCGCCAACCGGGGCATTGGACAGTTTTGCATATCAGGCAGCCAATGTTCTCACAGGCAATTGTGAAGATGCAGCAGTTCTGGAAATGACCTTTTTAGGAACCCGCCTGGAAGTTCTGGCAGATGCAGAGATTTCAATAACAGGCAGTCCTGTGCAGATACTGATAAACGACCAGCCTGCTGATAACTGGTCTTCGTTGAAAGTCAGGCCGGGAGATATAATAAAAACTGGTATGGCTGAAATAGGCTGCCGCGCTTATCTGGCAGTGACAGGCGGTATTGATGTGCCTTTAGTAATGGGAAGCCGGTCTTGCTACTCAGGTGCGAAAATTGGAGGGCATGAAGGCCGACCTCTGGTAAAAGGCGATATATTGCTCCGGGGAAAAAAAGATCCTTGCAGCAGATTTCGCAGGCTGCAGGAAAAGTTCATTCCCGAATATTCTTCTGAAATTGTTCTTAGAGCAATACCAGGCCCCCAGGATGATTTCTTTGATGATCAGGCCATGTCGGTATTTTTTGAATCGGAATTTACCGTAACGCCCCAGGCCAACCGCATGGGTTATCGGCTTGACGGGCCAGGAATATTTCCATGTGAAAACATGCCAAAAAGCATTATTTCCGAACCTAATCTGAAAGGAAGCGTCCAGATTCCAGAAGACGGGCAGCCAATCATACTGCTTGGAGAACAGACAGTGGGCGGCTACACAAAAATTGTTACAGTTATATCTGCTGATATCTCTAAAGTCGCCCAGGCTGTGCCGGGAGATAAAATTCGTTTTGAAAAGGTAAGCCTGGAAACTGCCCATGAACTGCTGCGAGAGCAGGCAGAACTGATCCGGCAGATAAAAGAAGAGATGCTTTCAGGCAAAAAAACTGTCAGCAGTGATAAAGCATCAGAAAACTATTTTTCACATAATCCTGAATTATTTTTAGAGAAGATTTACAATCATCTTCTTCAAATTTAAAGAAGGCGGGGACGAATCCCGCCCTGCCATCAGGTATATCATTTTCTGTGACTTCCCTAAGTGCATGTGAAAAAGTTTTATAATATAAAACGAAAGAGCCGGTAAAGGCGGATTTGGAATCCGCCCCTGCAATGTGATAAAACTTTGCATCGGCACTTATTAGCACCAGACAAAAAAGGAGAATTAGAATTATGAAAACATTGACAAAAAGCCTGATTATGCTGTCTCTTATCGTGTGTCTTGCACTTCCTGCATCTGCTGAAGAAACGATGAAACTGGACTTGAACGCTATTTACGGCACAACGAGCTTTCACACACAGGGTGCTATGGAATTTGCAAAACTGGTCAAACAATATTCGGATTCTTCGGTGCTGATTACCGTTCATTCCGGAGGAAGCCTGGGATTTAAAGGGCCGGAACTGCTGAAAGTCGTAAAAGACGGTCAGATTCCCATGTCAGACATTCTTATGGGCGTAGTAGCGGGAAGCTCGCATACATTCGGAATAAGCTCTCTGCCCAGAATTGTCAAAACCTATGATGAAGCATGGTCACTTTACGAAAAGTGCAAACCGCTTTATGAAAAATCCGCTGCAAAATGGAACCAGAAAATGCTATATGCCGCACCCTGGCCGCCGAGTGGACTTGTTACAAAGAAAGCTGTTGATGTAATAACCGATCTGAAGGGAATCAAGATAAGAACATATGATAAAAACGGCGCTGAATTTTTAAGAACACTTGGAGCGTCCCCGCTTTCCCTGCCCTGGGGAGAAGTGTATGCTTCTTTGAGAACCGGCATGATTGATTCCGTACTCACATCTGCCGAATCATCTAAAAACGGTAAATTCTGGGAAGTTCTCAATAATTTTACAGAAATCAATTACGCTTATCCTTTGAATATGATCACCATCAACATGGATTATTGGAAAGCTCTTTCTGCCAAACAACAGAAAGCAGTCTTGAAGGCTGCTGAAGAGACAGAAGCTCTTCAATGGAAAAATTCAAAAAATCGTAATCAGGAAGCACTTAAAATTATTCTGGAAAAAGGTATAAAAGTTTCTGGAGAAAAACCTGAAATGACAGCAGCACTGGATGCTGCTGCAAAAAAAATCATTGATGTTTTTATGAAAAAAGCCAAAAAGAACGAACGAAAAGTTCTGGAGACATTTGTAAAATGATACAAAAAGTCATCAGATGGATTGATGCATGTTCATCAGCAGCAGGCGCTGTATCTGCATTTTTCATGGTGTTGATCGTCATTCTCATCATGGTAGAAATCATCCTCAGAACTGTGTTCGGTTTTTCAACTCTGATAGCGGATGAGTACAGCGCCTACTTTTTTGTTGCAGTGGTAATGCTTGGGCTTGGATATAGTTTAAAAGACGGGGCGCATATTAAAATTACCCTGGTTTTGTCCAGGCTGAACAAAAAAGCTGAAAAAATACTGGTAATGGGTGTCACTCTTTTTGCTGCTGTAATATGCACGTTTATCCTGTACCATTCGATTATCATGGTGTACGATGCTTATATTCTTGAAATGACAGCAGATTCAATTTCCGAAACACCCATATTCATTCCCCAGTTATTTATTCCATTAGGATTTTTATTGTTCGATATGCAGCTTATATCGGAATTTTTAAAAAAACTGGTAGATTGAAAATCTGGAAAATATCGACAACAAAAAAAATCAGCGTCATAAATCTTCTTCATTGAAAGGGCAGGGCAGAAGTGTAAAATCACATCTCCTCTGGCCCTTTCAAAAGGGAAAACTTATATTTTCAATCTGTTGAAAATATAATCTGCTGAAAATTGAAAGGAGGCCCGTTATTATATCAGATCCTTTAATATTGAGTTTAGTGCTTTTTGGCGTGATGTTCATATTTCTGCTTTCAGGTCTGTGGATTGGCTATTCTCTTTTTGTATCAGGCATAGCAGGCATGCTTTTATACAAAATGACTCTGCCTCCCACCATTTCCATATGGACAAAAATCGGCGGACTGATTGCAAATTCTGCGTGGAACAGTACGAATTCATGGTCTTTGACAGCTCTTCCTCTTTTCATCCTGATGGGAGAAATTCTTTATAAGACAGCGATTTCCACAAAACTGCTCAATGGCCTGGTTCCCTGGCTTTCAAACATTCCTGGAAGATTGCTGCATGTCAACGTCGTCGCCTGTTCTCTTTTTGCTGCTGTTTCAGGTTCGAGTGCTGCAACGACAGCTACAGTCGGAAAAATCACCCTGGATGAACTGTCAAAAAGAGGCTATGACAGAAAACTTGCCATTGGTTCTCTGGCAGGAGCAGGCACGCTTGGTTTTCTTATTCCTCCCAGCCTTATCATGATTATCTATGGAATTCTTTCTGACACTTCCATTGGTAAACTGTTTGTTGGCGGCATTATACCCGGCCTCATGCTGGCAGGCAGTTATGCGCTGTATATAATGGCCAGGGCTATTTTGACCCCTGATATCGTTCCTGAAAGTGATGAAACATATACTTTTAAACAGAAACTGCGGGCATCCCGTGAACTTTTTCCCGTACTTTTACTTATATTTGTCGTTCTGGGAGGAATTTATCTGGGCCTGACCACCCCTACCGAAGCTGCTGCCATTGGCGTGGCCGGCGCGTTTATCCTTGCTGTTTATTTCAAGAACCTGACATGGACCAATTTCAATGAAGCTGTTTTAAGCGCTGTCAAAACAACTGCCATGATATCGTTTATCATAACCGGTGCGGCATTTTTGTCCCAGGTTGTCGGATTTGTCGGAATTGCAAGGTCTTTAAGCCTGTTCATTGCTGACTTGAACCTGTCACCCTATCTTCTGATGTTCGTTATCGCCATTATGTACCTGATACTTGGAATGATACTGGACGGAATATCTATTGTGGTCATGACATTGCCCATTGTGCTGCCGATAGTTGTAAATGCTGGATTTCATCCATTATGGTTCGGAATTTTTCTGGTTTTTATGGTGGAACTGTCTCAGGTAACGCCGCCTGTAGGTTTCAGCATATTTGTCATACAGGGGATTTCAGGTGAAAAAGTTGGAACAATTCTGAAGGCAACTTTTCCATTTTTCATTATAATGATTCTCATGGTCATTCTCATTACTGTTTTCCCGGAAATTGTATCCTTTCTTCCGCAAAAAATGGTGGAATAAAAGGTTTAATTTATTATGAAAACAACTAAAAAGAAAACAGCAAAAAGGTCGTCACCAAGGCAATCTCTTGGGACAACAGCTTATAAAGCAATATACAAAAAAATTATCTCCCTTGAATACAAGCCCGGTGAAAATCTGGAAGAAAAAGAAATTATGAAGCACCTGGGTTTAGGGCGCACCCCTGTCAGGGAAGCTCTTTTGCGGCTGTCAGCCGAGTTTATGGTCGAATCCAATCCCAACAAAGGATTTGTCGTCCGCCAGATTACTCTCCAGAATACCAGAGCAGTGTTTGAAGCACTCAAAATATTCGAAATTGGCGTTGCGGGCCTGGCTGTACGTCAGGATGCAACCCCCTTTCTTTCCCGGATGATGGAAGCAAATGAGACAATAAAAACGCTGGAGGAAAAAGGAGATATTCTGGGTCTTGTTGAAGCCAACCATGACTTTCATATGAATTTTGCCCGATGTTCAAGAAATGAATATCTTACCAGAGGAATATATGAAGTCCGATGTGAGGCAAACAGGCTTGCATATCTGTCTTATGGCAGCGACATAGAAATGAGTTCGTCGCTCCATGAGCATTACGCATCAGTTATCCGTCAGCATGAGGAAATTATGGAGATTATACAAAAAAGAAATGAGGCCAGGCTTGTACAGGTGACCTGCGAACACATAAAAAATTTTCAGCAGCGCATTATTAACTATATGACATCCTGAATGGCGAAAATGGAGTTCAAATTCTAAAAAAATGCTTTGTCAGATATTCAAATCGTCTGATTCAATACCAAAATCTCGAGCCAGCCTGACAGTTTCATCTCTGGCCTTGGAAAAAGCAAATTTTTCTACTTGCTGTTCTATTGGATTGATCTGATCCTGTGAAAAAGAAAGCTTCAATTTTTCGAGAAATGGCTTTACCTCGCAAGGATTATATTCTTCAAATGATGCCAGCATGCCCCGAAAAAGTTCTGTCATAGCTGTTATATCCAAGGCTTCTTTCACAACTTCCTGCTTTTCTTCTTCAGGTTCAATATCTCTAATGGAACTGATAACTGTGTCAAGTTCAACAGCAAGGGATCTGATCAATGGAATCAGTTTATCATAGTGCGTTATCATAAATACTGCGTTGAGTTTTTCAGCAATACGGTAAACTTCGGTTACAGCGAGGTTGCCTGCGACCCCTTTGAGTGCATGGACAATATGATAAGCTCCTTTTCTGTTATCTTCTCTGACAAGTTCGAGGATTTCATCCGCCGCATTTTTGTATCTGTTGTAAAACCCGAGCAAAGCTTTTTTATACGCCTTTGGGTTCTGCCATATTTTAAGACCTTTTTGGGTATCTACTCCCTTGAGTTTGTAAAACATGGGTTGAGAATCAGGGAGCAAGCAATCGTTTGAATTCGGCTTGGCCTTTGCTCTGACTTCCGAGTCCTGCTGTTTTATTCCCACACCTTCGGGAACAAGTTTTTCCATGATGTCAAACAGTTCATTGAAATCTACTGGTTTGCCGGCAACGGCATCCATCCCTGCCTGGAGACATTTTCCCCTCTCGTCTTTCATCAAGCTGGCAGTCAATGCTACAATGGGTATATGATCACCGACACCCGCGTCCGGTTTGCGAATTTGCCGGGTGGCGGTAAGACCATCCATTTCGGGCATGTGGATATCCATAAGAATGATGTCCGGTTTTTCCTGTTCAAACTCCCTGATTGCTTCGATACCGTTTCTGGCTACAATGACACTGTGTCCATGTTGCTCCAGACGAATTCTCGTCAGCACGATATTTTCCTCAATATCTTCAGCCATCAGAATTTTGAAGCAGCGCCGGGACAAATCGTCAGCGCTGCTTTCGATCCGTTCTTCCGGTATCAAATCAGTTGGTTCCATGCGGACTGTGAAATGAAAAGTACTACCAATTCCCTCCTGGCTCGCAACCCAGATTTTACCGCCCATGAGTTCGGCAAGCTGCCTGGAAATGGTAGTACCCAGACCTGTTCCGCCAAATCTGCGGGCTGTCGAACCTTCAGCCTGGGTGAAAGGCTCGAAAATTTTATCCACCTTGTCAGCCGGGATACCGATACCGGTATCCTTTACTGAAAAATGGATCATATCAGCTTCATCACCGGGCTTCACCGTCACGCTTATTTCTCCTTTTTCGGTAAACTTGACAGCGTTACCCACAAGATTAATGACAATTTGCCTCAGTCGTGTGGCATCCCCAAAAAAGTATTGTGAAAGATCAGGATGTACAGTATACGAAAAATCAGGCCCTCTTTCCCTGCATTTCATTTCAAAAGCCTGAAGCGTATCACGCACCATCTTCCGCAGATCGAAAGAACGTAATTCCAGATCCAGTCTGCCGCTCTCCAGTTTGCTGACATCCAGAATGTCATTTATCAGCGTGAGCAGAGATTTTGCGGAATTATGGGCAGTGGCAAGATTGTTTTTCTGAAATTTCGGCAGATCGGAATCCTCAAGGGCCAGCTCCAGAAAACCAAGCACGGAATTCATAGGGGTTCGGATCTCATGTGACATATTTGCCAGAAATTCGCTTTTGGCCTGTGTAGCGGCTTCGGCAACTTTACGTTCTCCTTCGGCCTTCTCCTTTTCCTGCTGCCGGGCATTACTGAGTTTTCTTTCTCGGAAATAGGATAACAGGCTGAAGACAAAAAAAAGCAAAACTCCTGCTGTCAGATTGTAGGTCATTGAAATTACCATGGCGAAATAAACATAAACAACAATACTGAAAAGAATGAATCCCCAAAAGATTGCGGCTGCGGACAACGTCTGCAACAGGGGAATTCGAATACAGGATGTGCAAAGAGCAATGCCGGATATCAACAGAAAAGTGAGCATAATTTCGACATATAGCGGCGCAGGCAGCAGCGGTGCTTCATTTAAAAGCGTACTGACCGTATCCGCTATAATTTCCATTCCGTAAACCACTCCCACAGGCGTATCAAACCAGTCGTGAGAAATCTCCGTGGTTTCCCCCAGAATGACTATTTTATTATCAATCCATGCTTTCAATTCCTGTATATCATATGAATCCATTTCGGAAATATTCATAAATTCCCATGCGGAAATTCCCACAGACTGGTGAAGAAATCTGTGCATTTTGGGAATTGATGAGAAATTAATATAGATATCATTGAAGTGATCAAGAGGTATGGAAAGCCTGCCGATATTCAGTTTCTGATATTGTTGCTCAGGCTGGGCGTTCATATATACGGATAAAATCTGTACTGCAATAGGCCACCCGTCTTCCAATTCGGTTATCTCTGGTCTGATTCTGAGGCGGCTTAAAAATGTGGAGACCGAGCTAGGAGAGGTCAGATTGATATATCCGGTGGGGCAGGCATTTTTTAAAGAAGGAATCGGGTAACGAATATTGAGAAACTGATTATTTTCATCAAAAACAGCACGGGAGGCCAGTATGACTTTTTTGTCTTTGATCGCCTCTGCAAGAACGGTATCCCCGTCAAAGGAACCAGGATGTTCCAGTAACAGATCCGTGCATATCACCCTGGCACCGAGTTCATTCAGATTCCGAACAATGGCTGCAAGATCAGCCCTTCTGATCGGGAATTTCCCATATTTGTTAAAAAAGTTATCATCAATTGTCACAAGAACTATTTTATCATCAGGAAAAGCAGTTGCTTTTCGTGTGCCAAAATTGGATCTAAGCCCGTGGCGCAGAGAAATGGTCTGATCTTCCAACCAGGAAAATGATTCATGGTACTCTGCGGTTATAACCAGGATGGACATGCACAATACAAAGAGTATGTCGTATCTTTTCAGAATTTTTTTCACTGGCGGTGATGCATCTCCATTTCTCTTTTTTCAAGTTTTTCAAGTTTCAATTCGTTCAAAATTTTGATCAAAAACGGCCTGGTTTCATCAGCATCCGGGCTTTCAGATAAAAATCTGCGGTACTGATCCATTGCTGCAACTTTCAATCCCCGCTTTTCCATCAAGCTCCCCATAAGAAATCCGTTATCAGGCGCAATTTTCTGAATATGCAGTATTTCTCTTTTCAAGGCTTTTTTTCAATATCGGTGAGCCATCTGAGTATGCTTTTTTTACGAGGAGCATATATAATTTCTTCGTCAAAAAGAACTTGAACTGAATATTTAGACTGATCCTGCTCCATCCGAGGTACTGGAAAGCGGATCATATTCTTGTCGGTTCCCGGCACTTCAAATATTTTTTTCCCCACAAGAAGCTGATAATCATACTTCGCTCCTGCATTTTCCCAGACCAGGTCAGGGTAATCATCGGTAAGAGTGATATCTTCCACGGTTAGCAGTTTTACCTTTTTGCTTTTCCGGTCATATCTTCTGACACCCGTGTATTTTTGAACATTGACAAATTTTCTTTTGAAAAATCCGGCAAGATTTTTGGCAGATTCAGGGGTTGAAACCGTTCCTTTGATGACTTTCGTTCCCTCTGCATGTATTTCAAGCTCGGTATTGCTATTGACCGGTTCAAGCATTTCAGTCTGCCGGTTCAGGAGCATACATGTCCCATCAGCACCGGTTTTCACTCGCCAGTTTTCAAAAAGAAATTTATTACGATGCACATCCTTCCATTTTTGTCCGTCAGCAGAATAGAAAACGCTTCCTTTTGCCTCTATCAACAAAACAATCGGATCATCTCCCGAAGCAATGGCCACATTGCTGAAAATCGCTATCAGGGCCAGCATTATAAGAATTGTTGCACATTTTTTCATAATACCTTCCTTTCAGTTTTTGATGTTTTTTCCAACCACTTTCTGTCACTTGCCCAGGCAATTTCATGTTTTTCCAGATAATCAAGTGTGTTTTTGAAAAATCCGCCTGCTGAAAATACAATTAACACAGCCTTACCTATGTTTTCAATCTTCATAAGTTCATCTGCTTTTTTAATAAAATGTTCTGCTTCTTTCACGGCAAATTTTGCTTTCCGATTTTTCACTTCCCAGATCAGAGAATATTGATTCTCGCTTGCTCTTGCAAAAATATCGACCTGAAATTCCGGTTCGTGCAGGGGCGGGGAATTATAAGACCATACGCGTTCATATTCAGTAAATTCAAAAGCATCCGGCAGATTTTGCATTGTCGATTTGAACAATTCATTGTTTTTATAAGCTTCATGGTCAAGATTTTGAATAATTACAAATTCTGCGAATGCTCCTTTGTATCGACCATATTCTCCTCGGAGCTGTTTGATCTGCTTCAGCAGTTTCTCTGAACTGGCTTTGTATTCATTTGTAATTTCTTTGGGATCAAAATTTTCGATTTCATCAGCATAAACCCCCCGGAACACCTTGTCAAAAATGTTGTCACTCGACTATCAAGTTTTTAAAGCTTGACAACACAATTCAGGTTTATTGAAAAAAATAGCCATTACATTTTATATTGCAGCGCAGGAGTAGGCTGTAATCTCCCCAAGTCCCTTCCCACCATATGT
>JAUCGE010000135.1 GCA_030377965.1 Desulfobacterales bacterium HSG16
AAGCGTAGTTATTACTATGATAATAAGTATATACTGGGGGATATGTCGATGAAAATCATCTGTTGAAATTATATTTTTATTGGAAAGCCCGCATTTTTCCGACATAAAATGTTTTCCTTAAAATTTAAGAAATTCCGATGTTTTTGCCTTTTTTTAGATGAAAATCCAAGTCAGATCGTATTCTGATGTCCACAATGCTGAATCTTACTCGAATATGTATCGGAATTTTTCATTGTCCTATTATTTTTTTATATCAATCGAAGATCGCTTTTTATATCTTCAACTGATTTTATCCATTGCATCCTCAAATTTTTTGCTGATCGCAAGAGTCAGTTCAGCGCTTTCTTCCAAAAGAGCAGCAACATCATCCATGCTGTTTTCCTTTGCTTTTGCGGCCCAGTCCCTGTAAGATCTGGCATGATCGGCATTGTGGCTGATCCAGTGATCAAGAAGTCTGGACATTTTTTCATCAAAGGCCATGTCGTTTTTATGGTCGTGATGGTGATCTTGATGGTTACCATGATCATGTTTGTGTTCATGTTGATGATCGTGATTTTCATTATGATGCATGATCGTCTCCTTTTTTTGATAGAGATAAAACATTCTCTTGTATTGAAAAAAACTGAATCAGACTTTATATCGGAATCATTGAATAGTCAATAGGATCAATACTCATATATAATAAGGTACGTATTTGTCAGAGGCAGGTTAAATGAGAAAAATTATCAGAAAACATATGAAAACAACCATTATTATTGCCACTTGTGTGGTCTGCGGGATCATGACAGGAGGATTTATAGCACTGACCCATGATCTTCCCCAGATCAGAGCGCTCGAATCATTCAAACCTTCTGCTGTCACAAGAATCTACTCATCAGATGGCCAGTGTCTTGCTGAACTTTTTGTGGAAAAACGTGATCCAGTGCCACTAAAACTGATGCCTCAATATCTGACAAAAGCTTTGCTGACAACCGAAGACAGGCGGTTTTACAACCATAACGGTATCGATTTCAGAGGAATCATGAGGGCTGCTTTGAAAGATATCATTAAAAGGAAATTTGTCGAAGGCGCATCGACTATTACACAGCAACTTGCCAAAACCCTTTTTCTGACCCATGAAAAAACTTTTGTTCGTAAGGGCAAGGAAGCCATTTTAGCCATTCAATTGGAAAGACGATATACAAAGGATGAAATACTTGAACTTTATTTAAATCAGATATATTTCGGTTCTGGAGCCTATGGTGTACAGTCGGCTGCAATGATGTTTTTTGGAAAACAGATTAATGAACTCAACCTGGCAGAATGCGCCCTGCTTGCTGCCATGCCGAGAGCACCTTCATTATATTCTCCCCTGGCCAACCCAAAACTTGCAAAAAAACGCAGAAACATCGTGTTGATGGTGATGAAAAATAAAAATATCATCACACAGTCCGAACATGACGCTGCTTTGCAGGAACCGGTAACAGGCAGGAGGAGTAACAGATCCTCAGTACATGCGCCATATTTTGTTGAATATGTCAAAAAGCGGTTGGAAAAAGATTTTGGATCTGCCTTGCTGTATAAAGGTGGATTGAAAATAGAGACTACATTATCTCTTGGATTGCAGCAGGCAGCTATAGAAACGGTTGAAATAAGGCTTGCCGAACTTGAAAAACGAATGAAATCGGCAAAATTATCTGTTATTGATCCGCAGGCAGCTCTGATATGCATTGATGTGGCAACCGGCGGCATCATTGCTATGGTGGGAGGGAAAAATTATGAGAAAAGCAGGTTCAATCGGGCTACTGCTGCCAGAAGGCAGCCAGGATCGGCATTCAAGCCGATTCTTTATGCGTGTGCTGTTGAGAGCGGATATGAGCAGAACCATATATTAATGGATACACCGGCAGCTTTTTCTCACAGAGGAAATAAAAGCACATGGCAGCCAAAAAATTACGGCAATACATTTAAAGGGGAAATGACCATGCGAAAAGCGCTGGCCCTGTCCAGAAACATTCCCGCAGTCCGCCTGATCGAAGCCCTGTCCTGTGAAAAAGTGATCGAATTTGGGAAAAAAATGGGGATAAAATCCAAGCTTTCAGCCAATCTTTCCTTATCTTTAGGAACATCCGGGGTCACATTGACGGAACTTACAGCAGCTTTTGCCGTTTTTCCAAACAGGGGAAAATATATACGGCCTTATGGAATTGTCAGCGTAAAAGATTCAAAAGGCAGAATGCTGTGGAAGGTAAATCCAGAACAGTCGATTGCTATGTCAAGGGCTGGATCTGCTATAATGGCTGACATGCTGCAAGCGGTTGTCATTGAAGGGACTGGAAAAAAATCAAAAATCGAAGGACATTATGTAGCAGGTAAAACAGGAACAACCAATAACTGTAAAGATGCATTGTATGTAGGATTTTCTCCTGATATTGCCACAGGTGTATGGGTGGGACAGGATAAATTCATAACCCTGGGAAAAAAAGAAACAGGTTCGAAGGCCGCTATCCCCATATGGAAGGATTTCATGCAGGCTGCTCTTGAAAAAAGAGAGGTTGAATATTTCGATATTCCCGATAATGTGATACAGAGACGGTTTGATATGGTAAACGGCCATGTGCTGCCGGTCAATTCAGCAAAAGGAATTTCAGGGTTGTTTAGAAAATAGATTTTCCAGGTTTTATGATAGCTGTCTGGAAAAACCAAGTCGAAAACCTTAACACTTTAATGGGATAAACACAGCGTTATGATTAGAAAAGCCAGGCTATGTGATGTAAATACCATTCACAGAATTTTAAATGAATATGGAAACAAAGGCGAACTTTTGCCTAGGCCTTTAAGCAAAATTTATGATCATCTCAGGGATTTTACTGTATATACGGATGAAAAAACCGGGGATATACTTGGCTGCTGCTCCCTGCAGTTTTGCTGGGACGATCTTGCGGAAATCAGGTCTCTTGCGGTTCATCCCGAACATATTCGGAATAAAATTGGTACACAGCTTGTATCAGACGCTTTGCAGGATGCTTGCAGATATAAGGTGAAAAACGTATTTACATTGACATATCGCCCCGGATTTTTTGAGAAATTCGGATTCAATGTTATTGACAGGGCAAAGCTTCCTTTGAAGATATGGTCAGACTGCATCCTCTGCGTCAAATTTCCCGATTGTGATGAAACAGCAATGTTAAAAAAAATATAGCCTTTTACGATAATTCATTTCACAAGGTCAGAGGAATGAAGTCGTATAGCGCTCACACTTCGACGACCGATAACGCAGTGAAATTATTTATCGTAAAGACTATGAATAGATGATATTCATTGGAAGAGGTGGATATTTCCAGACTCCCGGTTTGGGAAGAATGTGCTGAGTATCCACCGTCCGCCAGTTCAAGTCCGGCTTGAGTTCACGCAGCTTCCCATCATCAGGTGGAAGAGCATGGCTTGTGCATTTGTAAGTCGTATGGAAAATATACAGGCTTTCATGACCTTCTCTGGCTACCATATAACTTTTCTTGAAGGTTCGCACTGGCAAATTATTGGCTTCGGCAATACGGCCAACCTCCTTATTGTCGAATTTCATCAATATGGTTTTTGAGATCCGGTCTTCGGAAAGACGCATCAGCGCCCTTGACTCGCTGCTTCCTGCATATATGGTGGAAATGCATGGAAGGCGGCGAAGGTATTGGGCAGCTACAATAGCGGCGGTTCGCCTTCCACCGACCATGACTGGGAGACCGTAATATTCGAAAAACTTTTTTTGTATATCTTCCGCGTATTTATCACCTTTTTCATAAAGATCTTTTGAAATATAACGAAGATTGCGCCCCAGATCCTCTGCTGCATCAGCTATTGGCCAGTCGATCCGAACATGAAAATGGGAAAGCACATATCCGTTGCTGGCTCGAGTGGCAGGGGTTCTCTGTATCAAGAGGGCGTAATCTACAGGAAGCAAAGTTCCCAAAAAATCGAAAAATCGAGCAGAATCAAGGTGTTTATAATATTTTTCAATTATTTCGTTCGTGGGCAGCGTTTTCGACCGGAGAAGATTAGTTTTGGTGGTTCGGTTAACATCGAAAAACCGAATATATTTTTTTAAAATCGACGGTATGGAATCTTCGATGAAAATAGTCAGAAATGCGTTCTGGCATTCATATTCCAGATCAGGCAGCAGTGCTCTGGGCTTAAGTTCCCTTTTTTCCACAAAAGGATAAGGAATATTCCTTTCGATGAAATTATTATAGGAATCAAGCAACGCGTATTGAATCAAGAATTGATCCATTTCATCCCTCAACAGTTCATAATACGAACGTCTCAGCCGGTTTGCCCTGCTCAATTCTCCCCTGGTACTCCAGAACGCCACATTAAACTCCTGTATCGATTTAATAATTATCTAAAATTTATTAACTTTCTTCTGCCGTCTGCGCTGTAAGTCCTTCTTGCGTGACCACCTTTCGAAAAAGCCCATCATGTTGGAATCATAAGCTCTGTCCACCATCTCTTCTTTGACTGTAAGCCCGCTGCTCTGTTTCATGGCATGGCTTAAACAAGGAGTTTTGTTTTCACAGACCATACATTTAACGGGTGTTGATCTCAGACCGTTTTCGTCAATGGGAAACACTATTTCAAGAGTGCCGAAACAAGACGGATAACCGTTTTTTTTCATAATAAAATCTCTTTTTTTATATTTCGCGGTTCATCCGGGCAATGTCACCGTTATCTGCAAAGCTGTAATATTCCATATTCCCGATGATCAGATGTTCATGAACGGTAATCCCGACAAGTTTGCACGCTGAAACCAGAAGACGTGTAATATCAATATCTTCTTTCGATGGTTTTGGATCTCCAGAAGGATGGTTGTGGGCAAAAATAAGGGCAGCTGCATTATTCTGAATAGCAGCCTTGATCACTTCCCTGGGATATACAGAACTTGCTGTCAATGTTCCTTCAAAAAGGGTTTTAATGGTAATTACCCGATTCTTGGCATCCAGAAAGACAGCTTTGAAACACTCCCGGCTTCTATCTTTCATATTCATATACAGATAATCGAACAGAGCCTTTGAATTGCTGATCGGATCACTCTTTTCCAACCGTGTTTCAAGATAACGGTCTGCAACGGCTTTAACAAGTTTGATTCCTAAAAGATTCGTGGGACCTATCCCATCAATCTCACAAAGTTCGGAAGGATGAGCTTCGAAAACCCCTTGAAGGCTCTTGAATTCTTCCATGGCTTTTTTTGCCTGCTCTTTGCAGTCTTTACGCGGAGTTGCGAGGGTCAAAAGCAATTCAATCACTTCATAGTCAAGAAATCCGTCAAGCCCGGTTTTCAAGAATTTTTCTCTCAGTCTCTTCCTGTGTCCTGCACCTTTATGAGGTTTGTTTTTTTTCAGATCTTTGTCACTCATTTTCAATACAGTTTATGATTTTTAATTTTCCCATAATTCTTTCAGACGTTTTGAAACTCACATAATTTGTAATATAATCGAGGAAAAGTCAAGTTCTGTAATATTCAAAGCCCATTATTTTTAAAAATAAGTTACCAGATTTTTGCAATTACCAAATTTTTGCATGTTTCAGTCCGGCCATTTTCATATCCTTGTTTGATAAAAAAGTTTTGAAGTGCTATATATTAGATAACCGGAATGAAACAGACTCAGGAAAGGGTAAAACATGGCTGCTGATGTTATGTATGACAGTATTTATGCCTTTGAAGGCTGGGGTAAAAAAATGGGGTTGGCCCGTGGAAAATGCATGTTGAAAATAATCGATATTTCAAAAATGAGTCGAAACGATCTGGTATATTTCAAACCGATTATTGCCATAGTTTCCGATTTAAAAAATGGTCCTGATTCTGGGTTTGGTAAAGTTACGGTCAAAAGCATTTTCAGCCATATTGCAACCTGCGTTACAAGAGATTTCAACATAGACCATTCACGCATAATGTGGATAGAACATTGTCCAGCTCTTAAATATGGTCTGGACGAAAAAATCATTCCAGAACGCTTTGATATCGTCGATTTTGTATGGAAAGAAGAAGGTGCCATTCATCCCAGGCGGAGGCAGTTGAAACCACCAATGCTGGACATTGTGAAAAATCTGGCATAACCGTTTCTGAAAAATCCACTTTTTGTCTTTAATTATAATTCCATCTTATCTGCAAGAAAACGGAGGCTGAAATGAAAGAACAAGAATTTACTGCTGATCCTGTAAAAAAAACATCATTTTCCATCATAGGATGTGGAAAAGTCGGCACTTCTCTTGCAAGATTTCTTGTCCGTGCGGGATATGTTCCCGCCGGATTTGCAAGCCAGAGTATCGATTCTGCAAAAATGCTTGCCGATACCTGTAATTGTCCATTTTTTTATCAGGAGCCGGAAAAAGTCTGCGAGACTGCCGATATCGTTTTTCTGACAACACCGGACGGTTTCATCGAAGATACCTGCCAATGCATTGCGTCGAGCAGCGGCTTTAAGAAAGGAGGTATCGTTCTTCATTGCTCAGGAGCGCATCCTTCGGATATCCTGAATTCGGCAAAAAAACGCTGCTCTTCTTTTATTGGATCCATGCATCCTCTTCAAAGCTTTGCCTTAAAACAAATGCCTGACAATCCTTTTTCAGGCATCATCGTGTCTGTGGAAGGTGACAGTGAGGCAGTCAGAGTTGCAAAAAAGGCAGGTGAAGACCTCGGAGCTTCGGTCATAGAAATCCGGACAAACGCAAAAGTCCTGTATCATGCAGCAGCAGTTGCCGCTTCAAATTACCTTGTAACTCTCATGGATCTATCTTTCAAATTGATAAAAGAGGCGGGTATTGATGAAAGCAAAGCTTATGGGATATTAAAGCCTTTGATTGAAGGAACTCTTTCAAACATCGAAGCCAAAGGACCTGGCAAAGCTCTGACAGGTCCTATTGCCAGAGGAGATGTCGAAACCATTACACGCCATCTTGACGAGATGGAGAAAAAACTCCCTGAATGCCTCGCATTGTATCGATCTTTTGCTTATCACACAATCGATATTGCTCGCCCCATACTTCCAGATGAAAAAATCGAACAACTCGAAACAATCTTAAAATAAGCTTACATTTTTCCTTACGAACCATTGACAGAAAAAATGATGACGTTTTTTCTTGACTATAAAGGCTATTGGCTGTACTAGACCGAACTTATATCAATATCTGTTTTCCATCAAAAATTATGCATGATCCAGACACTGGCGTATCCGGAGACATTGGCGTGTTCCCGGTTTCACTTACAACCAACCGCACAAAGGAGGCTGAACGATGAACAACGAAGAAAGTATCAATCTCATCAAAGAAACAAGAAATCTGGTATGGATGTGTATCATATTCGTATTTTTGCTGATGATGCTTTTGCTGATGGCTCTTTCTGGAAATTATCGCACGGAAAAAAGCTCATCTCTGATTGTGGACAGAGTCAGCAATGTTCAGACCGATCTGTCTTCGGTAACCAAATCTCTTGACAAGTTTGCAGGATTGCAGAAAGCGCTGGCCAAGGATATAAAAACCGAAGTGAAAAAAATGAACCGGGTAGTTCAAAATACAGGCAAATCGATTGACAAGATAGACCAGTCTGTTGGTAAAGTCATTACTATCCAGAGCAGCATTATCAGTAAAATGTCATCAAATGGAAAGGCTGTCAGCAAATCCATCAGTACAGCTCTCAGCAATCAACAGAAAATCATTAAAGATATAAACAACCTTCACAACACGGAAAGAATGGTTCTGCTGCGAAAATTCATCGAAAATCAGACAGCAATGCTCAACGAATTATCTTCCGCAATGGAAGAAAAACCTGCAAAGCAATAAAACATAATAATCTTCTTCAATTCAAAAAGGGCCGCTTCATAATTGTTGCGGTCTTTGCTCTTTTATTATTCTGTTCGATGAGCAACAGTGATGAGTGTTCCGCCTCGACCAACAATTGTTCCGGTAAAAACTGCTGGTATGAACAGCAATGTCAAAACTGATCCCAGTATGGTATTGTATGTTGTCTGGACAGAAGAGAAGTTTTTTCCTTTTCCCGTAATATAATCGAAAAAAACATTGGGTGTGGAAGATAAGTAATTGAGCGCGCTCTGAGACCATCCTATAAGATCGTACTCCAGCTCCTGATGCCAGCGATGCAAAGTTGTAAATCCTGCCTGTTCGAGACAAAAGTTCAATGAACCTGCATCAAAGTGATATAAATGTCTTGGAACATCCAGGTGCAGCCATCTGGGTCCAAATAATCCTGCCTGAAGACCGCCATTGTCAGGAACAGCAATAATTATTCGACCTTTGGGATGGAGTAATTTTGTTAAAGAATGGATCGTTGCTTTTATATCTCTCATATGTTCCAGGCTGTGCCACATCATAATACAGTCAAACTTATGTCCTTGGCAATCCACCTGTTCAACAGACTCTTTTACATCAAGTCCTGCCGCTCGCGCAGGTTGAGGGTTCAATTCCGTACCCATCACTTTCCAACCCGCATTTCTTGCTGCAAGCAGAAAAGAACCATCACCACAGCCTACATCAAGCAGATATTTGCCGGATGCTCCGTTTTTTAGAGTTCGCCTCACTATTTTCAATCGCCGCCTTATGCAATGAGGGGAAGTTATTCCATGTCGGTCGCCATAATAATTTTTGCTATAGTATCTGCCCAGATCGACAGGATGAGGTATCGTATGCCCCAGCCCGCATTGAGTACATGTATAAATGGCAAAAAATTCGTCTGTCATCGGATCACGCACTCTGCTGAAGCATGGGATCAAGGTTTCAGAACATACATTGCAGATAAGAGGATTTACATCCTGCCCAAGTGATTCCCGAAATTTTTCGAACTTTGCGATTTTTGTCACCTTGAAAAATTCTTTCTTTTTTTGTTTTTAATTCTGGAAATCATTTATCTGTTTTGGGAAATAACTTCGAAGTAATGATTTTCATCTTTGCCATACGAAAAACAAGAGCGGTAGAAAGACATCCGAAACCATACTGGATGCTTCTGATCAGGTTGATGGAAGATGCTTCTGCAAAATATTTTGTCGGGCAACTGATTTCAGCAATTGTATATCCCATCCAGATGATCTGTGCAAGCATCTGGTTGTCGAATACAAAGTCGTCTGAATTGTTGTCAAGAGGAAGTTTTTCAAGAATTTCACGGGAAAAGGCCCTGTATCCTGTATGATATTCAGAAAGCTTGGCTCCTGTAAGGATATTTTCACAAAAAGTAAGAAAACGATTTGCTATATATTTCCATTTCGGCATGCCGCTGTTAAAAGCATATCCACCCAGAATTCTGGACCCCAGCACACAATGATAGAGACCGTTTCCTATCATTGCAGCCATTGCCGGAATCAGTTGCGGGGTGTACTGATAATCAGGGTGAACCATGATGACAATATCCCCGCCTTCTTTCAGGGTAATATCATAACATGATTTTTGATTACCGCCGTATCCCTGGTTTTCAGAATGAACATGAACTATTGTATGGGGCAGCTTTTTTGCTATCTCAACTGTTTCATCATGGCTGGCATCATCAACGATAACAACCAGATCGACTATCTCCTGGGCCATCACCTCATCGTAGGTTGTTTGCAGTGTCTTAGCCGCATTGTAAGCTGGCATAACTACAACGACTTTTTTATTTTTATACACACACTACTCCTTTTTCAGGTATAAATCACACTCTTACTTATAACATCTCAAGATGCTTTGCAAGGTGCAGGGGAATTTTCAAGATTTGACAACACGAAATAAAAAATAACGATTTTGATAGTTCTTTATAAGTTTCAAATATTTGTTCTGAAATTTCATGAAAAGTTTTTTGTTCTCTTCCGAAAAGGTGC
>JAUCGE010000018.1 GCA_030377965.1 Desulfobacterales bacterium HSG16
GAGCTTTTGGCTTCCAACTGGACTTCTGAAACAATGAAAGAAAGTCTTAATTTGATAAATTCAATTTTTAATTCTTGTCAGCTTCCACTCGGTTTTTCCGAATTACTCCGAAAATATGATAAATCTGAACTTCCTGATTTTTTTACATCTTCAAATTTTACAAATTATTTAAAAAATCAAACAATACTTCTTAGCAGTAAAAATTTCCCCAATATTCCTGAAAAAATACCAAAAAGACGGTCTCCTACAAAAATTGAATATTCAAGATTGGCACTTGAAGTTATCTATAATCTGACATTTCCAATGTTTGCAACATACAAAAATGATAAAAATATTATTTTGGAAGGTGAAATAGGATTCTTGCGTGATATTCAAAGCCTTATTTTCATTCTCACTTCTAATTTCATTTTACCACTTTTAAAAGAACATCGCTTAAAAGAAGAATTCAATTATCTTAATCTCATGATGTTTACGCACTCCCTTGTGGTGTGGCATGATAATCCTGCTCATCAAAATCAACTTTTTTCAATAGTGTTTGACAACATGGGCTTCCATGAAGCTGTTATGGATTGCCTGTATATCGCTTTTAGGCTGACACCATCGGAAGATCATGATTATCTTACCAAAGCTCAAGCATATTGGACAGCACTTATTGATGCTGAAATGTTTGATAAGGCCAAAGAATTCTCACTAAAACTGCTGCGGAGTTCATCAGAAGAACATTTTGATGAAATAAAAGAAATAATTGAATTAAGTTTTGAATTAGATCAAAAAAAATAAATGTTTGTTTTTCAAAGACATAATACAAAAACGGATGCTAACCCGGCGCTGTCGTGACAAGTTTAAATCCGAGGCATTGGGATTGGACAACAACAGTCCTGTCTTGCGCTAAAGGCGAGTGAGCAGGACCCCACCGGGATCTGTGAGCAGGGCATGTATACGCTAGCGAATAGCGGCGGGGTATTCTTTTATTTTTTTTATTTGCGGGATACGCTGGTTAACTGGTAACATAACATAACTGACAACATAATGCCGCTTAGTATCAATTCCAAGGTTTTATTTATGCAATGATACTATGCAATTATCAAAAAAAGTGGTCTAAAGGATGGGGGCCAGCGCCACTTGACCCCATTCCCGCTCAGACCGGTGCGGAGGTGAAAATGAAAGCGAAAGAATCAAGATTTTTGTACCTGAGTGCGCTCCTTGCCCTCGTTCTGCTGACAGTAGCGGCCAATCCTGTCGATGCCCATCACAAGGATTACAGGATCGCCCTGTTCACTCCCTGGGAAAAGGGCGACATGTTCTGGGGCCAGCTCGTGGATTTCATGAAGGCGGCCACGGACGACCTCGGCATGAGGTTGGAGGTTCACTACGCCCACGGCAGCCGGCGTAAAATGAAAGAGCAGGTGCAGGAGACGTGCGGTGGAGAGTCGCCGCCGGATGCCCTGGTGGTTCTGAGCTTCCGCAAGTCGGGCCCGAACCTGCTCCGGATCGCCGAGGAAAGCAAAATCCCGGTGTTTCTGATAAACGCGGGGGTCGACACCAAAAAACTGAAAGGGCCGCGCGTGGTCCTGAAGCACTGGATCGGCGAAATGCTTCCGGATGATGAGTCCGCTGGCTTCGACTTGGCGAACGTCCTGGTTGATGCGGCCCTGAAGGCCGGGAAGGCGGGGAAGGACGGCAAGGTAGACATTGTGGCGCTGGGAGGGACTTACACCTTCGGGCCTGCGGAGCAGAGGGAGAATGGCCTGCACCGGGCGCTGAAGCTGCGCGGCGACGCAAGGCTCAAACGGATTGTCCCGGCCCATTGGAAGAGGGCGGTTGCACGGGAAAAGTTCCTCCAGCTTCACAAAATCTACCCGGATGCCTCGGTATACTGGGCTGCCAACGACCAGATTGCGCTTGGCGTGATGGACGCATCTGCGGAGCTGGGACTCGATGTCATCTCCGGTGGAGTGGACTGGACATCGCAGGCCCTGGAATTAATCGAAGCGGGCAGATTGACAGCCTCCCTTGGCGGCCACTTCATGGAAGGCGGCTGGGCGGCGGTACTGTTGTACGACTGGTTTCACGGCAGGGACTTCGCTGAGGAGACCGTGACCTTCAGGTCGCGCATGGGGCTCCTCACGAAGGATACGATGGGACTCTACAAGAAGAGCTTCCACGGCAAGGGAGGAGGCTGGGACAAAATTGACTTTCGCAAGTTCTCAAAGGTATTGAACCCGGAGATTGGGTCCTACGCCTTCGGGTTCGAAGCAGTACTCTCACAGGTAAAAGGCCGCCAAGACTGACGCGCCGGCCGGATGAGAGGGCCGCGCTGGAATAAAATCATCACCAAACTTTGATTACGATGGAATTAACTCGTTGCCCACCCGCAACGCCCCAGGAGGAATAAATGTCTGCACGCCCCATAGTCCCGATTCGGGATTCCATTGCCAAGCATCTCCTCAGAGTGGTCTTCTCCCTTTATTTCGTGGTCACCGTCACTGTGACGCTAACCCAGATGTCGGCGGAGTACCTGCGGCAGAAAGAGTCAGTGGAGAAGGGTCTCGTCGTCATCCAGCACACCTTTGATGGTGTGCTGGCATCCGCGCTTTGGAAGTTGGACAATGACCAAGTGAACTCGGCAATCATGGGAGTCCTGAAATTCCCCTCAATCATCGGGATGAAGATATCGAACCAGCACGGGGAGATCATGGCGCAGTCGGGCGTGGTCACCGACGGGGGAGGAAACCAGGTACGGGTGGGAACCAGCGGAGCCACCGGTTCCGGGGGGCGGGTGACCGGCATGTTCTGGCATTCCTTCCCGTTGGAATACGTTTTTTTAGGCAATACCGAGACGCAGGGGGAGGCTACGGTTTATTCAAGCTCCGAGGTGGTATTCGAGAGGGTTCAGATGGGGTTCGCCTTCATCATCGTGAACTCGGTCATCAAGACGGTGGCCATCTGGTTTCTCTTCCTGTGGGCGTTCCGACGGATTCTGGGGCGGCCCCTGATGACACTGTCCGACTCCATCGAACGGCTGAACCTCGAATCCCTGGAAAACCAGCCTGGGGACGGGCAAGACCTTGATCTGAAAACCACGGGGAACAACGAACTGATGGTGCTGGAGGTCACGTTCAACAACATGACTCGGAGGATGAGGGATGCGGTTGCCAGCCTCAAGGAGCTGCAGGAGGCTGCCGTCCTGCAGAGGAACCAGTTCTACACAACTCTGAGGAGTATCGGTGATGCCGTAATTACCACAGACAAAAAAGGATATGTAACCTTTATAAATCCGGTTGCTCAGACTTTGACAGGCTGGAATCTGGAAGAAGCGGTTGGCAGGCCGTTGATGGACATATTTAGCATCATTGATGAAGAAACCAGACAGGCGGTTGAGAATCCTGCAGCAAAAGCAATCTGGACGGATTCAGTTGTCGGATCGGCAAACCAGACCATCCTGATAAGCAAAGACAAAAAAGAAATTCCAATAGATAACAGTAGTGCGCCCATCAGAGATGAAAAGGGAGGCATCACTGGTATTGTGCTGGTTTTTCGTGACAATACCGAGCGCAAGCAGGCAGAGGAAGAAAAAGAAACACTTGGAAAACGACTCGGCCAAGCTCAGAAAATGGAAGCCATCGGGACATTAGCCGGTGGCATTGCACATGATTTTAATAATATGCTGGGGGTTATCACAGGAAATATCTCGTATGCTCTAAGTAACCTGAAGAAGAATGATGAATTATATGAAGTTCTTTGTGATGTTCAAGAATCCTCAAATCAAGCTCAAAGCCTGACACATCAACTTCTTACATTTTCCAAAGGCGGTGCTCCCATTAAAAAAGTGTCGGATGTCAACAGTTTGATAAGAGAATCAGCAATATTTTCAACCAGAGGGGCATCGTCAAACTGCAGTTTTGAATTGTCAGACGACTTATGGGCAACGGAAGTCGATGAAGGACAGATCAATCAGGTTATTGGTAATCTGGTTATCAATGCAAATCAAGCCATGCCAAATGGCGGAATTATTACCATCCGGACAGAAAATACAGAAATTGAAGATAAGAGCGGCCTTCCCTTATCAGCTGGAAGATACCTTAAAATTGTAGCTGAAGACCAAGGTGTCGGCATCTCAAAAAAACATCTCTCAAATATATTCGATCCATATTTTACTACGAAACAAAAAGGAAGTGGTCTCGGTTTAGCAACCACATATTCGATTATCAAAAAACATAGTGGACATATTACCGTATATTCCGAAATCGAAAAAGGAACCGTTTTTAATATTTATTTGCCTGCTTCTTCACAGGTTTTCAAAGAAACTCCTGAAAAGGAAGAAATTACACATGATGGTCAAGGAAAAATCCTGATAATGGACGATCAGGAATTCATCTTAAAAATGGTAGGGAGAATCTTGAATCGCATGGGTTATGAAACCGTCTTCGCGACTGACGGCTCTCAAGCTGTTGAAATGTACATAGAAGCGCAATCCTCTGGAAATAAATTCAATTTAGTAATTCTAGATCTTACAGTCCCTGGTGGTATGGGTGGGTTAAAAACCATTATCGAATTATTGAAGATTGATCCCGATGTTAAAGCTGTGGTTTCCAGTGGTTATTCTAATGATCCAATTATGGCAAATTATGAGGATTATGGATTCTTTGGGGTGGCTCCAAAACCATATACAAAGGCTGAATTATCAAAAGTTTTGAACAAAATATTTGGTAAAAATGGATAGGCACAGTAAGGCACAATGCTGCTATTAATCTTGACTTTTATGGCATACAAAAAGGTCAACCTTGGTTCCTTGGATCTTGACTTTTTAGAAGAGGCAGGTCAGATTCAATCCATTGTTCAAGAAGCCCGGTGGACTACGAAGAGCCTATAGGGGATTGCTTCACAAAGCAATGATTTATGTCAGGCAATCAATGACGGAAAAGTGGTTTTAGCAGTTCTGTTCTTTGATATTTCGACTTTTCAACCCCGATCATAAGGGGATAATCTGTCTTGCAGGACAAAAATTGCTGCGGAGCAGAATCAGACTATCATGAGGAAGCGGTACATACCGATCCCTGGCTCCTTTTCCCCCCCCCTATGGACATGAACAAATCTTCTTGTGCTGTCAATATCCGAGACTTGGAGATACAGACATTCCTGAAGATGGAGTCCGCAGGAATAAACCGTTGACAGATAGGTATAATTATGAAATGCTCGGACATTCTTGAGAATCTGAAACACTTCTTCATGGCTCAAAACGGAGGGGAGACGTTTCTCAGATTGAGCTTTCAAAATATTGAAGAGATGCCACTCTTTCCGGAGAACGTTTATAAAAAAGAACTTGAGGCCGGTTTTGTGCATGATGCTTCTCCTTTTTTTTGTAAAGAGTTATTGGTTAAGGAGAAGTATCGCACAAATTGTTGGTTTCGTGAAATATGAGCTGGCAGATGTGGATTACTGGAGAGGCTGTCGATGTTTTACCTGCCGCGATAGCGGCTTCCTTGAACCAGGCGTTTAGCGACAAGTTATTGAAAATAGTACATAAAAAAATGGAGTTCGCATATTTGTTTCGTAAACGAATAGAAAATTTTTTAAAATTTTGAGGGGGGAAAAATGAAATGTTTATCTAAGGTTTTTGCTGTTAAATTTTTTATCTTAATTCAAATATTTATATTTTGTGTAGCACCTGCCATAGCGTCAGGACAGGAGACGATTGACGAGATAATTGATGAAGAATTAAAATGGCTGAAAGAGGAAACCGAAACCCAGTTCGTCACTGTTGCAACAAAAACAAAAATAAGTGTTGAAGATGCCCCGTCAATTGTTTCGGTCATTACCGGTAAAGAGATCCAGAACATGGGGGCAAGGAATCTAATAGATGTAATGCGGATAGTTCCCGGATTTGACATGACCTCCAAGAAAAAAAATTATAATAGCATGTATGTACGCGGAACGAGTGTTAATGGTGGTGTGAATAAAAGCATCAAAGTGATTATTGACGGTCATGCCCTGCACCCCGTAGGATATGATGAGTTCGAGCGTCTGCCTGTTGCCGGTATCAAAAAGATAGAGATCATTCGCGGCCCCGGTTCTGCGCTTTACGGCTCAGGTGCGTTTCTGTGCGTTATCAACATTGTCACATACAAAGGAGGAGAGAAAGACTCCCGGATTTCCGTGGAAGGCGGAACTTTCGAGACCATGAAACCTTATGCAGAGCTTTCATATGGAAAGGATGATTTCACTGCCTATTTTTACGCTGATTACTATAAAACAGACGGATATGAAGGAAAAATTGAGAGCGATGCAGCAGCGAATTCTCCTGTTATTCCCAATTTCGGCCCTCTTCAGGTTGCTTCGGAATCCAGGGAAATGACCAATGACAACAGCTTTCATACATTCAGGACACATCTTGATTATAAAAATTTTTACGTTTCAGGTTTTCTCCAGAAAGACGATTCCAAATGCCCTGTGGGTGTACAGGAGGTGCTGACAGATGAAGATGATATTGATAACCTGTATTCTTACGCTGAAACCGGCTTTAAACTGCCCATTACAGACAAGGGGAATCTGCTCATGAAAATGTATTTTGACTACAGCTATTATTATACTCTCTACGAAATGCTCCCGGAAGAGACAGCAGAAAAACATATTGGATTTCTTCCTGACGAGGGTCTCCACTTTGGAGCTGAGGGAAAATATTCAATCCTGGGCGGAGAAATAACAGGAGATTATGAGGTATATCCGGGAATCCATTTTATAGGAGGAACCTCTTACGAAAATGTCAGGCATCATGATATAAAAAATTATGCAAATTTTAATAACACAGGATTACCTATTGAAGTTGACGGCAAAACCTATTCGCAATATCCCCCTTATGAGAGATTTACCGAAGGCGTGACTGAGATAGATGAAACAGTGGAAAGCGGATACGACAAAGCAAAGTCTGATATCTTTGCCCTGTACACACAGGGAACAGCAGATATAAAATCGCTCTTTTTCCCGGATGCAGGCTTTAAAACACTTTCTCTTACAGCAGGTCTGCGTTATGACAATTACAGGAACGAAGGGGAAAAAAGCGGAGGGTCAAATTTTTCCTCTGTTAACAGCCGATTCGGACTGGCATACGCGCCTACAGAAAGGCTATGGTTCAAAATACTTTATGGGGAAGCATTTCGAGCACCGGCTCTTAAAGAAGCATATTTCTGGGGCAATGCACAGTTTGTACAGAATAAAGATATCCAGCCTGAACAAATTGCTACAACTGAAGGACTTGTGGGATACAGGTTTACAAAAAACATCAGCGCATCCCTTACCGGTTTTCACATCATAGCCGAAGATTTAATCGGTTTTAGTATGACCGAGAAAGGATTTGGTTACAACAACACTGGTAAAACAAAATCAGTGGGTGCTGAATTTGAATTGAAAATCGGTTTTGACAAAAATAAATACGGTTTTCTGAATTTCACCTGGCAGGATGTAAAAGACATAACAAATAAAGAAATCGCCGGGGCTGGTATGAATCAGGAAGATTTCAGTGTGGGAGGGGCACCTGAATTTTACGGCAATATCGGCGTTAATTACGATCTCACAGAAAATATCATAGCAAATGTCTCTATGAACTACCTGGGACAAAGAGAACGTTCAGAAGAAAAGGTATGGGACGGTGAAAAGCTGGTATTAAAAGATACGCGGGACTCCCTGGATGCATACTGGCTGTTTAATACCTCACTGACATTCAAAAATCTCCTTGCAAAGGGCCTGGATTTTCAAATCAGCGGATTCAACCTTCTGGATGAGGATTACAGGGCACCTGCCCCGATAGGAACACTTCATGATGATATTCCCAGTCCAAGAAGGAGTTTTACCGGCAGAATTTCGTACATGTTTTAAATGCAAAAAACTGCCAATTATTAATAATAATGCATCCCAAAACTTCAAGTACATTCTTAAAGAATAAAAGGCAGAACCTGTAACGGGAGTCCTATGGAGTGCGGAAATAGAGCGCAGCGGTTTTTCGCAAATATAAGTAAGCAAAAAACCGCTGCGCTCTATTTTTGCACTCCTATGTAAATCAATGTAAGTTGCTGATTTTACGTTCTCGACTTTTTCCGATTTTCATGTGTGCATATGTTCGTGAACAATGATCATGGCCACTCCTTTAGAAATGTTAAAAAAATATTGGTTAGGTACTTATTTTAAACTTTTTCCGATGAGATAGCGTCTTGACTAAGGTGGCTTCGTGCAGCCCTGTCCCATCCAAAGCCTTTGTCATGGAAATCAGGATATCGGGCGAATGGACACCTATATCCGCATTTTTGAAGATAAGGTCAGAGTATCTCCACCAGCGTAAAATTTTTTTAATTCCCAATTCCTATCTGTCCGGGCTGGATTTTGATTTTAGTTACCCTTTCAATCAAACCTGCCAGTAACTATCTTAATTTACCCATCATTGGGGTTTACACTGCCGGACACACCGGGATTTTCAAGCCTTTGAAGCGAAGCCTATATCCAGGATACAGCAGATAAAGCGCTGATGCTTGATTCAGGGAACAGGGTTGACAAAAATCTGGAAATATATAGAATGACCGCTACATCAGGGTTGGTGTTTGCGTTGCTGTATCAATGCCATGTTTAAAAAACGCCTTGAAATCAAGGCATTAAGATTTTCTTTTGGGTGTGATGTGAATAAGGATGTAAGGTTGAACCAATGTTAGGAGTGAATGAGTTCTCCAAAAATATGATTTTTAAATCGGCCCAGGCCGGAAGAATCAGTGAAGATATTGCCTTGCAGATTGAATCGGCCATACTCAGTGGGCAGCAGAAAAGAGGATGCCGTTTGTCCAGTGAGCGCTGGCTGCTGGAAATATTTAAAACCAGCCGGGGGGTATTTTAGATGCACTTTCCTGCGTCAGTTGTCTTTATATTCTACTGAACGAATATCTCAAAAAAATGGACCCCACACACCGGGGTTCTGTGGATCTGCAACTAAAGAAAGACACTGTGAAATGAGTGAACAACGGGCTGGATAAGAACGATAAAAAGGACATGTGCATGTTAGCTCTCAAAAATGTGACCAAAAAATTCGGTGAACTGATCGCTGTCAACGACTTGAGTTTTACAGTCGAGCAGGGGCAGATCTTCGGTATCGCAGGCCCCAACGGGGCGGGGAAATCCACCGTATATAACCTGATCACCGGATTTTATCCCTATGAAGGAGAGATTGTGTTTAATGGTAAAAATCTTTCCGGGATGCCGCCTTATAAAATTGCCAGGGCAGGTATTGCCCGTACCTTTCAAATTCCCCAGATATTTCCCAGTCTGACCGTGGACACAAGTCTCAATGTGGGCAGCCGTTTCGGCTCCGGTACTGGTCTGGACCCGGCTCATGTCGATAAGATCATCGAGTTTCTGGAATTGTCCGAAGACAGATTTACAAAAACCAACAAGCTGAACCTGATGGGAAAAAAGAAGCTTATGATTGGCGCTGCATTGGCTACAAAACCAGGAATACTCATGCTGGACGAGCCTATGGCCGGTTCCAATGCCAGGGAAATAAAGGCACTCATGGACCTGATCCTCAGAATCAACCAGGAAATGGGGCTGACCATCATCATTATCGAGCATTTCATGAAAGTTTTAACCGAACTGACACAGGAACTGCTCATTATAGAATCCGGGTCCATGATCTGCTGTGATTCGCCTGAAAAAGCAACCCGTGATCCCAAGGTAATCGAATCCTATATCGGAGATGCATATGCTGAAAATAACTAATCTGAATGCCTGGTACGGGGAAGCACAGGTTTTAAAACAGGTCAATGTCTCCGTAGATCAAGGGGATGTCGTTGTAATGCTGGGACCCAACGGACATGGTAAAACCACCCTGCTCAAAGCCATCTGCGGCCTGGTCGAGAAAACAGATGGTGACATTGTCTACCAGGGCAGTTCCATCAACGGGCTGGCCACGGAAAAGCTGGTCAACATGGGGGTGGCCTATATTGCGGAAAACCGGGAGCTGTTTCCTTACATGACGGTTCTTGAAAATTTGAAACTCGGGGCGTATGCAAAGGCTGCCCGCCCGTATGAGAAAGAAAATCTTGAAAAAATCTTTGAACTTTTCCCCAGGCTCAAAGAGAGGCGGAGCCAGATGGCTTCCACCATGAGCGGCGGAGAAGCCAAGATGCTGGCCGTTGCCCGGGGCCTGATGTCCAATGCACAATTTTTATGCATAGACGAACCATCTTTGGGGCTTCAGCCGAGTCTGCGTATGGAATTGTTTTCCACCATCAGTGAAATCAACCGGCAGGGTAAAACGATCTTTCTTGTGGAGCAGAACATTCCCCATATTTCAGATCTGGCAGACAAAATTTACGTCATGGAAGAAGGGCGCATCTCTTTTGAGGGCAGCAGTGAAGATGCATTGGGAAATGAGCATTTAAAAGAGATATTTTTAGGTATGTAAATCCAATAAGGTGAAAATACATGTTTAGCGAAGATACCATATTATTGTTTTATGAAATCACGGACGTGATTATCGCCGGACTGTCAACAGGGTCTGTATACGCATTGATGGCAGTGGGAATGACCCTGGTTTACGGGGTGACCAAGGCATTCAATTTTGCCTATGGCGATTTTTTCAACATGGGCGGATACCTGGCATGGATGATTATGTTTGGCCTCGGCCTTGAATTTGGCGGCTACCCTCTGGTCATGATACTGGTACTCCCCATATTATTCATTGTGGGGTACGCCCTGGAAAAGCTGCTGGTGGCACCGCTTCGAAAACGGGAGGACTGGGAGAACAAGGTCATGATGATGACCCTTGGTCTGGCACTTTTCCTGACCAGCCTTTATATGGTGGTATTCGGTGTCCGTATGAAATCTTTGCCCCCCATCCTGGAGGGAACCCTGGAAGTAGGGCAGCTGGTGTTTGCCTATCAGGATATCATGATTTTTGTCATGTCCATCAGCAGCATACTGGCCCTGGGCTGGGTACTCAATAACACACGGGTGGGCCTGGCTGTCAGGGCAGTGGCCCAGAACCCTGTGGGTGCTACCATTGTGGGCATCCCGAAAGAGAAGATCTTTGCAACAACCTTTGCCATCTCCACTGTGATGGTCGGGTTTGGCGGTATTTTACTAAGCCAGAAATGGTTCATCAATCCCAATTCCGGGGGCATCATCATGGTCAAAGCATGGGTGGTGACCGCCCTTGGAGGGATGGGCTCCATCCGCGGCGGTCTTTTTGCCGCTTTTATTATTGGCATGCTGGAGGCTTTTGTGGGGTGGTTTTTTGGAATGAGTTACAGCATGATTGCCCTTTTTGGACTCCTGCTGGCAACCCTGGTGTTCAGACCTCAGGGGCTTATGGGAAAAGGTGAGTAATCTATGCGATTGAAACAGATGGCGATCATCATCGGCGTTCTCTACGGCATCATGGCCATTTTGCCTGTTTTTGTAGGAGATACCCGTTTTATTATGAATATCCTGGTCATGTGCCTTATCTGGGCTGTTGTGGCATCCTGCTGGGACCTGATTATGGGGTTTGCCGGTATCTTTTCCTTTGGTCAGGTTGCCTTTTTTGTAATGGGGGCATATTGCTCCGGTATCCTGGCTATCGAACACGGTGTTCCCCCTGTCTTTGCCATACCCCTTGCCGGTGTGTTTACCGGGGCAATGGGGGTTCTTGTGGGGCTGCCCTGCCTTCGGCTGGCAGGACCCTATGTCGCTCTGGTGACCTTTGGCGTGCATATGGCCCTGCAACCCGTACTCAGGGGAAAAATCGGATTGGCCATGGGTTCCGGCGGCTCTGTCGGGCTGTTGACCATCCCGCCGGTTAACATTTTCGGATATACCTTCAGTTCGGCCAATATGGTACCCACATTTTATCTGACCCTGCTGCTCTCCCTTGCCTGCGTTCTGGTCATAATGTTTGTGATCAAGTCCTACTGGGGAGTCGCTTTTCTGGCTCTCAAGGATTCGCCGGATTTTGCCATGAGCCTCGGCATAAGCGCGTTCAAGTATAAATTGATGGTGTTTGCCCTCACCTCATTTTTAACAGGTATTATCGGCGCTTATTATGGGCATTTTTATGGGGTATTGTCCTTCCGGATGCTGGATCTGGATCTTTTCAGCATCCTGATGGTCATGATGCTGGTGGGCGGACTGGGACATTTTCCTGGTGCGGTGTTCGGGGCTTTTATCGTGGTGGCCGGAAGCGAAATGATGGCACCGCTGGGGGCATACCGGGCTGTTGTCATGGGGGCGCTGGTGGTCATTCTGGTCCTGGTGCTGCCCAACGGGGTAATGGGCCTTTTTACAGGGAAACAGGACCGGGCAGAAGCCGGTTGAGGTAAAAACATAAACCAAATAACAAAAAGGAAGCAGACACAATGAAGAAAATCAGTTTGACAATCTGTTTGGTTATTGCAGTGTTTTCATTTATATCACCCTGGGCCATGGCCGCGGAAACCATCCCGGTGGGTGTTCCAATCCCTATGACCGGATGGGCTGCCGGCTCTGGAGCCGACTATTTTAAAGGCATTAAAATGGCCATTGACGAAATCAATGGAGCAGGCGGCCTTTTGGACAAGCAGATAGAAATCATCCGGTTTGACTCCAAGGGTTTTGAGCCTGAAGTTGTCATGCAGGCTGCCGATTACCTGTGCGGACAGAAAAAAGTGGCATCCATACACGCGGGATGGGCCGGATGGGGACAGGATGTCCGGGCCTACGGCAAATATGATGCGCCTTTTTTTGCCGATGACGGCTCCCAGGCAGCCGTGAATATATTCAAAGAAGATCCTGCCAAATATTATAATATCTACCAGACAACAGACGTTGGCGTGGAACAGGCCAAAAGCATGTTCCGGGCTTTGATGGCACTGCCTTACAAATACCCTAACAAAAAGGTGGTGATCATCAATACAGATGATTCCTGGGGCATTGAGGTTGGCGATACCCTGAATAAAAGCTTCAAGGAAAAAGGCTGGAAAGTGGCCAAGCGCGAGACCGTGCCTTACGGCACCAATGAGTGGGGTATCCTCCTTTCCCAGATCCGCAGGATAAAACCAGCAATCATTCATATTGAAATTCCCAGCGGCCAGGAAAACATTACCTTTATCAAGCAATTCCTGAAAAAACCGTCCAATTCAATCATCAGCCTGGGCTGGGGCATTACCCCCCGGGAAGTTGTGGATGCATTGGGCAAATCCGCTGACGGTATTGTGGGTGAGATGCCCAGCGGCCTGCCCGGACCCAAAGCCCCTAATGAAAAAGGCCAGGCATGGGTGGATAAATTCATTTCCCTTTACAAACACCAGGTTCCGGCAGGGGCATGGATTGCATACACTGCTGTCAAGGCATGGGCCAACGCCGTGGTTCAGGTGGGAGATGCCTATGATTTCAAAAAAGTGAATGCCTATCTTTCAAAAAATGGCTATGAAGGTGAGATGGGATCAATCAAATGGGACAAGGACAATGTTCTCAGGGCCCAGGCCGGAGCCCCGGTGGTTCACTATCAGGTGCAGAACGGGGAACTTGCGCCGATATTCACAGACCCGCCGTTGACACCTTACAAAGGCAGCACTTTTATTAAGCCGCCCTGGATTAAATAAGAACCAGATAAAACAGACAATGGGAATGGTCCGAAGGGCGTGCGTTTCGGGCCATTCCCATTTTACTTTGAACAGGACTGAATTTTCATCCATGACTGACAAATTATTCATCAAAACCAATTTTGATCTATGCACGGGGTGTGAAATCTGCCAGATGGCATGCAGCACCCGTCTGCTGGGCGGATGCAATCCGCACAGGGCATTGCTGCATATTTCCCATACTCGTGAAAATCTCTACCATTTTCCTACAGTCTGCAACCAGTGCAGCAATGCATACTGTGCAAAAGTCTGCCCGGTGAATGCCATTTCCAGGGATACTGCAACCGGGGCCATGACGGTGGATCAGGATCTCTGCGTGGCGTGCGGGCTGTGCGGCAGATACTGCCCCACCCATATGATTCATGTGGACCCGGATTTGAAAAAATCTGTTAAATGCGATCTTTGCAAAGGGAATCCCCAATGTGTGAAGGCGTGTCCTACAGGGGCACTGGAACTTGTCAGAGTGGAGGAAAAGCGATGAAGCCCAACGGATGCATGAACCGGATACTGCTGGTAGACCTTTCCCGGTCTGTGAGCCGGCCTGTTTCAGTACCCCAGAAGCTGCAAGAGGATTTTGTAGGCGGAAAAGGGTTCGGGGCCAAGCTTCTGTATGACCTGGTTCCCCAGGGGGCCGACCCTTTGGGGCCGGACAACGTCCTGATGTTTTTCACAGGCCCGCTTACCGCCACCCCTGCCCCTTCCATGCGGGCATGTGTGGTGACAAAGTCCCCCTTGACCGGGCTTTTCCTGGATGCTTATTTCGGAGGCCGGTTCGGGCCTGAAATCAAATACGCCGGCTATGACGGCCTGATCATCACTGGCCGGGCTGAAAATCCAGTTATTGTATCCATCCGTGACGACAATATAGAGTTTATACCAGCAGATGACGTATGGGGGATGGATGCCCTGTCCGCAAATGCAAAAGTCAAACAAAAACTCGGGGCAGAGGACGCAAGAGTGGCCACCATCGGCCAGGCAGGGGAAAACCTTGTCCGTTTCTCCCTGATCTGTTGCGAACCCAACCGGCAGGCCGGTCGGGGCGGAGCCGGGGCTGTCATGGGATCTAAAAACCTGAAAGCCATTGCCGTTCAAGGCAGCCAGCTAGTACGGGTGAACGATCCAGAGGCGTTTGAGGCGGCCTGCGGCCAGGCATTGGAAGAAATTGCCCAAAGCGAGGCATGTGAGGCCCTGACCCAGAGCGGGACCAGCTATGCTGTTCCCTGGTCAAATGCCGTAGGCACACTGCCGGTTCGCAACCATTATTATTCAGATTATGATAAGGCTGACCGTCTTGGGGATATCGGACAGGCCAAGCACCTGTTTCTGGGCAAGGCCGCCTGCCAGGGCTGCCCCATTCGCTGCAGCCAGATGGGGGCTATCCGTACAGGTAAATACGCCCATCGTATTACCGATATTGTGGAATATGAATCTGCCGCCCTCATGGGAAGCAACCTGGAAATAGATGATGTCCGGGCCGTGGCCCATCTGGTCAAGCTCTGTGATGCTTACGGCCTGGACAGCATGTCCACAGGAGGGGTTTTAGCATTTGCATTTGAGGTAATAGAAAAAGGGCTGATCATCCCTCCCCCGCCTGATCTGCCCTTGAAATTCGGAAGCCCTGAAGGCGCGGAATGGCTCATTCGGTCCATTGCCCTGAATGAAAATGAGATGGGATCGTTGTTGGGCCAGGGGGTCAAACGGGCATCGGAAAAGATCGGGCAGGGAAGCGATGCCTTTGCCCTGCATGTAAAAGGGATGGAAATACCCGGTTTTTCACCCAGAGGTACGCCCGGAATGGGCCTGGCTTATATGACTGCCGACCGGGGAGCCTGCCACCAGAGAGGATTTATGGTGGGTTTTGAAGTGGGGGGAGAACTCTACAATGGCAAACCCGTTGACAATTACGGATTGGACCAGAAGGCTGAAATCCTCATTGAGCAGCAGAACTACCTGAGCGGGCTGGATATTTTAGTCAAATGCGATTTCGGGGCATTCGGCATTACAGCCCAATGCTATGCTCAGTTGTTTACCGCTGCAACAGGAAGAGAGGTCGATGCTTCCTTTTTCAACAACATCGGCGAACGGATCTGGAACCAGATAAGATTGTTCAACCTGAGAGAAGGCATGGATATCAAAGATGAGCGCCTGCCGCGAAGGTTCGTGGAAGAACCCTTGACCCGTGGCCCTCATGAAGGACGCTGTATCAGTGAAAGTGATATGGCATTCATGCTGACAGATTACTACCGGCTCCGAGGCTGGAGTCCGAAGGGCAGGCCCTCCAATGAGAAACAAAAGGAGCTGGGCCTGGACCCTCAACCGCAATATCGTTTTAACAAGGAGATTTAATGATCAGACAGAAATATGATTTTATCATCGTGGGCGGCGGATCAGCCGGCTGTGCATTAGCAAACCGCCTGAGTACCAATCCAGCCAACCGGGTTCTGGTTCTGGAGGCTGGCCGGCCCGATTATATATGGGATATTTTTATCCACATGCCAGCGGGTCTTACCATCCCCCTGGGCAACAAACTCTATGACTGGTGCTACAATTCCGAACCTGAACCCCATATGAAAAACAGGCGGATATTTCATGGCCGGGGAAAAGTGCTTGGGGGTTCGAGCAGCATTAACGGCATGATCTATATTCGCGGCAATGCTATGGACTATGAAAAATGGGCGGCGGACGACGGTATGGAAAACTGGGATTATGCCCATAACCTGCCCTATTTCAAGCGCGCGGAAACCCGTCTTATAGGAGCAGATGGCTATCACGGTTTTAACGGTCCCCTGGAACTGGAGACAGGCCCTTGCACAAACCCTTTGTTTCAGGCGTTTTTCGACGCTGCCCAGCAGGCAGGATATCCTTTGACCCCTGATGTCAACGGCCATAAGCAGGAAGGTATCGGCCCTTTTGACCGGAATATCGACAGAGGACGACGCCGGAGCGCTGCCAGAGCCTATCTTCACCCTGTCAAACGTCGGCCCAACCTTGATGTTGTCTGCCGGGCCCATACCAACCGGATTCTTTTCGAGGGCAAGCGGGCTGTGGGGGTGGAGTTTACCAAAGGCAAGTCTGTCAATAAAGTTTATGCCGGAGAGGTGATCTGCTGCAGCGGTGCCATCAATTCTCCGCAACTGCTTCAGCTCTCTGGAGTAGGCAATGCCAAAGAACTTACCCAACTGGGCATTGATGTGGTATCTGATCTGCCTGGCGTGGGTGAAAATATGCAGGATCACCTGGAAGTGTATGTCCAGCATTCCTGCAAACAGCCGGTTTCCGAATATCCGGCATTGCTCTGGTACAACAAGCCCTGGGTGGGATTTCAATGGCTGTTCCAGCGCAAAGGTTCGGCTGCCACAAACCATTTTGAGGCCGGCGGCTTCATCCGTACCAACGACACAGTGGAATATCCCAATGTCCAGTTTCATTTTCTGCCGGTTGCCATCCGCTATGACGGCACTTCCCCTGAAAAGGGCCATGGATACCAGGTTCATGTCGGGCCTGTAAACTCGGATGCCATTGGAAATGTTAAAATCGTCTCTACAAATCCAAAGGATCATCCGGCCCTGCGGTTCAATTATCTGTCCACGGAAAAGGATCGAAAGGAATGGGTGGAAGCCATCCATTGCACTCGTGATATCTTGAGCCAGCCGGCCTTTGAGCCATTCAGTCGCGGAGAGCTTTCACCCGGGCCAAAGGTCAAGACAGACCAGGAAATTCTGGACTGGGTTGCAGCAGACGGAGAAACCGCCCTGCACCCCTCTTGTACCTGTAAAATGGGAACAGATAATATGGCCGTGGTTGAACCGGACACCCTCAAAGTTCACGGAATAGAAAATTTAAGGGTGGTGGATGCCTCTGTCATGCCCTATGTCACCAATGGTAATATTTACGCCCCTGTCATGATGATCGCAGAAAAAGCCGGCGATATCATTTTAGACAATACCCTCCTGCGCCCGGAAACCGAGCCCTGGTATCGGCATCAGTAAAATAATCCCCCTGCAAATGCCAGGACAATATCCGGCAGATGCAGGGATACCTTTGGGATTTCAGAACTAGCATAATTCGACGTTCCAATTCATCCTTCATGAAATCGCTGCATTTTCTGTTGCATGTATGAGTTTTTTTAGATCATTTCCAATCAGGGGATTGTTTTCTGATAATTGTTTTGATATTCTTCAGATGCATGGACAAGCCACCTGTTCGAGTTTTCATACGGGGTACGGTTTTTCGTGTCTTAATCAATTGATTTATATGGATATATTGTTTTTTAACTTTCCTTACATAGAGGTGGCTGATGCAACAGGCTATTAAAATAAAAACACATATCGCTACCGATACCTTGAGCTTGCCGATTCCAAAAGGTATGATCGGAAAAGATGCTGAAATCATCGTTTTGGTCAAATCCGATGATATTCTTGAAGAAACCGTAAAACCAAGAAGGATGCCCGGTTCCGCAAAAGGAATGATCACAATGTCAGACGATTTTGAAAAACCGCTTGATGATGAAATGCTGGCGGAATTTTACAAATGAAATATCTTCTGGATACGCATATTTTTCTGTGGTGGGTTCTGGATAGCCCCAAACTGAATAATTATGCACGGAAACTGATGATTGATGACGATGCAGACTTGTTTTTAAGCGCTGCCAGCGCTTGGGAAATGGCCATAAAAGCCCAGATCGGCAAATTGACCTTGCCGGAATCAGTTATTGAATTTACGAGAAGGCAACTCATGTTGAATGAAATAAGATCGTTGGATATCACAACTGAACATGCGTTGACGACATTCGAGCTTCCTGTTCACCATAAAGATCCGTTCGACAGAATACTGATAGCACAGGCGATTGTGGAAAATATGGTCATCATCACAAACGATGCCTTCATCAAACTGTATGAAGTTCGAGTGGCAGGCGATCCCTCATCAATATAGGTCAATAGATTCGGCATCACTTTTGAATCTTTGGAGAAATAAAAACTTTCCGAATATTGCTACCGGGTTTCGGCGGGCGGAAACTTTAGAAATGGATATCAGGGCTTTTTATGGTTGTAAAGACATAATTCGCCGGTTCCCCTTTTCCGGTATTTTTCAGATTCGAGAATCATCGGTTCCAAAGCTTTTGTCATGGAAAATTACCAGCGATTTGCAAGCCATTTTCAGTGCAAAAATGAGATCTTTTCAGTCAAATCCAAAGAGAAAAAGGCCAGGGTACGCATATATAAGGTGACAAGGCTGTCAAAAATTGGTATAAAGCAATATGTTAAGGTACGAGTGCATGAGAATCCGCACATGAAAGAATTTGGCGGTTACTTCTACAAGCGCAGGCATGACAAAAAAGCCAAACTTGCCTTGACATGGAGGTGATGTTAACAACCAGATCACTCAACAATTGTGATCTTTTGCAGCTTGAGCCGGGTTGAAGGGAAACCCTCATGTACGGTTCTTTGGGGTGCGCTCTTTAACGATATAAGGTATTGATTCAATAAAGGATCCTTGCCAGGACAACGGCATGAGGGTTACGGAGCATGCGTCGGCAGGTAGCAACTGTCGGGGTGTGAAGCCTCTGGACAATGTACCGGCTTCTGACAGCCGAAAATCGGATGACCGGGCTAACCCTGCGACCTATGCTGACAATACAGGAACCTGTGATAAACGTCGTAAACCGTGACAAGTGAAATGGCTGACACACTTGAACCAAAAGGTAAGGTGACTGACTCTGATGCTCCCTAATCATCAGGGTGTTGTTCCGATGCTCACCCGGCGAACAGCAGGCAGCTAAGGGTTGCTGTCACATATCTTATATCGGAACTGAGGAACTCTCATACCGCTATACCTGAAAAGGACATGAGAATGCCAGTGTGCGGAAGAGAGGGCGGAGGCAGCGTAGTAGCCAAATGCCTTCCTGTAATGGGAAGGACAGGGTGAAGGTCTGCCAGGCTGAACAGCGAGAAATCTGTATGTCGCCTTTACACAGGGGGATGGTAGACAATGGCAAAAGTCATTGACCGCTCCTGTGAAGCATGTTATTTGTGTGTGGCTATGACAGACATATTGCTGAGATGAGCATTGACTTAACGGTGCTATCGGGTGTTCCCGAAAGGGATAAGCTTTATGAAGCTGGAAAGCCGTGTGCGGTGAAAGTCGCACGCACGGTTTGGAGCGGGGGAAAGGCTGCAAAGCCCTACCTATCGCTACGACTCGGAGCTGGCAACAGCCCCCTTGTTACCCGCTTTTTTCATAAGGAGGTAATGATCTATGCTCATGCACAACCGAATGAGGGAAACCTTCACGTCCGGTTCTGTGGGGAGGCGCTGGGGAACCAGTGCCTTTACCCGGATCGTGGCAAGTTTAAATTCGAGACATTGGACTCTATATTCCATACCATTATGCGGCTTGGAAGTCGAAGATTCGTAATTTTGGTAACATGTGCTGGGCAAAATCGACAGCTTTTGCCCACCCTATCCGATTAATATAACAAACTGAGGATCATGGCATGAATAAACTTGAAAATAGATCTGAAGATAAATCTGAAGAATGTATTGAGCGTAAGTTTGAAAAAGTTTTTTCTCAACTGGGTGAGGTAAACCCAATATTTTCCATGCAGACAAAAAATCAGATGGTAAATATGGTTGAACAAATAGCTAAATCAAACAACAACTTTCAAAATATTACTGGAACTGATCAGTCAAATGCTGTTAAAGGTGGCTTTGCCGCTGAAGAATGGCACGCAGAGAGCCACAACTTAGATGCAATTCTTAATGATGATTCGACACGACTCTATACAGATGAATACTCCGAATGGTATGAAAATAGTTTTAAGAAGAACGATACCCCTGACTTGATTGCTGTCAAAGATGGTGAAGTTATTCATCAGTCACAAGCAAAATATTATCAGAATGCTGAAAAAACGTCTAAGGCGATGAGAGGTATGAAAGACGGCCAAGTCAAGTATGGAGATATGGATTCCTTACTTGGCCCTTCAGATCAAGTCAATCCTGAAGATGGTTCTAAGAGCATTGCTGATTATGCCGAAAGAACAAGCATGAAAGAAAGCGGCCCAAATGGAAGGGCTAATGTAAAAGAGGCAGCCGAGCAGATTCAAGATAAAGCAACAGATAAAATAAATACAGGTAAAAGCAAATCTACTCAACTGACTAAAAAACAAGCAGAGAAGCTTGGTAAAGTCTCAGAGAATGCTGATTTCAAAAGAGACATGGAAAATCGTTACCAAACAAAGTCCACATTACAACAAATGGGCAAAGCCGCTGTAGGCGCAGCAAGTATTTCAGCTATAATATCAGGCACTTATAATACGGTTCGCTATTGTAAGTTAGTGAGAGATGGAAAAATGTCTCAGGAAATAGCTGTATGCAAGATCATTGCAGAGACAGCTTCATCTGCTTCGGATAGTGCCATAAAAGCGAGCGCTGTGGCAGGGAGTCATAGTTTAATTGTGAGATATGGTTCAAAAGAACTTGTGAAGAACATGACGAAACAAGGCTTAAAAGGAATGATACGTTCAAATGTGGTAAGCGTTGGGGTGATATGCGCTATTGATACCGTTAAAGATCTGGTTAAATTAGGAGCCGGTCGCATTACAAAAGATCAGTTTTATGACCGACAAGGTAAAAATATTTTAAATACAACATCTGGGGTTACCGGAGCTTCAATTGGTTTTAGCACAGGAAGCGCTACTGCTATTTCTCTGGGCGTGGCTGCTAACTCAACTACAGCCTTAGTCTTAGGATCAGTCGGAGCATTGTCTGGTGGTTTAATTGCTGGACTTGCTATGCAGATTGCTGTTGAAAATCATATAGAAAAAGCATATGCTGACATACTCAGGAATACAGAGAATCTTCAAGACTCAATGAAAATTCTTCAAAATGTTTCTTTGAGCATTTTTAAAGGACAGGCATTGTTTACTGAATTTCTTAAGGAAGAGAAAACATTAGACAAAAAATTTGAAACAAAAATACTGGATATTGATCTTGTCGGCAACAAAATGCAATCAGCAATTAACCTCATCTAAAACAATAAGGGGATGGCTTTATGTTTGATTATAGTTCTACAGAGTTGCAGACAATTGATGACTCGCTCCAACCTAAAATGGCTTGGGCAAAAGAAAGAAGAGCATTCGCTGAACAGTTGGCATTGGATTCCACGCGAATTCTTGCATGTACAGAAGACCGCCTTGATGAGTATAAGAACCAAGGCTTTTTTAAGCGTTGCTGGTCTTCATTAACTGGTAAGACCGGAGAGATGCAAAGAGCCAACCAGAATGACCTTATTGAAATGCAAAAGACCAGTTGGCGTTATTTAGAACTTCTTAATAAAAGAGATCTTCTTCTGGCGCATTCTGTCATTATGATAAAGAACAATCTTATGACTCTGGCTGTAAAAGAAGAAGAGACCAGAGAATCAATCACAAGGCTTGCTGATAGAGTATGTCATCGATTTGAAGAAATTGAAGAACGAGTTGCTAACATTGAAGTGACAACGAATATTCATAATTGGCTTTTAACCATTGAGGTTAATGAGTACGATGAGAAGTATCCTAAATATCTCCGCCTTTTATGCATGGTCAGGGACTTTAATGCCCTAAAATCTGAAAACTGGAATATCAAAGAACTTAAATGTTTACAGCAAGGTCTTATTAAAGGGAAACTTCCCTGGAAAGAGGAAATATCAATAAAAAGCTTTATTGATGGCCTTATTGATGAGATAGAAGATTATTCATTCGATAAGTTTGATAGATTGATTTCATTAAAAAATAATAATGAAGAAACTATATCTAACAAATTTATTATTGAAAATATTGCATCACCGAGCTTCAATTGTATTTATCAGATAAGGGAAAACTACGGTTCAAGCAGTTTGGTAATCGAGGCTCTGCAAGATCAGTTAGATATTGAACATAAAGACGCTATCAAGATGGTTATTCATAAATTTATTCAAAAGCAAGGTGTTGATGTGGATATAAAGATTCCTCTGAAAGACCTGGCTATTGAACTTTTATGTTGCATGAAGCTTTCTTCAGAGCTTTTCAATTCTACACAGATTATGGACACAACCTCTACCGATCAAGATATTGAATTGAAGCCCAATGTTGTTGAAAAAATTGATTCTGAAGAACATTCTATTGATGCTGATCAGCAGGAAGGAAGATTAAAAAGTACAGAATTTACAATAGACTCCATGTTATCCCAACATATATCGGTTAGCTACCATGTCTTTACCGATACGGGGGCATCCCAGGACGAGTGTAATCTCTACCTTGATTCTCTATCCTTGATCGTAGCAAGTACCGGTTATTTTTCTGAAGAGCAGCACTACTACATTTCTGCATTGGCTAATGCTCTGGATATAGAAGACTTTTCACTACTCAATTTCAAAAATCTTGTGTCACATCCAAATCAAATTGATATGAAGAAAGTTTTGGCACTGCTGAACACCAGAGATCGTCAGTTCGCATGGCTCATGGATGCTGTTTTTCTTGGCGCATCCAATTGTGGTCTATCTGAGGAAGTTCAGAAATCTATTATTGCCATGGGCAAAGCCTTGAATCTTAAACAAGATGAAGTTGAGAGCTTTATTTCACATGCTGTGATACTTTCAACGGAAACAGATCCAAGCTCTCTGTTTTCGGCTGCTAAAAGTGTTTACAAGGATACGTTCAGTTGGAAAACGATTTTTGATTTTCGAAAAGTCTCGATTGAAGATTGTTTTGAAGCATTGAGCGACAAACTCTCTGAACTTAGTGATGAGGGGTTTAAAATATTGATAGATACACCCAGCCAGATGAAGATTGTCGATATCCCTGATTTAGATTTAACGTTTAGCGACATGTATAGCGCTCCAGAAATTTTTATATTAAAACGAACTATTCCCATGCAACGAGCCATATGCATATCTGAGTTTAAGAAATATAAAAGGAGGGTGGAAGGGCATGAATCTGCATTCAAAGGATGCCTTAGTGATACAAACTCAATAATGAGAGTTTTTGGCACCCCTTCTCTCTGGTACAGAAGCCATCTTGATGATATTTCCGCAGATGAAGTGAAATCCGCATCCAATAACGATTGGGCTGATAATATGGGAGTAGCGTATGACAAGCTTGGTGGTAGCTTGAGTACCATGAGCGATCTTACTGATATATTATCTGAGCAGATAAAGCTATACTCCAACTGTTGCTGGAATGAATCTGCTGTCGAAAAAAGGAAGGTGGAGGAAGATAAGAGGAAGGTGGAGGAAGAGGAAAAGAGGCTTCAGAAAAAAGAAACATATAGTGCTGTGCAATTGAATAAAGAAGGGGAATCCGTCAATCTCCATATCGAATGGACGAGCTGCAAAGCACCTTTTCCTGTAAGTGATGTACGTGGACTATCCTCAGATGGGGAACAATGGATAGCCCTCGTTGATGGCTGTCTTTACTCGACTTTTGATGGGAAAGACTGGGAGAAAAGGGCTACTTTTGATGACCTCAGCTACTCTGCAACCATTAAGGTCGTCAACTCAACATGGCTTCTGATACAGAGTAACTGTTTTTGGTTTTCGATTGACGGAAGGGCTTGGGAGAAGCAAGATCTTCCTGAAAATAGAGATAATTCGAACCTATCATTGCAGGATATATTCTTTGATCATAGCTGCTGGGTAATGAGCCTGTGCTTCATGAAGGAGTACTCGTATACCGAGAAGTTCTTAATGTTTGATACTATGGAAACCAGTTACTATGACGCTCCGAGACTATACAGAAGCAGCAGTTTAGAAGGTAAGTGGGAACTTTTAACAGATGAGAATGCGATTGGTGACGGCATTGAGGTAAAGGGTTCCAACTTTTTTTACAATGGGGAGTTGTATGTGGCCGCATGTGAGTATGGCTATTCCTATCTTTCCAACAAGCACATCATGCGTGATGATCGCATTTCACTGATGTGGTCTCGCGATGGAAAGTCCTGGAAAGCGGAGCCGTTCTCCGATATCTCTTCGATCCAGGATGGCTTGTTCTTGCAACAGGGATCTATGTCTGTTTACGTAAGTATCTGTGCATAAATTATGTTACATTTATTGTAGGGGCAAACCCTCCTGGTTGCCCTCCGTACAAGGGCAGGTACAGATCTTTCCCCTAAATTGATGTTGAGAAATATTTGATTAGGTACTTATGTCACAGCGGCATTTTGACTTCTGAGGATGGGAAGCTGTGGAAACGGGAGGCGGGTGAAAATTTCTGGGCAAATAGTGCCTTGAAAGTTGACAATCTCATCGTAGTTGTCAACTCTTCTGGCGATGAGTTTATGCTTTCAGTTGATGGACTGACTTGGGCTAAACTCAATGGACCTGAGTCTGGCGCAAATCACCTTGCCTCAAGGAAGCAGCTCTTACTCTGTGTTTCCACGAGCAGTGAAACTATTGACCTTGGCACTATAATTTTCAAGTAGAAAAATAGTAGATCAAGCCGCAGATTTGAACTTCAGAAATCATATTATGAATCATGAAAAGAGGAGGAAAAAATGGCAGCTTCAATGCTTCATGCTGTTGTACAGGCAAACCTTGTGCATGAATTCAAAAAATCCGAAAAATACCGGCCCGTGCATTGAGTTGAGCATCCTGATAGAAGAGAATGAACACAAACCGGAGATCATATGAGTAAATCCCATTCAACAAATAAGGTTTGTAAGCATTTAGAACGTATGACAAAAAATGAACTGATTCATTTGATTCTTACGTTAGCTCCTCCAAATTTTATAAAGAATATCAGCAGCCAATTTGCCACGCAAAAAGAGGCGTTGGCTCTCCTGAAGAAGACGACAAGCACCATCAGCAACATCCTTTCTGATGAAGAGTTATTGTATAGCCCCAGTGAATTTGAACATGAATTATTGCAGCAACTGGAAAAAATCAGAGGATTATGGGAGAAATTGCCTACACAGATTGGGGAGTTGATTATCAAAATCATCGAAGATGTGGAACAGGCATTTGAGAGTGGATATCTATATATTGAGAAACAGGTGACAAGCGAATAGCGATCATTTATAAAAATGTGTGGAATGTTATTCACGTTGAACAACTGAAAACTGTAACCTTCTATTTTTAATTAAGAAAAATTCTTAAAACTGAAGAAGTGAAATGATAAAGGACTTAGCTCGCAATGAAGAAAGACAAAAAGCTCCAAGCCTCCGAATTCAAGCTTCAAAATTCTTACGTCAGCCTTCTGGCTGAAGTAAAGAAACGCGTCCGCTCCGCTCAATATGCCGCTCTCAAGGCGGTTAACACGGAGTTGGTCGGCCTGTACTGGGACATCGGACGAATGATTGTTGAGCGACAACATGAAGCTGGGTGGGGCAAATCAGTTGTGAAGCAGCTTTCCGCAGACCTGCGTGCTGAGTTTCCCGGTATCGGTGGATTCTCGGCTTCCAATCTTTGGCGTATGAAGGCATTTTTCGAGGCATATACGGATCATCAAAAGATCGCACCACTGGTGCGAGAAATTGGTTGGAGCCATAATATAGTCATTTTTGAACAATGCAAAGATTTATTAGAACGGGAATTCTACATTCGCATGACACGAAAATTCGGGTGGTCGAAAAATGTACTCATTCACCAGATCGGAAACCAGAGTTATGAAAAATCCCTGCTTGGACAGACCAATTTCGATCTGGTGCTGACGCCTGAACTGCGAACTCAGGCCAAACTGGCTGTGAAAGACAAATACACTTTCGATTTTCTGGAGTTGGGGGAAAAGCACACCGAGAGGGAATTGGAAAAAGCGCTGATCGCTCGTATCGAAGATTTTCTGCGCGCCATGGGGGGTATGTTCGCATTTATGGGCAGTCAATTCCGCCTGGAAGTGGAAGGTGATGAATTCTTCATTGACCTGCTGCTCTTTCACCGCCGCTTAAAGGCACTTGTTGCCATCGAACTCAAGATCGGCAAGTTTCAGCCTGAGTTTGTCGGCAAGATGCAATTCTATCTCACCGCCCTTGATCGTCAGGTGCGAATGAAAGATGAAAACCCTTCCATTGGCATAATTCTCTGCAAGGAAAAAAAACGAACGATTGTGGAATACGCTTTATATGATGCCCGTAAACCCATTGGCGTAGCAACCTATGAAATCAGAAGTACCTTGCCCAAAAACTTACAAGGTCAACTGCCTTCACCCGACGAAATCGCCACCCTTCTGGAGGAAATTGAATAAGTGCTTATTTCAATGAAATAAAACTCTGCTGATCAGGTAGCCATTGGGAAAATAGGACAGGCGTATTACACCTCGACCAGCATCATAAGCCATGATATCAATTTTTAAAAATCAACCCAGAAGGATCACCCCATGCCAAGAATAGCAAGAATGCTGAACGAAGGCGAGCAGACCGTCTATCATGTCATTTCCCGGACCGCTCTGGACGGCTATCCATTCGGTGACATCGAAAAAGAGGAACTCGTCAAAATCATCAAAAAATTCAGCATGATTTACCTTGTCGATATTTTTGGTTTCTGTATCATGGGGAACCATTTCCACCTTCTCATAAAGATGTATCCGGGTCATGATTTTACGGATGAAGCCATAAAGAAAAGATACACCCTTTTTTACGGAGATGAAAAGAATTTTGCCGAAAACAAAATCGAATCTTACAGGGAAAAATGGTCGAATCTTTCCGAACTTATAAAGGATATCAAACAAAGTTTTTCACGCTATTACAACAAATTGCATAACCGGAACGGAACGCTCTGGGGAGAGCGTTTCAAAAGCGTCATTGTGGAAGAAGGCCAGACTTTGATCAACTGCCTTGCCTATATCGATTTGAATCCCGTTCGTGCGGGCATTGTGAAACGGCCTGAAGATTATCGCTGGAGTTCACTGGGCTATCATATTCAGTCGAAAAATAAGGACAATTTTTTATCCACGGATTTTGGATTGGTCGAATTCAATGTTCTGGATGAAAACGAAAGATTGATAAGATATCGGCGTTATGTTTATGAAGCAGGCGCATTGAAAAGGCCGGATAATGATTTTGCCAAAACCATAGATAAAGACATCCTGGAAAAGGAAAGAGAGGCTGAATTCAATATTGGCCGAATTCAGCGATTTACATACAGAACCCGCTATTTTACCGATTCGGGAATCATCGGTTCCAAAGCCTTTGTCATGGAAAATTATCAGCGGTTTAAAAGCCATTTTAATTGCAAAAATGAAAAGAAGCCAAAATCGATAAAAGGACTCGATGGGATATATTCGATGAAAAGATTGTCGGAATCTTTATAGCGCCATCCCCCTTTTCTATTTGTCAATAAGGATAAGAGCCTGTCCTGGGTTTCAATGGCCTCAAGCGTTTTCGCGCTTGGCCTGAAGCTTGGAAAATCGGAAATGGATTTAGGTGTGTGCAGGAATAAAGAGTAGACAAAAAGACATAATTGTGAAAGGACATGATTGAGAGTCTGAAAAACTTCTTCCCGGCTCAATACGCAAGGGAGGCGTTTATCGGATTGAGCTTTCAGGATGTTGAAAAAATGCCACTCTTTTTGAAGGACGTCAATGAAATATTGGCTGGATTGAGGAACGTTTTGGAGAGACTGCCGCTATTTTATTCTGCCGCGATAGCGGCTTATTTGAACCCGGCACTCCGGCGGATTTTGCGGACTCCGCAAAACCCCTTGAGTTATAGGTTATCCCCTATGAGTACAGAGTCTTATGTCTTTGTCATTTGACGATATTTATCTATTCATAGCATCCCTTCCTGATTCTGAAAAAGTTACCCTTGTGGGAGGACAGGCTCTGAACTTCTGGGCGGAGATATATCTTGGCGATGATTCCGAACTGCATCGAAGATACGCCCCTTTCACCTCCGAGGACATTGATTTTCTCGGAGGGAGAGACGCAGTTCTCGAATGTGCCGAAACATGGGATGGAACCGCAAAACTGCCGGAACCCTTTGAGGTCTCTCCAAACAGCGGCGTTGTCATTGTGTCTTCCGGGTCGGAAGCCGATCTGATCATTGATTTTCTTTCGTCGGTATATGGAATAGGCAATGCGGAACTTCTGTGAGAATACGTTACAAAAGCGTGGTGTTTTTTGTAATCCATCCTCTCCACTGTCTAAAAAGCCGGGTTGCAAATGTGACTGGCCTGCATCGTGGCGACTCCTACTCACTGAACAGACTCAAGCTTGTGATTGCGGTGATAAACAGGCGCATAAAATATCTGCTTGATGAGGGACGGCGACATCAGGCGCTGAAAGAAGTCGAAGCCGTTTTTCGCATTGCCCGGGATTCCATGACAGGAATCCCGCTTTTCGCCGATTATGGCACGGATATATTCGAGGCAGTGCCGGAGGATTCACGTCTTGGCGAATTGTTTGTGAGGCGCAGATATCCTCAGATGAGAAAAATTCTTGATACGAAACGAAAAAAAATCGGAAGGTATCGGATGAATCACTGAATTCAGGAGAATAATTATGGATATTCAGAAACTTGACCCTTATAGGCGTGCCGAACAGAAGCGGCTTCAGCGGAATCAGGATGTTATCGATCTGATGAGCGGAAAATTCTCACGAACCGAGCTTCAACAACGAAATTCGATGTTTTCGGGCATTGACTGGTCCGAAGTGGAGATTTTTGAGGCAAACGATTATAATTGGAAACCAGCATTCGCTGCAAAAACACAAGGCATAACCGCAAAATGAAGCAGACGGCAGGTATGTCCCCATGAGAAAAAAGTGGAGGAAGGCCAGACTCTGATCAACTGCCTTGCCTATATATTAAATAAAGAGCAACCAATGCCAAGAATAGCAAGAATGCTGAACGGAGGCCAGCGGACCGTTTATCATGTCATTTCCCGGACAGCGCTTGACGGCTATCCATTCGGTGATATCGAAAAAGAGGAACTCGTCAAGATCATACAAAATTTGGCATCATTTACTTTGTCGATATTTTTGGCTTCTGCATTGCAAAAAGGGACAGGCGAATTATACCTCGACAAGCATCAAAAACCCAGATATCCATTTTTTTTCAAAATCAATCTTGAAAGCGGCTTGAAATCCAGCGAATTTTTGGAAAAGTTATACCGCTCGTATCCTTAATGTGTTAATTGTTCAAGGGTTCTGGCAGCTCTTTTTCCGGTAGCAGCCGAGATTTTCCTGACCAATCCGTTTTCTCCGTATTCCCAGGTAAAGGCGGTCAGAGTGGAGTCCAAAGTATCCGCCAGTTGGACGCAGAATGAGGCCAGGTGCTTTTTTACGACTTTCAAGGAAAGTTTGATATCGCTGGCCATGCGCTCCCAGTGTCTTTCCATGATCCAGTCCGGGCGGTTTTCGTTACCGATTTTCATGGCCAATTTTCTTGTCAGGCTCTCATATATTTCTGTTGCGATCAGATCGTAAAAGGGTGCCAGGCAGATCTGCCGCTTATGATAAAGGAAGGATAGATTTTTGGCATGGCCATTCATGTTGCCGATCAAGAAGTTGAAAAATACCCATTTGAGAAGGAGTTGGATATCTTTTACCGGGTTGGCCGAATAGTTTCTGACCATACTGAAACAGGCGGAAAGCCCGGGACCGCCTTCGGCCTGGTATTTTAACTCATGGGGCGGACAGGGATCTGCCTGGCTGTCCGAAATGGGCAGGTAACCATACAAATCCGGCGTTTCAGGCTTATGATGATTCTGAAGAAGTGAAATCGCCCCGGCACAGTCACCCCCCAATTCTTTGAGGAGCATGAAATCATTTTTTTCAGAGACACCAAGGCTTCGTGCCACCCGGCTTCGGACAGCGGATTCCGGCAGGAGGTTGGCAAAAAAGAACCGGACATGGCCGCCTGTGATGGGGCCTTCCTGCATGGGAAGGGAGATGGAGAGTTGAAACCCGTCCTGGGATTTGATCCAGTTTTTATCATATTGAAACATAAAAGACCGGTCTTTGTTCAGGGACAGGATGCCGACCAGGGTCTGGCCGAAAAAAACAGACAGGGATTCCATAATCATCGGTCTCCGCGTTTAACCAGATGGAGTTCCATGCCCAGGGCATCAATCAATTCAAAGACCTTTCCGATCCTGGCATTTTTTTTGCCTTTTTCAAGTTCCAGGATAAATTTCCTGCCGACATCAGTGAATTCGGAGATCTCCTTTTGTGTCAATTTCAGGCTTCGCCGCTCTTTGAGGAGGTATCTGCCCAGTTCCTCCGGATTTTTAACTCTTGTGGATGGGATTGTAGATGACATCAATGATTCTCCTTCGAAAAAGTTTCCGATCTGGGACTTTCTACCATTGTTACATGAATATGGCAAATAAAAGTTTCCGATCTGGGACTTTTTTACATTTTTCTTGGGATAGAGAAAACTATGTTTATGAAGCAGGTGCTTTAAATAGGCCGGATAAAGATTTTGCCAAAATATGAAGCACTCAAAGCCGTCAATAAAGAATTGATAGGGCTTTACCAGGATATTGGGCGGATGATCGTCGAAAACCAGCGACAGCTTGGCTGGGGAAAATCCGTTGTCGAGCAGCTTTCAAAAGATATCCGGAAAGATTTTCCGGGGATTACCGGATTTTCGACAACGAATCTCTGGAACATGAGGCTGTTTTATTCGGAAACTCAGGAGCATAAAAAACTCCAGCCATTGGTTGGAGAAATTAGCTGGACAAACAATATCCTGATCCTGACAAAATGCAAAAATCCTTTGGAGCGGGAATTTTATATGCTGCATACCAGGAAATTTGGCGGTCAAAGATCATTACACTTTTGATTTTCTGGAACTGGCAGAGGAACACAGTGAGCGTGAACTGGAGCAGGCCCTGATGCGAAATATTCGTAAGTTCCTTATTGAAATGGGAAACTGGTTTACCTTTGTGGGAAATCAGTTCAGGTTGCAGGTTGGAAAGAACGAATACTTCAATATAATATTTGATATTCATTAAAAGTTTAAAATTGACTTTGACAGGTTCCTTAAATAAATAAGTCTGATTTTATTAAGCGAATGGGCAGAAAGTAGTTTACACTTTTTCTTATTCTGGCTTGTTTTTTATTGCCTCATTTTGTCTGAATCAGGATTCTCAGGATTAAAGGATTTTCAAGATTTTCAGATGCTAATCTTGTTCATCCTTTTTAATATCACCCCACTCTTCGCCTGCATCAGGCTATAATCCAAGACTTGACAGGCGCAGTGGTTGCGTGCTACGTTTGCCTCGCTTGTAAGAACAGATGCCGTGTCCGACAAACAACAAGCATCTCAATTCAACGCCATGTCTGGACAGAAAATTATTTTTAGATGCTTGTATGCAGGGTTTTTGAATATCTAAACCATATTTAGTTTAGGAGTGAATTATGTCAAACAAACTAGGCCCCTTAGATTTAGCGTTTTTAGCAATAGAGCAGCCAAAAAATCCGATGGCGGTTGGACTTCTGCAAATTTACGAAATTCCTGAAAATTATGAAGGGAATTATACACGGGATTTATATAATAAATTCATGCAAATCGAGGCAGGCCCGCCATTCAATCGGCGATTATCTCATACAATGGCGATCCAGCGGCCTCATTGGAAAGTGGATGAAAATTTTGATCTGGAGTATCATGTGCGGCACGCTGCGCTCCCTGAGCCAGGGTCCACTCAGGATCTATTTGATCTGGTAATGCGGATTCATACAAGAATGCTGGATCGTCAGCGTCCACTGTGGGAATTCTATGTGATTGAAGGTCTGGAGGGGAATCGTTTTGCACTGTACTCAAAATTGCACCATGCGACCATTGACGGCATGCGGGGAATGACCCTGGTTCGCGATTGCCTGAATGAAGATCCCAAAGCACCTTTAAAAGTGTTCTGGGAACCTATGGATTATGAGGCAAAACAAGAATATCAGCGTACCTCCATAACGAGGAAGATAAGAAAGCTTAAGAAAAAACTGCAATTTCAGACAGCTCTGGCCAAAGATTTAACCCACATTATCACTACTCAACAGTTGAAGCTGTTTGGCCTCAAACCCTCCAATTCACCCGTTCCTTTTACAGCACCGAATACATTCTTCAATACTCCTATAAAAGGCGCAAGGCGATTGGCAGTTAATTCTTATCGGCTTCAGGAAATAAAAACTATAGCTAAGGAATCGGATTCGACCATAAATGACATCGTACTTTTAATCTGTGCAAGAGCCCTTCAAAAGTATCTGGAAGAAAAAAAAGAACTGCCAAAGAAAGCACTCTATGCCAGCATTCCTGTATCTGTTGCAAATGTAAACCGGCCCGGAAATTATATAACTTATGTAGCCGCCAACCTGGCTACAGATATAAAAGATTTGAGAGACCAGTTCTTGAAAATAAAAGAATCGATTGGGTATGCCAAACAGGAAATTCAAGAAGTGACTCCAGCGGCGGCTATCTCATTTGCTGTCCTGGGGCAAAGCCTGCTGGCTGTTCTGAGCAAGTTGGGAATCACCAACCTGCTTCCCCCTCCTGCCAATCTTATTATTTCCAACGTTCCCGGTCCTAAAAACACCTTGTATCTTGGTGATGCCAAAATGTTAGCGCAATATCCATTAAGCGTTTTACCCGAAGCGCAGGCATTAAACATTACTATAGTCAGTTATACGGACTCAATTGACATAGCCTTGTTTGTATGCCGGGATACGGTCCCTGATGTGGCGAAGCTTTCAGAATATATGGACCTGTCATACAAAGAGTTGAAACAAGCAGAAATTAATTTACCTCCTTTAGAGATAAAATAAAAAATGGTCTTGAACTTTGATTAGTACCAGAAATGGGACAGGCGAATTATTCGGCTATCATGCTTTTTGGGTATCAAAATTGCGTATATGGATTTTATCACACTTTGAACAAGATGAAAAATTATTGACAATCTGAGAGGATTCTGGCATTAATGAGAAGTTTAATTTTGAATTTCAATAGCGATGGGGAATTTTTTTTGCGGGAAAAATAACCTTCCAAAAAGGAGTTGAATTATGAAAAAAGAAAGAGACATTGAAAAAACATATCCGAAAAAAGACTTTATTGCAAAACTCAGACGTTTGGCCGATTCCATTGAAAATGGAAAAAGATTCGAGATACAAATTGCAGGTGAAAGAATATATGTTCCATTGAAGGCGGAATTCAGCATTGAGCATGAAAGAGAAGGCACAGAAGAAGAAATCGAATTTCAAATTAAATGGGAAAATGAATAACAAACTTTCAGGCTATCCATTTTGTAAGAAAGTCAAAAGGTACGGAAGCTAAACCATCTGGCTGAATACCAGGCAAGGTAATGTTTGGAAAGAATGGAAAATTCAAATGACATTCGATAAGTAAGATAACTGCAAAACAAACGCTCAACTCTGATTGCCAAAAGCCGCACTTCGCTCTGCAACTTTTGGCATCGGCCATATCAATCACTATCTGACTTGAAGCCATCGACAAAATCAGATAAGGGATGTCAGAGAAAATAATATACCTTGAATTGCACAGAATTTTAGTCTGTATTCAAGGCGTTGTAAAGGGTGCATATTCTACATCTTCACCCTTTGCAGCAACGCAGAATACGGGCAAAAAGACAAGCAGGGCTGGTATATTATTTTTTTTGACTTCCCTAAGTACCTCACCAAAAATTTTTTAACATCCGCACTGGGTATAAACAACAGTGGCCGGCGGTTATACTATGAAAACTACTGATGCATAACCTTAGTTGCCCTGTTGAGGGTCCTCAAATTGTCAAAAACCAGACCTATGAAGAATTAGAGCAAAAGGATAAGGAATTAGAATAAAGTGATATCACAAGATGTAGACCAATTTGAAAAAGCTCTGCTCTCTTTTGATCGGCTTGCAGCCGAAAATATTCTGAATAAATCAGATGGAGACCGTACTCCAATTCAATTTATAGAGGAGTTGATTGTACCTGCTTTGGAACGGCTGGGTACTGGCTGGGAGGAAGGCAGAGTTGCGTTATCTCAAATTTATATGAGCGGGCGTATCTGTGAAAAATTAGTGAATGACATCCTTTCACCATGTGTACAGAAACGAACAGATCAGCCAAGGATGGCCATTGGAGTGCTTGAAGACTATCATCTGCTTGGTAAAAGAATTGTTTATTCGGCTCTAAGAGCCAGTGGTTTTGAGCTGTTAGATTATGGACAGATAACAGTAGATGAATTAGTCAGACGTATCAAAGAGGAACGTATTAAAGTGCTTCTCATCTCGGTACTCATGCTCCCATCAGCCCTGCTTGTGAAAAAGGTAAGGGAAAAATTGAAAGAGACAGGTACTGAAGTAAAAATTGTAGTGGGAGGAGCGCCTTTCCGTTTCGATAACAATCTTTGGAAAGAAGTAGAAGCTGATGCTATGGGAAATAACGCTTCAGAAGCTGTCCAAATTATCACTAAAATCATGGAAGAACTATAATCATGACTCCGTCAAATATAACATCTTTACAACGTGTATTGACAACCCTGGGACATCAGGAACCGGATCGGATACCCTTTTTTTTGCTGGTGACTATGCATGGAGCAAAAGAGCTGGGTATGTCCATTAAGGAATATTTTTCTAAAGCCGAGAATGTAGTAGAAGGGCAACTTCGTATGAGGGATAAATATCGCCATGACTGCATCTATGCTTTCTTTCATGCACCCATTGAGATGGAAGCCTGGGGTGGAGAGGTGATTTACAGCGAGAATGGCCCGCCAAATTCTGGAGAACCTCTTATCCACAAATTTGGAGATATCAATAATATGACTCCCCCAAAGGTTAAAGATGCCCCTTGTCTGCTCAAAGTATTGAAAACCATCGAAATGTTAAAAAATAAAGTTAGAGAAGAAGTTCCTATCATTGGTGTTGTCATCTCTCCTTTCTCTCTACCGATAATGCAGATAGGATTCGACAAATACATTGAATTGATATACGAACAACCGAAGTTATTCGAGCATTTGATGAAGTTAAATGAGCTATTTTGCGTAGAATGGGCTAATGCTCAACTTTCAGCTGGAGCCACAGCAATTTGTTATTTCGACCCAGTATCCTCCACTACCATCATTCCAAGAAATCTGTATCTCACCACCGGGTTCAAAATTGCAAAGCGAACAATTGCTCAGATTAAGGGGCCTACGGCAACACATATGGCATCTGGCAGATGTTTACCCATCATAGATGATATAGCCCAGACTGGCACAGCAATTATCTGTACCAGTGTTATTGAAGACTTAGCAGAAGTAAAATCAATCTGTCAGAAAAAAATAGCCGTGCTGGGTAATCTGAACGGTATCGAAATGCGTCGATGGACATCAGAACAAGCTGAAACCTTTGTAAAAGATGCCATTGCCAAAGGCGGGCCTGGTGGTGGTTACATTCTATCCGACAATCATGGTGAAATTCCCTGGCAGGTTCCAGAAGAAGTATTAATGGCAATATCGGAAGCTGTTCACAAATGGGGTCAATATCCATTAGATTGGACAACGATTGAAAATAGCTGAAAAAAATATGAATAATAAACTCAATATATTGGTTTGTAAAAACTTTGAAAAAGAACTGAATGCAGTTATTGAGTCGGAAAATTTCGACGATGTTGCATTTGCCACTTTTCCTGCGAGATGTGGCCGTCCCCCCATGAAATGGGATGAATTGAATCCGGCTATCCGATCCTGCGAAGATTGCAGGGATGTTTATGTGCTGGGTAGTTGCTGCATTAATGGTTTAGATAATCATTCTAAAGAATCAGGACACAACCAGGTCTACAAAGTAGGTCAATGCGGCTACCTATTTGCTGACCAGAGCCTTATTGACTATTATCTTAAGACAGGGGCTTATCTTTTAACTCCTGGCTGGTTGGAATCATGGCGGCACTGGATAGATGAGTGGGGCTTTGATAGAAAAATGGCACAAGAATTCTTTCGTGAGTCCTGCAAGCAATTACTGATGCTGGACACTGGTGTTGTGGCAGAGAGTTCAGAACTCCTGCATAATTTCTCTGATTTCATTGATCTTCCGTTTGAGATCGTTCCTGTGGGATTAGGCTTCTTCCGGTTGTTTCTAACAAAAATTGTCATGGAATGGCGATTGGCAAACGAAAAAAAACAGTCTGGCCTGAGTTTAGATAACATACAGAAAAAATTATCTGAGTATGCGATGGTTTTGGATATGCTTGGCGATCTGACCCGAACAGTAACCGAAGCAAAGACTATACAGAATATAATAGATGTGTTTACCATGTTATTTGCTCCGAGTAAACTTTACTATCTGTCTTTAAATAACAAAAAACCGGGGAATTTGTTTCAAACATCTTCAGCGACTCCTGTGGATAATGAAATTGTTCAGAATCGCCTGTTCAGTTTTGATGGAGAATATACTTTGACTGAATCAGGAAAAGGTTTCCTGGTTCGAATTAAACATGGTGATGAAACTCTTGGTATTATAGAGATAGATGAAATACTCTTTCCTGAATACATAGAGCATTACCTGAATTTAGCTCTCGGCATTGTGGATGTGTGTGCATTGGCAATTGGCAATGCACGAAGATATCAGCAGATTAAACAGACAGAGAAAAAATTGCAGCAGGTTAACGATTACCTGGATACTATTCTTTTTAACCTGCCGGTTGGAATTGCTATCTTTGAAGGACCGGAATTCAAATACTTTAGAGTAAATAAAACTCTTGCTGATTTCAATGGCATGCCTGTAGAATCTCACATTGGAAAACCTTTAGCAGAAGTCTTGCCCCAAGCTGAAGAAAGTATAATTCCTGATTTGCGTAAAGTAATAAAAACAGGGGAGCCTGTTATCGAACGAGAATTAGTCATTAAATTACCTGATAAACCAGATCCCTTACATACGGTAAATTGGCATATCCCTATCAAAAGAGACGAGAAAGAACCAAAAACTGTTGTATCTGTTGTTCTTGATGTAACAGAACGAAAAAAATTAGAGGACGAACTTCAGGAATCTCTGAATTTCAGGGAAAAAATAATTCAAGAGTCTCCTATTGGTATTTCAATTTATGATGAAAACGGAAAGTGTATTTCCGCAAATTCCTCAATAGCCAAGATTGTTGGTGCTACACAGGATCAAGTATTACAGCAAAATTTTTATAACATTGAATCGTGGAAACAAACTGGTTTATACGATGCCGCATTGAGTGCTTTGTCTGGAAATATGACTAAGCGATTTGATTTTACTGCAAAGACTTCTTTTAACAAAAAAACAAAACTTGAATGCTATTTAATTCCTCTTGGTCAATCTCAATTGCTCCTAATGATCAATGATCTTTCGGATCGTTTGCAGGCAGAGGAAGCTATTATTTCTGCCAGAAAGCAAGCTGAAACTGCTAACAGAGCTAAAAGTGAATTTTTGGCGAATATGAGCCATGAAATCAGAACTCCAATGAATGCAATAATCGGATTCAGCAGATTATTAATAGATGAAAATAATACTCGAGAAAATAAAGAAAAAATATCGCATAAAGATATAACTCAAATACAAAAAATTCATACTTCATCAAAAAATTTATTATATATTATCAATGACATATTGGATTTTTCAAAAATAGATGCAGGCAAATTGGATTTGGAAATTATTGATTTTAATTTAAGATTAATCATTGACGATATGGTTAGCCTGCTTCAAGAAGACATCCGTAAAAAGAGGGTCACATTATCAGTAAACTATGAATCAAACGTCCCTTTTTATTTTAAAGGTGATCCTGTAAGGTTGAATCAAATCCTCCTCAATATTACCAATAATGCAATTAAGTTTACAAGTAAAGGCGGGGTTGTAATTCATATCTCGATGAAAGAAAATTTTGCTGCTGGAGTAAAATTGAAATTTATTATTACTGATACAGGTATTGGTATTCCTCAAGAAAGACAAGATAATCTTTTCAAAGCATTTATTCAAGCTGATATGTCTACAACCAGACAATATGGAGGGACGGGTCTTGGCTTAGTTATTTCAAAACAACTTGTAGAAATGATGGGCGGAGAAATTGGCTTTGAAAGCAAACCTGAAAAAGGTTCTACGTTCTGGTTTACAATCATATTGGAGAAAGGTGAAATGACCATAAAAGAAGATAAAACTGTGGTTTCAAAAATACATGGATTGAGCATCCTTTTAGTTGAAGATATACTATTTAATCAAGAGCTGGCTGTTGCTGTTTTGGATAAACATAATGTCACTGTGGCTGATAACGGCAGGAAAGCTATTGATATTTTAGAAACAAAACGTTTTGATATGGTATTTATGGACATACAGATGCCCATAATGGACGGTTTAGAAGCAACATCAATCATTCGTGACTCTAATTCTAATGTACTCGATCATGATATTTTTATTGTTGCAATGACAGCCCATGCTACAAGAGAAGACCGAAGAAGATGTCTTGACAGCGGTATGAATGATTATCTATCAAAACCGTTTGAACCTGATGATTTATTTGGAATAATTGACAAGCAATTTGATATTGTCAAGGTTAATGATAACATCCCTGAAGATGGGGGTGATACTGGCATTGATATTATTGATATGGAGTCATTTCTGAGCCGTATTGGGGGGCAAAAGAATATAGCAGCAAAAATGATAGGTTTGTTTCTTAAAAATTGTAATGAAAAACAAATAGCTATCAAAAAAGCTATTGACGATAAAAAATCTGAAGAGCTAAATGCGTCTGCACATTCATTCAAAGGAATGTTGGTACATTTCAGTAAGCAAGGCGCTGATTTGGTTTATCAGTTGGAAGATATGGGGAAATCCGGTGAAATCGATATAGAAAGAGCTATTGTTATTTATGACAATTTAAGAATTGTAATAGATCAAATGATACCGAAGCTGAAAGAATATAAACACAAATTTGAAAATCGCAGATGATGAAAAATTATTGATTTACAACTCAAAATTCTGTGCAATCCAAGGTATATTATTTTCTCTGACTCCCTTAACTGAGACAAATAAACCTTCATGGGAAAATGTAAGAAACTTCTTGCTTAAAATTAAAGGGATTGTTAAACACATAAATAATAAGCTGAATTTAAAATAAATTGTACATTATAAAAAAGGCATTTTCATGATTAACAGACCGAAAGTTTTAGAAAATATTATTGAACACCTAACAGGTTCAGTTAGAAAAAAAATAACTGCCATCATTATTCTGCCTGTTGTGTTGTCTTTGATCCTGGTGCTGGCAGGTTCATACATTATCTATGCAGAAAATATTATTCTCATTGTTGTAAGGATGGAAAGAGAATGGCTTAACGTAAACCTAAATGGTTTCAAGTATTTAAATAAATATATTATAACTGAAGATAAAGAAGTTCTGAAATTAGCTCTTGATAATTTGGAAAGCGGGTACAAGATCAACCGAATAGGTCCAGAAATGAAAGCTCTTTCAGAAGGAAAAGAAATAGATAGAGAAAATCTTGCAAAACAGATGAATGAAATATTTGATTCAGTTACATATGAGGAAGCGACCGGAGTAATCCATTTGATCGGCCTGTTAGGCAAACATGAATATGTAAAAATTTTG
>JAUCGE010000136.1 GCA_030377965.1 Desulfobacterales bacterium HSG16
TATAGATTTATTTTCAAAAAAAGGAGTTACTATGGAGATCAAAGCAGATATAATAAGGTATATTTCGATACCAGAAATTAGGGTAAAATTATGTCGATTTAACGATCTGCGAAAATCGGTGTTTAAGATCCTCAGCTCATACATCCTCTGCATTCAGGCTTATGAATACACCTATCTCTGCCTTATAACAAGAAATAACGGTATAAATTTATCCTGTCAATGCCGTTAAATGGTCAATTGCAGGAATTACTTGACAAAATTCAATTTACGGAGTTTTATATCCCCATGAAAACATGTCAATTTTGTGCGGAACAGATTCAGGATAAGGCTATCAAGTGCCGGTATTGCGGGGAGTTTCTGGATGGCCGGCCGCAGGTGTCCGGCCATCCGATGTACTGGGGATATGAGTACAAATCTGAAACAAAAGTTTTCGGTCTGCCTCTGGTGCATATCGCAAAGGGGATTGATCCGGTAACCGGGCGGGTTCGGATCGCCAGGGGAATTGTGGCGGCCGGGAATATATCAGTGGGTGTGTTTGCCTTTGGCGGACTGGCGTTTGGAGGAATTACATTCGGAGGTGTCAGCGTTGGTCTGGCTGCCATCGGCGGGGTTGCCGCAGGTGGAATTGCTGTTGGAGGTATGGCAGCAGGCGTATTTCTTGCTTTGGGCGGCATGGCCTTATCTCTGATGTATGCCATTGGCGGGATGGCCATTGCACCGAACGTCATTGGTTCGGCAGGTGCTGATCCCGAGTTTGTTAATATGCTGAAAAAATGGTGGCCTTACTGAACCGGTCAGGAGAGAAAATACTTTGTCTGAAACAGAAAATCTGAAAAAAATTACGATAAAGAAACTGACAGGTTTCGCACTGGCTTCACTGCCTGTTGCCCACGCTTTTTTTACACGGGAAGGAGGATGTGGCAGCCCTCCTTATGCTGGTTTGAATACTGCTTTTAAAACAGATGATCCTGATGCTGAACTCAATAGAAAACTGTTATTCGATTCTGTGGGTATAGAAAAAAACAGGATCGTTATTTTAAGCCCGAACCACGGGAATGAAATTTTTTTTGCAGATAATGAAAATTATGATGACAGCATTGTCAGAATGGGGACTGATGCGGGATTTACAAACCGTAAAGGTCGATATTTTCTGGTCAGTTCAGCAGATTGCATTATTCTTGCCATAGGGGATAAATCCTTTTCATTTGCAGGTGTGATTCATCTTGGGTGGAGAAATCTTGTGTCCGATTTTTGCGGGCAGGCCATAAAAGAGGCATCCGCCCATTATAAAATAGATCCGGCAGAATTTGTGGTTGGAATAGGGCCGTGTATTTATCCTTGTTGTTATATCTTTGAAAATCCGGTTCAAAAAAGCAGGGATGCAAGATTCTGGGAGCCTTTTTTGTATCATGAAAAAGATGATCTGTATGCCATAGATCTTGTTTCCGCAGTGAAAAAAAAGCTTGTCAATGCAGGAGTATTAAAAGCAAATATCCATGAAACAAATCTTTGTACGGGCTGCAATAACCATCTTTTTTTTTCCTGCTACAAGGAAGGTTATGTGTCAGGCAGGTTCCCGAATCTGGTTGGCTTTGAGAGATTCGGGTTGTGGAAAAACCGTCTTGGTATATTATGAAAGGAAAAATTCCTTATGCCGCAAATAGAAAAATATGATCTTGTCATCATAGGCAGCGGCCCTGCTGGATATGTGGCTTCTGTACGCGCATCCCAGATTGGCCTGAAAACAGTATGCATAGAAAGGCGCACACGGCTGGGTGGTGTTTATTTAAATGATGGCTGCATACCTTGCAAGGCGCTTCTTGATTCCAGCTCATCTTTTTATCTGGCAAAGGAGCATTATACTGATTTCGGGATATTATCCGTAAATATGAAACTTGATCTTTCTGTTTTAATGACGAGAAAAGAACAGGTTGTAAAGAACCTGACCGAAGATGTAGTAGATCTGCTTGAGAAAAATAAAATCAGCGTCATTCATGGCAATGCCAGGCTTGCGGGAGAAGACCGGGTTCTGGTTACAAGCTCTGATGGCCGGACAGAGATTCTGGAGACAAAAGCCATATTGCTTGCTACAGGCAGTGAATCTGTCTGTCCGGACGGATTCGAATTTGATGGTGAATACATTGTAAATTCAACCCAGGCGCTGTCTTTTAAAACTGCTCCTAAGCATCTGGTAATTGTCGGGGGAGGATATATCGGGCTGGAACTTGGCTCTGTCTGGAACCGGCTTGGCTCGAAAGTAACTATAATTGAGAAGGAAGAAAACATTGCAACGAATCTTGATTGTCAGATATCCCGCACTTTGAGGAAAATTCTGACCAGGCAGGGCGTTGAAATTATGCTTGGCTCCCATGCTATAGATGGTCGTGTCGAAGATGGAAAGGTGGTTGTCACCATTGAGCAGAAAGGTGAACTTACAGGAATCTCTTGTGATCGGCTCCTGCTGGCAGCAGGAAGAAAACCATTTACTCGCGGCTTGAGGCTTGAAGAAATCGGGGTCATGACCAATCCAGAGACTGGCCATATCATGGTGGATGAAACATTTTGTACCAGTATTCCAACAATTTATGCAATCGGCGATCTGATACCAGGCCCTGTTCTGGCAGGCAAGGCATCGGCAGAAGGCAGTGCAGCGGTGGAGTGCATGGCGGGCCTGTCGGGAAAAGTCAATTATGACACCATTCCCTCGGTGATTTACACATGGCCGGAAATTGCAGGTATCGGACTGACTGAAGAGGATGCAAAAGAAAAACATATCCCGATTCATACCGAAATTTATCCTTTTACCGCACAGGAAAAGACCAGGTGCGTAAAAGAAGACATGTACGTTAAAATAATTTCCGATCCTGAAACAGACAAAATCATAGGAATCCATATAATAGGACCCAGGGCTTCCGACATGATAGAAGAATGCGCTATGGAAAAAGAAGCAGGTGCAAGGGCTTTTGAGATCATCTATGCACTTAAAAGCAATCCTGCATTCGACGAAATGTTTTCAAAATCAGGATCAGAACAGGACCAATATTCTATTTATACTTTATAAAAGGTGTCATGAAATCCATAAGAAAAAAAATAGAATCTGCGATACTGAGCGATGACCCGCCTGAAATGTTAGGTCTTGAAACTGCTCTCAATGTCATGTCAGCAGGCTATGGCCTTGGAGTCGGCCTGCGCGGGGCAGCCTTCGACCGTAATATTGTCAGAACGCGCTGTTTGCCTGTAAAGGTATTGTCTATCGGAAATATAACTGTCGGCGGAACTGGTAAAACTCCCATGACTGTTCATGTGGCACAAATTTTAAAGGCTATGGGCAGAAAGGTCGCTGTTGTCAGCAGAGGATACAGAGGAGATGCCGAAAGAAAAGGCGGTATCGTCCATGACGGAACAAAATCCTTGATGACACCGCATGAAGCAGGAGATGAACCCTGGATGACCGGGGAAACTTTGAAGACCGTTCCGGTGATAGTGGGTCAGAATCGTTATGTATCGGGTATGCTGGCAAAAGAAAAGTTCGATACGGAAGTCATAATTTTAGATGACGGCTTCCAGCACCGAAAGCTTCATCGGGATGTTGATATTGTCCTTTTGGACTGCTTACGTCCTTTTGGAAACGGCCATCTATTGCCAAGAGGCCCTTTGAGAGAGGATTTTTCAGCTCTTTTGAGAACTCATGCCATTGTATTGACAAGATCCGATATAGACCCTGATTTTAAAAAACGATCTTTGAACAGGCTTGAAAAGATAACGGGAAATAGTATCCCTGTGTTTACATGTCTGCATCGCCCCCGCATTATAAAGATAATTAGAAAAGGCGGGTTGGAAGAAACCGCAGATGTTATAAAAAACGCAGAAAATGGGCAGGCAGGCTGGAATGAGTTTTTAAAAAATCGGCCAGTATATGCTTTTTCGGGCATTGCAAAAAATGACGATTTTTTAAAATCTCTTAAAACCTCTTTTCAATGTCATATTGCAGGATTTTCAGCATTTCCGGATCATTACGCATATACTGATCTTGACATTGACGCTTTATCTGGTGCAGCCGAAAAATGCAGGGCAAAGCTTATGGTTACCACGGAAAAGGATTATGTCCGCCTGGCAGGCCGTATTTCAGGCCTTCCAGTTGATCTGGCAGTCATTGGCATTGACATTGCTTTCGTTCCTGATGACATTGCGTTTAAAGAATTTTTAATCAAAACACTTAAAATCTGATGATAAATTTTGTTGGTCATTTCCAATGAGCACTACTGTCGTCTCAGCCTTCTTTTGGTTGTATTTAGGGAACGTCAAAGAAATAATGTACCCGATTATTGATGGAATCCTGCCGAAAGATGGCGGGGACGGAACTCCGCCCTACCATATCGGATATTTTATTTATTGGGAAACCCCTTATTCTTAAAGTGTCTCTTAATGGCAATGAAGCGCAGTATTAGAGCAGGAGGTTAATGCTGCCAGTCGATATCTGCATAATCGTCATTTTCTTCCTCGGCCTCTTCTTCTCTTTCCAGTCTTCTGATCTCATCAATTTCCTGCTGGATTTCAAGGACAGCACACTCGATTATACTGACGATTCCTTCCTGAGAAATATCTTCGTCCAGGGCCAGATCAATCTGCAAAGCGGCTTTTGACATCTGTTCGGGAATATCTTCAGGATATACGCTTCCCAATGAAACTTCATTCAGCATTTTTTCCGCTATTACATACATCCAGCAATCGGAGTTAATTCCTTCCAGTGCATTTTCGCCCGGCTCCAGCCTTTTTTTTATAAGCTGGGGAAGGAGGCATTCGTCCCTTACGCCAAGAGAAGGCAGAAGAATCATATCCTGGGCAATGCATGAAGCGCATATCTTTTTGGCAGACTCAGGATCATCCAGAACCAGATGGCCATCTTCTATCTGGATACCGTCCGGCAAGGCTTTGTCCATTAAAGATTTAACTGTGGCGTTACGGACAGCTATAATTTGATCGTCGCCGCTTATCATTGCAGAAGATGAAACTGTCTCATTGGTTACATGTTCATGCTGGAGAGGAGGATCAGGAGTCGGGGGGATTACTGTCTTGCCGAAATTATTTGTTTTAATAATAGGAGTTCTGTTAAAATCGACGGTTTTCGGATCTTTTGTCCGGGTTGTTTTGAGGGCCTGGTTTATCCTTATCATTTGTTTTTTATAATCGAAAACCGGTAGCCTTACATCCGTACTCCTTTCGTATTTTGTTCTGGTTTTACGTACAGATGTTTCATATTCCTGTTTTGTGATTAATCCTTTTTCGATCAGCAGCTCTTTCATGGCATCTATATGAAGAAGCGTTGCGATCATGCATTCACCAAGATCGGCCTGCTGGTTCGGGTCGATTTTTTTCTCCATTCTGATCACCTCGCTTTATTTTTAACCGTCTTTTTGAATTTGTTCGACAATTTCTTCAAGTACCTTCTCCCACCTGTCTGCTGCTATCTGGCATGTGCCGACCTTGATATGCCCGCCACCGCCATATTTTTCCATCAGGCTTCCGACATTTGTCCTGCTTGATCTGTTGAATATGCTGTGTCCGCAGGAGAGAACAACATTTTTTTTATTTGTTCCCATGAGCCTGATTTCAATATTCTGCTTGGGATACAGCACATAGGAAAGAAACCGGTTTCCAGGGGAAATATTTTCTTCGTTCAACAGATTTATCACAATACAGTTATCTCTGACTTCGCTGCATTTTTCTATCATCTGTATGAAAGCCTCCTGCTGATCGAAATACCGCTTAACCCTTGCCTGCACATCTGGAATTTTGAGGATTTCTTCTATCTTCATTCTCCGGGCATAACGGATTGTATTTTCGACGAATCTCAGGCTGTTTATCCGAAAATCATCGAATCTTCCCAGACCTGTCCTGGGATCAAGCAGAAAGCAGATAAGAATCCATCCCTGGGGATTAATGACATCTTCTCTTGTCAATGTGCCGGAATCAAACCGGTTGACTGCATCCAGCATCAGACGGTATCTGCTGTCGAATTTATTATCCCCTTTGTAATAATCCCAGATCACCTGTGCAGTGCTGGGTGCCGGCCTGCAGGCACCATCGAATTCGAAATTCTCCTGTTTCATATGTTCAATTGCGGTTGAATGATGGTCAAACCACATTCCACAGCCTGGCGCATAAGGTATATTGGCGAGTACGTCATTATCGTTTACCTTAATATGGCCGTCCTGTACAATTTTGGGATGAACGAATTTATATTTTTCTACAACGCCCATCTCCTCCAGAAGTACAGCACATGCCATTCCGTCGGAATCACAACGTGTGATCAGTCTCATGAAGGCCCCCCCTTGTTGAGTTTTTTTTATAGATCCAGGTAAAAAAATTACAATCTGGTCTCATTTTTTGTCAAATTCGAAAGCACCTTAATATGAAAACAGGAATTTTTCAAATTTATTATTTATGCCAGATCACAATTTTTTTGTGATACAAAAAAACAAATCTTTGATCGTATTTATCTAACAGTTTGAATTGATTGGTATATATTTATAATATGTACTCAGCAGGCTTTCAATTGAAATTTTAAAAAAAACGGTCTGGACAAAAAAAAAGAGTTCAATCGTCAATATGTATTGAAAAAATAAAAAAGAGGGTATATATCCATGATCATAGCAACGGCAGTGAAACGTCGACTTTATCACATCAGCCCGTTGCTCTGTTCCGTTTCATTGCAGATCTTAAGAGCGGAACAGTACTTTGGTCTGCCCCGACAGCCTGGAGCCGCGGCCCCTGCTGTCGGGTTATTTCTCCTCTGATAACAACGTTTATTGTTTTCTATCTGTCAATTCTCAAGGAGGGTTCAATATTCACCATGCCTGTCTATGAATTTTATTGCAATGATTGCAATACTATATATAATTTTTTTTCAAAAACAGTTAATACAACAAAAATTCCAGTCTGTCCCAGGTGTGCCAATAAAAATCTATCCAGGCAGGTTTCCATGTTTTCAGTGGCAGGAAAGGCAAAAGAGGATTCGGATATGGATGATCTGCCCATTGATGAGAGCAGGATGGAAGAGGCCATGAACATGCTTGCCAGAGAATCCGATAAATTGAATGAAGATGATCCTGCTCAGGCTGCCAGGCTGATGCGGAGGCTTTCGGACATGACCGGGCTTGAACTCGGGGAAGGCATGACCGAGGCTCTGAACCGGATGGAAAAGGGAGAAGATCCAGATATGATCGAATCGGAAATGGGTGATATGATCGAATCGGAAGATCCTTTTATCATTTCAGGAAAAAAAGGGAAAGCAGGCCGGAAAAAACGGGTGGAACCTTTTAAAGATGACACTTTTTATGATTTGTAAGATTTTTACAAAACGATAAATAAAAATCAATCCAAATGGGGGGAAAATGAAAAAAAATGTCCTGACTCGGATCAAGATTGAACGAATCAAGATTGAACAGGGGGATATTACAAAACTGGAAATAGACGCTATAGTCAATGCCGCTAACTCATCCCTTTTGGGTGGAGGCGGGGTTGACGGAGCTATTCACATGGCAGCAGGCCCAAAACTTGTGGCAGAATGCCGTACCATAGACGGCGGATGTCCCACTGGGGAAGCCAGGATAACAAAGGGGTATCAACTGCCTGCAAAACATGTGATTCATACGGTCGGTCCTGTGTACAACGGAGAGCCTGAAGAAAGCACTCTTCTGGCAGGCTGCTACAAAAACAGCCTTGCTCTTGCCGAAGAAAACAATGTCGAATCCATAGCTTTTCCAGCCATTAGCTGCGGAATTTTTGGATATCCTATCAAAGATGCCTGCAAAATAGCGGTGGATACAACTCTGGATTTTCTTGAAAATAATAAAACCGTTCAAACGGTTATTTTTATACTTTTTTCCGATGATGATCGTGAAATTTATGAAAAACACCTTTCAAGCTTGAAAAGATAGGAGAAGCCAATGAAAATAATGGTGGGATATGACCAGTCAAATGTGTCAAAGGCAGCTCTTGAACTGGCAAAAAAACATGTAAGGGCTTTCAGTGGAAAATTGTACATCGTGACTCATATGGTGGGAGGCAGGGATGTACCCAAGCAGGCATTTCAAAATGCCGAGCAATCCTTGAAACAGGTGGAAGCTTTGCTCGCTGGTGAAAAAATCTCATGTGAGACCCGTTTGATCATCGATAGTCTGACCACAGGTGAGGCTCTCATTGATTTTGCCAAAGAAAGAGAGATAGACGAAATTTTTGTGGGCGTAAAAAAGAGATCCAAGGTTGGCAAACTGCTTCTCGGGTCCACTGCTCAATATTTGATCATCAAAGCAAAATGCCCTGTAATGGCTGTCAAATAGTTTTTCTGTTCTCCAGCCGGACTCATCAGTCCGGCTGGCTGGCAATATAGTCCAGAGCTGCTTTAAGCATTTCTTCTTCCAGATCTCCAAATTTTTTAGATACATCGTCTTTTGCTGCAACATCAACCGGTATTCCGTCAAAATAAGCGCCCTGACCATCTGCATTTGCCACTTGAAACTCAATGGCTTGAATCCGTTTATCGCAAAAATCATGTCCATACATTCCTACAGGCTTTCCGCAGGTCGTATCTCCTACAATGACAACATCTATAAAAGGTGCAAGTCCGTTTATCACACTCTCGCTGGCAGAACATGTGGTTCCTGTGGCAATGAATATTACACGGGACAAATTGATGGCGTATTCATGCTTTAAAAAAGAATAATTCCGATCCCAGTCCCGGTGCTGGTCATTATGAATATGTTTTTGAAAAATTTTGCCTTCTACATTGCTTCCTCCGATAAGGCTGGCAAGATAGACAGCGCTTGAAAACCGGCCTCCACTGTTGTAACGAAGATCAAGAATCAGATCATCCACCCCCACATTTTTAAAATCAGCAAAGACTGCGTCAAGCTCTTTTTTTGTCGTTTCAAGAAAGCTTTTTAAAACCAGATACCCTGTTTTTTTCCCGTCAACCTCAATAATATCATGAAAAAGAACCGTGTTGATATAAACATCGTTTTTTTCCATGAGCAGATATTTTTCTTCCCCGTTTTCGTCTCTGATCTTAAGCTCGACTGTAATACCTGGTTCATCAGGCCCCATGATACTCTCCCAAAGCCCCTGATTATTTATTTCTTCAACAGTTTTTTCATTGATTTCAAGCAGAATATCTCCCCGCTCAAGTCCTGCTTCACCTGCTGCAGAATGTTTATAAACAAAACTTGTCCGAAGATTCTCTCTATTATCATATTGAAAGCTGAACCCGAGTCCGAAATATTTTCCCTCTTCGTAATAAGAATGGTAGTCGGTTTCAGATGTGATATGACTCCACCTGTCAACAGATTCATTTCTTGCATCAGCGAGCAGGTCAGAAGGTGTGGCATAAACTTCCGGGTCGATTGCAGGAACTATATCATTCCACAAGTAAGTATCGGTCATGACCTTGTAAACAAATTCGTTTTGCCCCCGCATGGTACAGTCTTCAGGGACATAAGATATAGTTCCTGTTCCGGAATTTCTTTCGCTTTGATCGCAGGCACAGAAAGCAAAGAGCAGGAGAAGAAAAATTTTATATATAACTTTGTTGGTACTTTTCATGTCAACCGGTTTCCTTTGCATTGTTTTTTACGTTTCGGTTTGATAACAGATGCTGTATTAAAAGTCAAAATTTAGTGATTTCAGTTATGTTTTTTTTGTTTTTCTACAAGGATTTTCGATAAGAA